>CAZPOY010000064.1:0-9807 GCA_964588345.1 uncultured Thermoplasmata archaeon
GATAATAATCTTTATTCTTTTCATATTGTTAACATTATCCACTGTTGAAATTCTACCTGGAGAAATTTCCGTTTCAGAAAGAAAAAATGAAAATGCTCCATCCCAACCACAAGAAGGTGGAGTCGTGTACGCATTCGGGTCTTGGAACGTCACAGATGTTAGAGAATATAGAAATTGTACGATAATCATGGAGGGGAATATCACTATAAAATCTGGAGGAAACCTGACTCTACACAACGTAACGCTCCTAATGAATAATTCATCCACTAAACAATGGAAAATAGATGTCTGGGATGGTGGTGCCATGTACGTTTTGGATTGGGATAACGACAATACAACAAGATACGATGCTTCCAACATCACCGTCACTGATATTGCATATACTTTCCTTTTCCTTGTTAGGGAGAATGCGAATTTTATTATGAAGAATAGTGAATTGCATCGATGTGGGACAGGACTTTGGGTAATAGAGCCTCCTGCTCCAACAAACGCATACAAAGGTCTCTTCATTCAAACGGATAACGCAATAGTTGGTAATAACAACATCTCGAATAACAGATATGGTATTGTCCTCTACGGCTCCAACGCCCTCATCTCAAACAACACAATCGAATGGTGCGACACAGGCGTGATGGCCACGGCTTGGTCCAACGGGACTATTGAGAATAATGTTATAACTCAAAGTAAGACCTACGGCATATGGGTTGACGGCGTAGATAATTCCAATCCAAAAGGTTCCAATCCGATTATTAGAAAAAATATTATCACAGAATCAGGAAGAGGAGAATTTACTGCTAACGCATTTCAAGTATTGTTTTATTCAAATCCAATCATTTCAGATAATATCATTATTAATTGCACAGAAGATGGAATTTATCTAGGTCAGTGGTGTCAGGCATATTTGAGTAATAATTCATTTGAAATTGGAGGTGGGAACTACGGTATTGCATCTTCGGGTCCTAGAACAGTTCCAATAATTAACTGCTCAATAAAAAATACGGATATGTTTGACCTATCTCTTTCCGATGCATATTTTTTTCTCACTAACACATCTTTTAATAAAACAAAAGTAAAATTCTGGAATTCAAATACCGACCTAACCGTCAACTGGTACCTCCACACAAAAATAACCGATTCGTTTGGAAAAATAGTACCCAACGCCAATGTACGAATCCGGGATAATTCAAACGGCACATTCGACCAAAACTTCACCACAGATTCTAACGGCCATCTGAACTGGACGGTCCTCAAGGAATTCTACCAGAACAAATCAACCAAATTCGATTTTTCTCCGTATAATATTACGGTCAGCAAACCGGGATATTTTGACTCTTTTGCTGAAATTACTATGAACAAGAGCAAGTACATTGCCATAGCCCTCCAGGAAGATGATAATACAATCATGATTCCCCTTGAAAAGGGTTGGAACCTCATCTCAATCCCCACCAACGAATCAGATTCTTCCATCGAGAACCTTTTCTCTCCGATTGACGGGTTATTCGACCAAGTCCAGTATTACGACAATGTCCAGGAGAAATGGCTCACTTGGAACACAGATTCGCCGGTTTGGCTCAATACCCTTCATGAGATAAAGCCGGAGATGGGAGTATGGATTCATCTCGAGGAGAACGCCTATTTGCCCTTGTATGGAGATATTTGGAATGAACCCATTCCAATTCATCTTGAGAAAGGATGGAACCTCATCGGATATCCTTCCCTTGAAAAAAGAACAATAAACGAAGTTTTCACGGGAATATCCTGGGACATGGTCCAGATGAGCAATCAGTCATGGGATTACAATCTTGTTTATCTTCCCGGATATTGGAAGATGGTTCCAGGACGGGGCTATTGGGTTCACGTTACAATGGAAGGCCAATTAGTATTTTAACAAAAATTATTTACCTTCTTCTCTAAAGCTTCTAATATGATTAAGAAGCAACATCGCCTTTGTATTGTTGGAGAGAAACCGTTTTTCCAAACAACAACGGAAATGAAATGTTGCTTCAATTCGTATTGATTATCTTATTTAATCAATGAAAAGACAAAAGCGAAAGCCCCGTCCCCTCATCAACCGTCCTTCCCAGGACCACGTCGGTTTTCAAAAGTATCGCTTCGCAAACGACCTCGACTTTTCCTGCGAAAAGGTGTCCGCCCACCATTTCGTGGTCAGGACCGACAAGCCCAACATGAACGTGTGGAACGATGCTTTCTTTCTTTGAAATGCTCCCGTGCAGGGCGACTATCTCATGGGGAATTTCCAGTTTTTTCCTGTCGTATGATTCTCCGGTGAAGTAACCGATTTCCGCGTCTTTAAGCATGCCCACGCCCATCAAAATGTAAAATCCACCAGCGGGTATGTCGGTTACGGCGTTTTTCAGATTATCCAGGAAATCTTCGCCCGATTCGAATTTTATCAGAAGCTTGTCGCCGTCCAATCGTTTTTCCATAAGTCATCTCCTCTTGAATACGTATAGCGCTGGAACCCTCTTGTGCAGTCCCGACCAATAACCGCAGGAAACGCACTCAAAACCCAGCGTCACGGTACCGTCGAATATCGTTTTGTTTTTCAACGGTTTTACTTTTCCGGAACAGACGGGGCATTTCCTCGGCGTGCCCTTGGAAGACATCTCTCGATATTCAACCTCCAGTTCGGCGATGCCAGCGTCCAACACGATGCTTTTTGCTCTCCTCCCGCTCAACCGGTACTCGTCGTTGTCCAGTTCCTCAAGAATGAGTTCGGCAAGCCCTTTTTGGGTCTCCACTCTGGAACACCTCTCAAAGACTCTTCTGGCGGCTTCGATTATCTCTTCCTCCGAAGGTATGCTATACACGGTTTCACATTTTTTTTATTATATTTAAAACAATCATCTGCCCAAAAGCGTTCCTGGACGGTTTCAGAAAGGATATTAAACCAGCTACGGCATTGAAAGACGATGATAACGCTGGTAGGCGTCGGTCATGTAATGGATATAAGCAATCAGATTCACGATGTGATCATCGAAAGGATGCCCGATGCCGTCTGCTTGGAACTGGACCGGGCCCGATACATCGCCCTTCAGTCTGACCAATCCGGTGGGGATGCGCCCATGGCTTACCGTTTGCTTGCCAATTTCCAAAAGAATCTGGCCCAGAGATACGGCACTCAGGTCGGGGGCGAAATGCTGGCAGCGATAAAGTCCGCCAAACAGATCAATGCCAAGGTCTTTGGCATCGACATGGATGCCCGGCGCACGTGGAATAGCATGTGGTCCGGGCTCACCTTATGGCACCGGCTAAAGATGCTCTTTGGCGTCATCGTCGGTTCTTTCACATCCACGGAGACCATCGAGGGCGAGATTGAAGCGTTCCAGGACGACAGCGAGGCGTATCTTGATGTGTTGGAAAAGCAATTTCCGCCCATCAAGAAGGTGCTGATAGACGACAGAAACAAGTACATGGTTTCCAACATCAAGCGCATCAATGAAAGGTACCCCGAATTGGTGGCCTTCGTGGGCGATGCCCACATTCCTGGCATGTCCAAGGCCTTTGACCCGGAGAACCTTGAGGTCATACGTCTCAGGGAACTTCGCAATAGGGAAAAGGATTCCAACGCTTATGTTGAATTGTCCTTTGGAGGGAAAGATGACCAAGGGTAATGGTCTCTTCGTTGGCAGAAACGACCTCTTGTCAGAGGTGAAGGGCATAGTCTCAGCGACCAAGGAAGGCGAAGGCAAGACGCTTGCACTGTCGGGTGAGGCGGGAGTGGGCAAAACGACCCTTGTGGAACGGTCCATGGTAGACATCGACGGACTTTCTCACTCCAAGGGGTGGTGCCTTCCCGAATCCGGCGCACCGCTTCTCCCTTTTAGGGAGGCGTTGAAAACCTTTGGCATGGAGGATTCTCTGACATGGGAAGCCCCTCCCAAGCTCGATTCGATATTTCTCGTTACCAAAGACGGCATCCCCGTAGCCAAGTTTGAAAGGGAGGCGACGGGCCTTGACGCCGACATATTCTCTTCCATGCTTTCCGCGGTCTCATCATTCGTAGATGACTCCATGACTTTGCATGACGAGAAATCAAGGGGCAAGGGACAGCTCTCCGGGCTGGAGTACGGCGATTACAAGGTGGTCATCGAATCCAAACCCATGTTCTCCCTGGTGTCGCTCATAAGAGGCAAGGACAACGAACTTCTAAGGGCAGACATGAGGGACCTTCTTGAAAGCGTTTCGCGGGAATTTAGCGGTGCCCTTGAAGAATGGGACGGAGACCTTTCCTTGTTCGAAGATGCAGAAACGGAGATTCAAGAACTGGTGGTCAGCGGAAGATACGATGGCGTGGACCATCTTGAGAACGACCCAGAAATGAAACGGCCCAAAATATTCGAAAGCGTCCTTGAGGGCTTGAAAAGACGTTCCTTAGAAAAGCCCCTGGTCATATTCATTGACGACCTGCAATGGGCTGACGATTCCACCCTGTCGCTCATTCATTATCTTTCGAGAAATGTCAAAGAATTGCCCATTCTCCTAATCGGAACATTCAGGGAAGAAGAGGTTGAAGAAGGAGGACCCCTGAAGAAGATGCTCCGCCTCATGTCCCGGGAAGGCATCGTCGAATTGCTCCGGGTCCCCCGTTTGGCTGATGACGATTCAAGATTGCTCATAAGGTCTCTCTTAAAGGGAGAAGGACCCCTGTCCGAGGAACTTGTCGATGAAATAAACGGGCTCACGGGTGGCAACCCTTTTTTCATCCTGGAAACGGTTGATTATGTTAAGGAGAAAGGGGCTACCAAGCTTCCTCCTAGGGTGGTAGACGTCGTGCTTAGAAGGCTCGAAGCACTCGACGAGGAAGAAAAGGAATTCCTGGAACTGGCAAGCGTCTTTGGCATGGAGTTCGACCCGGACTTCATCTCGGGAATGCTGGGATTGAAGAAACTTCGGAAGGTCCGACTGCTCCGAACCCTCACCGAAACGTCGAAGCTCGTAAAGAGGAAGGAAGAGCAGATGTCCTTCGACCACCCCGGGCTCAAGGAAGCCATTTACGAATCTATACCCGTCCCTACAAGGAAAGATTACCATCTGGTCATTGCCGAAACCCTGGAGGAGGAACGCCCTTCGAGCGTGTTCATGACGGCCCATCACTATTTCAAATCAGGTTCCAAGAGGGCGGTGAAATATCTCCTCAAATCAGCTGACGTGGCCAAAAAGCAGTTCGCAAACATGGAGGCCCATCAATTCTATGAACAGGCATTGACCTTGCTCTCCCCTTCTGAAGAACGTTTTGCCCAAATCGCGTATTACAATGCAGAGGTCCTTGAAATCATGGGCGAACTGGAGGCGTGCATAAACGCAATCGAAGACAAAATCGACAGGGTCCAAGGTGAGTATCTGGGCCGTTTGCTGACCCTCAAGGGTTCTGTGGAGATAAGGATGGGGAAGCTCAAGGCCAGTTTCGAGTCGCTCACCGAAGCCGAGGAGGTGCTTTCGGAAGGAACGCCGGCCTATAGAGAACTTCTCGGTGCTTTCGGCGTTTATCACTATCGGCAGGGCAATTTCGAAGAGGGAAGGGACTACCTTCAAAAGCGGCTTGAAAATACGCCTGAAGACGACCTCCAGGGATTCGCAGAAGCGTATAGAAACCTTGGAGCGCTAGAATTTTACAGCGGTGAATTGGACAAGGCCATTGAGAACTGGAAAAAAGCTTACGAGACGTACGACTCTCTCAAACTCGTGCGGAAAGCCGCGCAGATGTCCAACAACATCGGGCTTGTGGCAAGAGACAAAGGGGATAACAAGACGGCATTGAAATGGACGACGGATTCGATGAAAATATTCGACAAGATAGGCGACAAGAAAGGCCTAGGGGCGTCATATAACAACCTTGCCATCATCTCTTATCGTCTTGGCAACTTCTCTTACGCCATGGAGATGGTCGATAAAGCAATGGGGGTTTTCGAGAGGATAGGGGATATTCGCAGTATTGCGGAAACCATGCAAAACAAAGGACTAATATCCATTTATCAGAAAGACATTTCAAAAGCCCTGGAACTCTTTCAGGAATCCGGTGAGATATTCGAAAAGATGAAGGATGCAAGCGCCATGGCCAGGGTCCATTATAATCGTGCGGAGGTGTATTCGCTCCTGCTAAATGACAAAGAACTCCGCAAGAGCATCGAAGGGATGGAAAAAGTCAATGAAGAGGTGAACATCCCACAATTATCCGCGGGCATAGTATTGGGACGGTCCATCGAAATGATGATGCGAGGTGATACCGAAAATGCGGTCAAATCCCTGGAAGGGCTGAAGGAGAATCTCGATTCGGTCAATGTCGCCGAAGCATACGCCAAGACGCTGGTTCTTCTATCGCTGTGCCATCTCTCACAACCTGGTGAAGAGAAACAAGGCAGGGCGTTGGCTGAAAAGTCCTTTGAATACCTCAAGGCAAGGACGCATCGGGTCATGGCCATACACAACCTCGTTTTGATGAACAAACTGGCAAAAAGGATGAACGTCGTAATCCCCCAAAGCGTAACGTCCATTGCACGAGAATTCATCGTTCAGAACCCGGAATCGGCCAAATCTCTCGACAGGTTGGTCGAATTATCGGATTAACAAAAAATCAGAGCCGGACGAACTTCTCTTTCTTTCGGGCCGAGGCCGAATTATCATCGTCTTCTTCGTCTTGGTCCTCGTCTTCTTCGTCTTCATCTTTCTTTTTCTTGCGGGAGGACGCATCTTCCTTGGCTTTCTCTTCGTCTCCCTCTTCTTTTGGAGGGGGAGGCGGTGTTTCTTCTTCCTTCCCGGACACCTTTTCCAAGGCCGTTTCTTTGACTGGTGTCTCCTTGGACGGTTCGGTGGCTTCAACGCCTCTTTTGGTCTTCTTTCGTTCAGGAAGCTTCACCGGTTTGTGGCATTCGGGGCAAAGCCCCGTTTCCCTGATGCACTCTTTGCACAGATATTCGCCGCAGGAATGCTTGACAACGGCCAGTCCGTCGTGAAACTTGCATCGCTTTCCTTCGATGAATTCGTACCTGGGTTCGGGAAGGTCTACCATTGGACCATGAAGGCGGTTGAGGTCTATTAAATGTTGGCGAATTTTCTTATAGAATCCTGCTTTTGCCGTACCATGGAATTTTCCAGGGTGTCGCAAACGCTCCTCGAAGTGGAAAAAACACCTTCCAAGCTTGAGATGGCGGAAATTCTCAGCGGTCTTTTCAAAAAGGCAAACCCGGAAGAGGTTGCTCCCCTCGCCTATCTTCTAACCGGCAGGGTCCGTCCTGAATACGAAGAAAAGGAGTTTGGTCTCTCTTCCCAACTTCTTATCGAGGCGCTTTCCCAGGCATCGCGTTTCCCTCGTCAGGAAGTCGAAGAGGTCCTTCTCAAGGAGGGGGACATCGGCAAGACCGCTCAACATCTCATGGAAAGGGGCAGGCAGACGACCCTCTTTTCAACCCCCCTCACCCTCTTGCACGTATATGATAAACTGACTGCGATTGCCGATGCTACAGGCCCCGGTTCCCAGGAGAAGAAGATGAGAATTCTTGCAGGGGTCCTCCATGACGGCGACCCGCTGGATGCCCGTTTTACGACCCGGATGGTTAGGGGCAAACTCCGCATCGGGTCCGCTTCCATGATAATCATCGATGCACTCTCGCTGGCTTTTGCTTCCAAAGAGGAAAGGGACGAAATCGAGGAGGCGTACAACCGGTGTTCCGACCTGGGCAGAGTGGCCCAGGCCCTTTCAAATGCAGGAATGGAAGGGGTCCGGAATGTCAGGGTCTCTGTTGGCACGCCCTTAAGGCCCATGCTGGCCGAACGCCTTGGCTCGCTGGAAGCCATCCTGGAAAAGCTGGGTGGAACGGCCCTTTTTGAATACAAATACGACGGTCTTCGGGTTCAAGCCCACATTAGCGAAACGGTTTCCCTTTTCTCCAGAAGAATGGAGAACATAACCGACCAGTTCCCCGACATTGCTAAAGCCCTGGAAGAGGCTTTTCTTGGGGAAGAGGCCATCGTTGAAGGAGAAGCCGTTCCCGTAGGGCCCGGAGGCGAATTCCTGCCGTTCCAGAGGGTGTCCCGAAGAAGGGGAAGGAAGCACGACCTGGATGAGACCATCGAAGAGGTGCCCGTGAAATTCCTTCTCTTTGATTGCCTTTACTGCGATGGAGAGGAATGGCTATCTTCCTCCCAGAAGGAGCGCAGGGATGAACTTGAGAGAATCTTCGAACCGTCAGAGAAGGTTGAAATGTCCAAAGGGCTTGTCACCGACGAGCCGGAAAAGGCCGAAGAGTTCTTCAATGAAGCGCTGGAGATGGGAGCGGAGGGGGTCATGGCCAAGTCCCTGGACCCGGGGTCCCGATATCGTGCCGGAGCCCGCGGGTGGCAGTGGGTCAAGTTCAAGGCCGATTACCAGGAAGGACTCCTCGATAGCTTTGACTGCATCGTCGTTGGAGGATACCACGGTCGGGGAAGGAGAACGGGATATTATGGTGCTCTTCTCATGGCAGTGATGAACGAGGACACGGGCAATCTTGAAACACTTTGCAAACTGGGGTCCGGCCTTACCGACAAGGACCTTGAACATTTCAAGGAGAAACTTGACCGCCTGAAGAGTGAAGGGCCTTCTAGGGTCCTCGATTACGTGAAAATACCCGACGTCTGGTTTGAACCTGAGATATGCCTGGAGATAATGGGAGCTGAACTGTCGGTTTCTCCAGACCATACTGCCTGCAAAAACTCATTGGGGGAACAGGGGCTGGCGCTGCGGTTCCCGCGTTACACCGGCAGGGAGAGAACGGACAAGGGCATTGAGGAGGCGACTACGGCAAGGGAAGTGTTTCAGATGTACCAAAAACAGAAGAAATCGCTATGACCTTTCCAGTAGGTTTTATTTTCTTGCTTTGACAAAAACATTCAGCCGAAGACCGTTTTCATCTTCTCCTTAAGCTTGGCGTTCTTCACATTTTCCAAAACGTTGCGGCCCCTTTTTTCCGTTTCCTCATCACCACATTCGAAGAACCGGTCCAGATAAAGCTTCCCCGCTTCGTCATAACGGCCTTGCCCTTCCAGGAACTGTCCGTAATTGAACACCGTTTCGGCCGATGACGGTTCGATGCCGTATGCTTTGATGAAGTTCTTTTCGGCCTCCTTATTCTTGGAAAGACGGGCCTGGGCTTTTGCCTGGATTACGTACCAGCCAGGAAAATCGGGTTCCACCCCGGAGAGTTTCTCTGCCTCTTTTTCAACAAGGCCGGGATGGTGTTCCATGGCTTTGTCCAGCACCAGAGTTTTCAGAGAAGTATGCATGGGTGAATCGAGCAATTGCCGGACCTGCTTGGCGACGTTCTCTTTTGGAGCGTCTTCCTCCACCATGTTGCAGGCCGTTTTTAGGAGGTTATGGGTCTCCGCGAATGTTTCCCTGTTGCAAACCGTGTTGGAAGTGAGAATGGCTCTTGCCAGCATCCACTCGGCTTCCGTGTCCTTTTCGTCCTGTTCAAGAATCCGTTTCAGCAGAGGAACGTTTTCCTTGGCTTTTCCCAGGATGAAGCGGACTTGGGCGAGTTCCTTTCCGAAATCGACATTGTCCGGATGTTTTTCGTATGCCTTTTTCAGAAAGTAGGCCGCATCCTCGTAATTTCCGATGACCTGCATAACATGGGAAATCTGTTCAAGCGCGTGCTTGTTTTCCGGGTCCCTGACAAGTAGATTTTTCAGGGATGAAACCGCTTCGGAATAAGAATAATCCACCTCGGACCAGTCGCCGATTTTTTCAAAAATCTTGGCTCTCAGAAGCCACGATTCATGCAAAAAAGGATTGAGAACGAGAGAATT
>CAZPOY010000065.1:0-9748 GCA_964588345.1 uncultured Thermoplasmata archaeon
TTCAAGGTAACGCCTTTCACCGACGGTCCTTCGGCTGATTTCCACCAATTCGGAGTTCTCCATCCTCAAGCGAGCCAATTCCTCCCTGAGATTCTCTACCTTTTGTTCAAAATCTTCAATGGGCAAATCATGGGTTTTCGAAGAACTGCTCATGCAAATTGAAAAGGAATGAGTGGATATATATACTTTAGGTTTGAACGGAGGGCTTTTCAAGAAAATGTCAGATTGCCCCGGTTTTTAAAACCGTTTTAAGAAAACAGAAAACGGCTACGAATCGAAAAATCAAACGTTCAGGTATTTTTCAACTACTGCAGGGAATACGAATTCGAATATCTGGGCAGATATGTTCTCGACGAGTTCGCCATTTACGAAAACAAGCATGGCTCCGGTGGGAGGAAGACGCTTTTTAACAAGGCCCTGGGTTTTCTGATTGGGAGCAAAACAGAACCATGCCCTTCCCGCTAGGTCCTTGGCATAGGTCTCCACCAGTTTCTTTGATACGATGGTTCCGCCCTTTGGCGTAGAAATTATCACAAGGAATGGAAAGCGGTCGATGGTCTTTTGAAGGTCCCGTGCGATGAACGGTTTTTCTATGGGCTTGGCCTGGTACTGAGCGTAGTCCGGCTTCTTGACCGGCGGGGCGTCTTTTTTAGGTACCGGCTTCTTCTTTTTCATCGCCTTGAGCTGTTCCTCGATGTCCCGTTCCCTGCTTTCCAGCTTTTCCTCCAATGCGTCAAGGCGCTTTTTCACGGCGTTGAGGTCTTCTTCCCGCATGTCGAGAGACATCTCGCGTTCGTCAAGAAGCTCTTTTCTCTCAATCAATTTATCCTTAAGGGCATCGAGTTTTTCGGAAGATTCATCCGCCGTCTTCTTCCGAAGTTCCTCCATCTCCTCTTCAAGTTGGGATATCTTCGATTCCTTTTCTGCGAGCAGATTTTCAAGTTCTTCGGTTTCCCCGCCCTTGACCTTGTCGTAATTCTTTTCAAGTTCACTTATCTGGCTGATGATTTTGTCATAAAGCAGGGCCATCTTGTCCGTCCCTTCGTCTATCTCTTCCTGCATCTGATGTAGATGGGTCCGTTTCTCGTCCAATTCAAGGATGCGTTCTTCAACGGCATCGGAAACCGCTTCGACGTTCTCAAGATTCTCCTTGGCCACGTCCGAAAGATGGGCAAGTTCTTCCGCCATGTCTTCCTGCTTTTCCATGCGCTCTTCAAGGGCTGATTCCCGGTCGATGATGTCTTTCTCGAGTTCTTCTAGGCGTTCATGCCTGTCGGCAAGGGCGGCCTCCTTTTCACCGTACTTTTCAGAAATGTCGAGTATCTTCTCATTCCGCTGGTCCAAGTCATCTTGCCTTTCTTCCAGCTTGTCCCTTTCTTCTTCTAGGGTCAATCTCAGGTCTTCCAGGTCTTTTTCCTTCTCTTCAAGACGCCTTGATTCGTTCCTGATGAGGTCCATCTGCCGGTTGAGGGTGTTGGCCAGCATGTCGAGTTGTGATTTTCTTTCGTGGAGGTCTTGCGTATGCCCCTGGAGTTCCATCATCTTCTCAGCAGAAGCCGATTCCATCTTGTTGATCTTCTCCTGGACCTCCTTGAAAGTCTCCATGCGTTTTTTTAGAATGAATGCGGTCTCCTTTATCTTATTGTATTGAGAATTGAGCTTTTCCCTATGAAGTCGGAGCTTTTCCTGACTATCCGTATCGTTGTCCGAAGTCATCCCTCGCGAACCTAAAAGGACAATGCACAAGGACTATTAATGCTTTAAGATGCCCTTTTACGCCTAATAGACGCGAAAACCCTAGGGAAAAAAAGAAAGATAACCTATACTTGAAATGCAATTATCGGATTCGAACATACAAATTTAGAATTCTGATGCGAAGACATTCTCTAATGCATAATCCTTTAATCCCCGACCTCGATTCCATGTTCATGAAAGATGGTCCCAAGCTCCAAGTGGCTCTTGACATGATGAACAGGAAAAGGGCCATCCAGATTGCAAAGGAAGCGGTGGAAGGGGGCGTTGACGTCATTGAGGCGGGGACACCCCTCATCAAAAGCGAAGGCATCGGCATCGTCAAGGACCTGAAGAGAAGCTTTCCGGGCATTCCCGTTGTGGCGGACATGAAAACCATGGACGTCGGTTCCTTTGAAGTGGAGATTGCCGCCAAAGCCGGAGCTGATTACGTTGACGTACTTGGCGTAGCGGATGACGAGACCATATCCGAAGCCGTCAAAGCAGGCAACCAGTACGGCTGTAAAATCATCGTGGACCTCATCAACATTACAGACAAAATCGGTCGGGCCAGAGAGGTGGAAAAACTCGGCATTGACATGATATGCGTTCACGTTGGTATAGACCAACAGATGCGGGGTGACAATCCCGTGGAATCACTGAAGAACATCGTCGCCAATGTGAACATCCCCGTTTCTGCGGCAGGAGGCATCAACAGCGAAACGGTTCCTGAAATAGTTAGAGCGGGCGCGTCAATAATCATCGTGGGCGGGGCCATCATCAAGGCCAAAGACGTCACAGGTGCTGCCAGGAACGTGAAAAAAGCCATGGAAACCGGGGTTCCAGAACGGTCCGACCTTTTCAAGAAGTATAGTCATGAGGACGTCCGCGTGGCTTTCCAAAAAGCATCTACGCCCAACGTCGCCGATGCCATGCACACCAAGGGAGCGATGAAGGACATCCTTCCCAGAAGCAACCCGGGTCTCAAGTTAATCGGACCGGCACTGACCGTCGTAACGATGGACGGGGACTGGGCCAAACCCGTGGAAGCCATCGACCAGGCGGAACCGGGGAGCGTCATCGTCATCGATGCAGGAGGAAGAAAAAAGGCGGTGTGGGGCGAACTGGCTTCCAATTCCGCTATGGAAAATCGGGTGGAAGGTGTAGTCATTGACGGTGCCACCAGAGACATCGATTCCATAAGGGAGATGGGTTTTCCCGTCTTTTCACGGCACGTCGTTCCCGATGCCGGAGAACCCAAAGGGCACGGCGAAATCGGGCTTGAGATAAACGCCGGGGGCCAGAAAGTTCGGACGGGGGACTGGATAATCGGCGATGATTCCGGCGTCGTAGTCGTTCCCAAAGAACAGGTTACCGAGATTGCCAATCGAGCCCTGGACGTTTTTGAACGGGAGAACCGGCTACGAGAAGAGATAAAGCGTGGGTCCACGCTCTCCAAGGTATTGGAACTGGAGAGATGGGAACGCGTTGGTTGAATGCGACGTCAGAAAAAATCGGTCTCTCCTTTACTTTCATTTACGAAATAGAGGAAACCGTCGTCTGCATCGAATGCAACCTGCACTGAACCATCGTTCTTCGAAAACACATATCCTTTTCCTTCCGGAATGCCGCCCAAAAGCGTCGTAAGACCACCGGAACCGATGCCGTCCTGCATCACGTTCAGCTCAAGAACGTACGTCAACGTCCAGTTCGACACGGGTCCATCGTTGTATCCATGTGCGGTGAGGAAGGGGTCATTCGCCAAGAGAGCTTCCGCCTGGGAAAAAGTGAGTATCTCGGTAGCGGGGAGCTTGCCTGTGGGTGATTCTACTGCAACCACCGTGGCATTTACGACTGTGAATTCATCCAGGGTCTTGTAAACTTCGAACTGAAGCATTGAGGCGTTCTCGCTGGTTAGGAAATCAAAATGCCAGAAGGAGGTATTATTGCTGGGATGGCCAAATGAAGCCATTGAAACAAAGGCGTCGGCATGACTGTTAAAATAATGGCTGACCGTCTGATTTGCCATTGCTTGAGAAATTGCGGTCTCTGGAGTGTAATTGCCAAACCACGTTTCATTTGTGCCCACGTGGGGTAGACGCCTGAGACCCGTCTGTGACATTATCTCAAGGTCCGGCCTAGAAGGCAAAAGATGATACCAAACGTCTTGACGGCACGAACCGTACGGGATAACTTCGTCGCCCCTACCGTCCGAAATGAGCCTGCCTTCCAGAAGAATACTCATTTCCGCGTTGGATTCGTCATTCACCGATATCCTGAATCGGGGAATCTTGTTGTTTGCCTTGCCCAGCCATATGTCAAAGGTGACTTCGGTGTCCGAGGGAATTGACCCACGGAAATGATACACCGGTTCCCCGCCCATGTTCTCAGGTCCAACCATCTCCCATGTGAGTATGTTGGGCACCACATACTCAGTGGTGCTCATGGAAATGTTGTTTCCGTATAATCCGGCCTGGGTAAGCGAAATGAGCGAGGGAATTCTAAAATCCTGAAAGAGATGGGAACTCATCTCGAAGGCGTCTATGCCCATTGGTGCATTTCCCGATGAGTTGAATTCGAGGTCGGTATCCGTAACAACCGTTCCGTTGGTGTCCAGGTCAAGGTTGTCTGTGAAGGCGACCTTCATGTCCATGTCATTCATGTCAAACTGTATCGTCCCGACGCTCGTCTTGCCGATTAGAAGCCCGTCAAGGACCGAATCCAGCACGAACTCTCTGGCCAGAACGTCATGCAGGTGACCGTATCCGTCATATGCCGTTTCGTTGTTCCAGTTCATTCTAAGTGGCCCTTCCAATAGGAACTCAAGGCCGATGAGCGAAATGTTCTCTTCCGATTGCTGGAACGTCATTATTCCGTCGGAATCCGATGCGTTTAGGAAACCCACCAGATCGTAGGTGGCCAAGTCGCCAAATCGCGGTTCGGGCAAACGGAAAACTAGGTCCGTGACCTTGACAAATTGGACGCCTTTCTCTTCCTTTTGGGAATCTTCCACCAGATACAGGGTGACGTTGTATTCTCCTATGCTGGTGTAATAATGCTCCACGCTGGCACCGGTTTCATTGGTCCCGTCGCCAAAATCCCATAGGTATGTATCGTCTTCATTGGCATTCAGAACCTTGCATTTCAGAATCTGGCCTACTGTGAGCTTTTCATGAGAAAGGTCCATCTCGACGTCGGATTGGGTTACTTCCCAGTATATCCAAAAACCCAGGACCCCGGCGACTATCAGGGATAGAGCGATTATCAATCCAACGAACTGACCTTTCTGCATCTTTTTACCTTCTTTCTTCCAATTCCTTCAACTGGATTAAGGTCCTATAAACTTATCTGATGGAATTGCACCTCATTCGTCTTCTGACCAATTAACGCACCATTTGCACGGTTTCCCGATGGTGGGTTGCGATGTGGCGCCATTCTTTCCGACCCACTGGGAACACCTATTAAAATGCTCCGGTGTGTGGCCAATCTTGCATGCCATTTTTTTCAACTCCTTTTTCCCAAGTGAGGGTAGATATGGCCCCTCTTTGATGTGCTGAAGCCCTGCAACTTTTTTAACTTTTCTGCGAAATCATCCTTTATCAAACCAGTTGCGATATGTTTACCATTTCAACGGCCCAGGATTCCAAGTCGCTTGTCCCGTCCGGCGGTCCTGGGAAAATGCTCTTTTTTCCCTCGGGAAGAAGGAGGGAGGGGTCTTCTTGAAGCGAAAGATGGTCCAGCATGTCGTTCTTTTCCGTTTCCCCGTCCCAAACGACAACGCATTCGCACTTTTCGGGGTCCACTCCGCAAACCTCCAAGGCCATGCTTATCTGGTGGGTGCCTGCAAGGCAGAGCATTATCTCCAGCGACTCGTTCTTGGACCGGACCTTTCCGTTCCTACGCCTCCTTTGAAAATGAAGGAGGGCCGTCTTGAGATGCAATTCTCCCATGATGCATTCCGGGTCAATGGCTACGAAAATGGTTTGGCTCAGTTCTCGCCCCATCTCTAAAAATGCGTCTTTGTCAGGAATTTCTCCCCTGGCACCGGCATATCGGAGATTCATCTTTTCATGAATAAACGGACTGATACTTCAAATCTCCGCTCATTATTTAAACCCCCTTGTTTCTCCCCAAAACATGGAAGGGTCTGCAGAAAGCGTTTCCCATGAAAATGCAGGGCTCAATGGTTCCCTGGCGAAAGTGGCCAAGGGCACCATATACGTAATGGTCGGGTTGGGGACCTCACTCGTTCTGGGCTTGGGCATGCGGGTCCTCTTCACGAGAACCTTGACCCCCGGTGAAGTGGGCATTTTGTACTATTCGCTTATGGTCATCATGATTCCCACCGCCTTTGGACAACTTGGCATGGGCGAAGGGCTTGCGCGCTACATCGGTTATCTTTCAGAAAAAGACCGGGACGATAAGATTGCTCGGGCGTCTTCCTTCGTGTTCACCGTCACGCTCATCCTCTCTGCATTCATCGTTCTTCTCTTGTTCCTCATTTCGCCTTTGATTGAATCAACGACGGCGTTCAGGAGCGAGGGTTTTCTGACGGCCCTCTGGGTCATGATCATTTCATTCCCCTTCATGTCCCTGAGAACCATGCTGGTTTCCCTTACTAGGGGGCACAAGGAAACCTTCCCACGGGTAATGTTCTCGGACATCTTGCCTTCTTTCATTACGATAATCCTCTATCTCATGGTTTTGTATTTCGACAAGAACTTCTATTGGGCCGTTGGGACCGTTTCACTGGGCAATGTGTTGGCCACGGCTTTCCTTTTCATGCACGTCCGCAAAAAACACCCCCGTGGCGTGCGTTTTTCTTTACAATTCGGGCCTCTTGAAAAATCCCTCCTCTTGTTCTCCCTGCCATTGATGGGGCAAGGGGTGGCCAACCTCATCGTGACCAGGGCCCACGTCATCATTCTTGGTTTTTTCCGGCCCGAAAACGTCATCGGCATCTATTCCACGGTTTTCCAGATGGCCCAGTATTCAACCCTTCTCACCATGGCCTTTGGTTTCATCTATGTTCCCGTGGTGTCGGGCTTGTTCGCATCGGGGGACTTGAAAAGCGTTAGGAGGAGTTATGCCGTCATCACCAAATGGCTCTTTGCCGTAATCACTCCTCTCTTTTTCATGCTCTTTCTATTCCCACGGCAGGTGATATTCCTTCTTTTTGGACCGGAATACCTACCCGGTGCCAGCGTCCTGCGGGTCATGGCCCTTGTTTCACTCCCCCTTTCATTTCTGGGTCCGGGATTGTATACGCTGATAGCCGTGGGAAGGTCCCGTTCCGTATTCTGGGCATCGGCCATCTACGCGGGTTTGAACCTCGTACTTTGCTTCGGGCTCATCCCCCTTCTGGGAATGATGGGAGCGGGCATCGCTTTTTTGGTCAGCGTCACCGTTTTCCGAGCGCTTCTTCTTTACATGCTCAAAGGCGAAGGGAAGCCATTTACCAAGACGAACCTGAAAATGTTCATCGGCACGTATCTCCTTGCAGGCCTTCTTCTTACATTTCCATCTCAATTGGCGGCCCCTTCCCATTGGTGGTGGGCGTTCATCGGGCCCGTTCTTGCCTTCGGATGCGTTCTGGCTGTCATGTATTTGGGCAAAGGGGTCGAAAGGGAAGACCTCTATCTTGCAAGGAAGGTCGTTGACAAAACGGGGCTTCCGGTGGAGAAATGGTTCAGGAAGCTTAAACGGTGAATCACAATTCGCCTTCGTCCTCATACTGGCTCTTGGTGATGTTCATTATATCGGACCTAGACAGAAATCCCAGTAGCTTGTCCGGTTCGTTCTCATTTACAACAGGGAGATGCCCCACGCCGTGAAATGCCATCATCTCCATGGCTTTTTCGAGGTCGTCCTTCGCAGATATGGTAATGAGATTTCTCGTTTCAACCTCCTTGACAAGATGGTCGCCCAACCCTTCCTTCAAAGCGTTCCGGACGTCGAAATGGGCAATCATCCCGACAAGGTTGTCCTGTTGGTCAAGAACGGGAAAGGCTTGGTATCCGGTTTTTATGATGATGTCGGAAACCTCATTGATTGTCTGTTCCTCCTTGACCATGGTTACATCAGTCACCATGACTTCTTCGACGTTAACCGTTTTCAATATGGAAACCTCTCTGTCGTAATCGTAAAAAATGCCCTTGCGAACAAGTTTTTTGGTATAGATTGTATCTTTGTAAATCAATATTGACACGGCATCGGCAATGACGCAAGCAAACATTAGAGGCAATATTATCTCATAATTTAGGGTCATTTCGAAAAGAATGAGAATTGATGTCAGCGTTGCCCTAGAAACGCCTGCAAACATCGCGGCCATGGCCACCAGCGCATACGCTCCGGGATTGGCCACCATCCCTTCGGGCATTATCTTACCTGCAACGATGCCAAACAGGCCTCCCAACATCGCTCCCACAAAAAGGGATGGAACAAATACGCCTCCAGAACCCCCCGACCCAATGGTCAAGGAAGATACCAGCACCTTCAATAGTAGGAAAAGAATGAGAAAGATTATTGCAGCGGTTAAAGGTGAAAAAAGCGTCGAGGTCGATACGATTTTGCCAAGGAATACCTCCGGAGAACTGTAATTCAAAACGATGTCTATTGTATCATACCCAAGGCCAAGAACCTGCGGAAACATCAAGCCCACCGTGCCCACCAAAAGTCCGCCGATGGCAGGTTTAACATACATGGGCATTTCCAAGGAATCGAACACGTCCTCAAAGTGATAAAGCGTTTTGATGAGCAATACGGCGGCAATACCAGCCAGCAATCCAAGGACGAGATAAAGAACAAGTTCGACGGGATGGACTAGTGAATATGTAGGTACAGGGAAAGCCATGGCGTCTTCCAGAAAGATTCTGCTGATTACGGTTCCAAATACGGAGGAAATTGTCAATGGGATGAAGGAACGCGTTTTGAATTCCGGGACGATGAGTTCCAAAGAGAATATTACTCCAGCGATGGGGGCGTTGAACGTTGCTGCCAATGCCGCAGAAGCACCGCAGCCCACCATGACTTTTATCATCCATGCCGGAAGCTTCAATTTTTGTGCCAGGAAAGAGCCCACGGCAGACCCAATTTGAACGATGGGCCCTTCACGACCTGCGCTTCCTCCCGAACCAATGGTGATGGCTGAAGCAAGTGCTTTGGCCAAAACTACGCGAGGGCGAATTTTCCCACTTTTTGTAATTACCGCTTCCATTACTTCGGGAATGCCGTGCCCTTTGGCTTCTCGTGCAAAATAATAGGTTATGAGGCCGGTGATAATTCCTCCCACGGCAGGTACGATGATTATCAAAAGCCCTAATCGATTGTCAAGAGGGTTGCCACCTAAGAAAAAAACACTTTGGACCCAAATTATGAGATAACGGAAGCCGATGGCAACGAAACCCGATATAATTCCAAGAGCAATGGCAATTCCCGAAAGGACAAAGTACTGCTGGAGTTCTTTCTTGCTGAGTTGAAGATGCATCATCTTGTTAAGGTCCATGTCCAGCCATTTGTCGGGCAACTTATCATGCCTCTATCTGGGTGGGTTAGATAAGGTTTTTGATGTTCGGGAAATTGGTCTATCGGGGAAAGAAGGCCTTTCACTGATTCCTTCCCAACATAATCTTTCTCAGGGAATGGAAATTGTTATTTTCAGGGTACTTGAATATCCATCGTTGTCTAAGGCTGTAACATATATCTCGTAAACACCTGATTCATCGAACATGTAACCGATTAATTCACCTTGAGTGCTCGATTGGCCCATAAACCAGCTGTATGATTGAATTCTTCCATCAATATCATAAGACTCGGAAGCATCGAATATCACCATACTGATTTGTTCTAAAATCATCAAAAAACAGATTACCTACAATTACGAAATAATTTGATTCTTTTTCATTGTTTCCATTGTTTTTCGCCTTTGTAGTCTGATTTAAAGAGGAAAAATTATTTTTTGAAACATGAAATTCTTCAGTTGATTCATCATATTGAAAACTGTCACCAATATTTGAAT
>CAZPOY010000066.1:0-8098 GCA_964588345.1 uncultured Thermoplasmata archaeon
GGAAGACGGAGGTGTCCTGCCAGTAGGCAAGATACTCTGCCTGGGCAGGAATTACAGGGCACACGCCGAAGAGATGAAGAGCGAAGTCCCCTCGGAACCCGTCGTGTTTCTCAAACCCGCAACCGCACTTTCCCTGTCACCCTGCGTGGTTCCGGTGGATCCATCATGGGGGCGGGTCGATTACGAAGTGGAACTCGCCGTTCATCTGTCTCAGGGGGGGAAGAACATCCCGGCCGCCGAGGCGATGGCATGCGTTTTGGGATACTCCGTCGCACTGGACATGACGGCACGAGACATTCAGGCCCAGGCGAAGAAAAAAGGCCTGCCATGGTCAATTTCCAAAGGCATTGATGCTTTCTGCCCCATCTCGAAGGTGACGAAGAAAGAAAAGGCGGACGTGAAAAAGGGACTCGCCATTGAACTTAGGAAGAACGGCAAAACCGTGCAAAAATCAAATACGTCCATGATGATATTTGACATCCCCGTCACCATTGAATACATCTCCCGATTCATGACGCTGGAAGAGGGTGACGTCATACTCACCGGAACGCCAAAAGGCGTGGGACCCGTTTCAGTCGGTGATACGTTGGACGGCACCGTAGAGTCCGTGGGAGAGGTCCATGTAGAGATAATCGACAAGAACGAAGTGATTTAAGATGAAGGAGAAGAGACTCTTTGGCACCAACGGCGTAAGAGGCGTAATAGGAATCAAGATGGTACCGGACCTGGCATTGAAGCTTGGCAAGGCCATCGGAACGGCCCACCCGTGCAAGAGGATTGCCGTCGGCAGGGATGCACGTTCTTCGGGCCACATGCTCAGGGACGCCGTCATGGCTGGCATCATGTCAACCGGTGCAGACGTAATTGACCTACGCATACTCCCGACGCCGGCTTTGCAGTATTACGTGAAAAACGGCGGGGCGCAACTGGGGGTCGTAATAACGGCTAGCCATAACCCGCCCCAATTCAACGGCATCAAGTGCATATACGGAGACGGAACGGAGATGTCCCGTGACCACGAAAGGCCCATCGAGATGTCGTTCTTCAATGAGGAATTCAACCTTGCACCTTGGAAGGATGCAGGAAATGCGACCCGAGACGGAACGGCCTCTGAGGAATATGTCAGGGGCGTAATAAGGGACACGGACAAGGAAGCGGTATCCGAACGAGACCTAAAGATTGTCATCGATTGTGCCAACGGAGCCGGTTCTGACACGGGCCCGGCTTTGGCCGAAAATTTGGGCGCCGGCGTCGTAAGTCTCAACTGCCACATGTCCGGTTCATTCCCAGGGCATCCCTCTGAGCCCACTGAAGAGAACCTATCGGACCTCAAGATGCTTACCAGGGAGACCGACGCGGATTTTGGCATCGCCATGGACGGTGACGCCGATAGGTCCGTTTTCTTCACGGAAAAAGGAGAATTCGTTACGGGGGACAAGATACTGGCCCTCCTTGCTGGGCTTGCCGTTGAAAGGAATGGTGGAGGAACGGTCGTCACGCCAGTGGCCACGTCCTCCCTCGTCGAAGAAGTCGTAAAAAGGGCCGGAGGCGACGTTCTTTACACTAAGGTAGGGGCACCCATAGTGGCCAGGAAAATGATGGAGGTCGACGCCATATTCGGTGGGGAAGAGAACGGCGGGATGATCTTCCCATCGTTTCAGCATTGCAGGGATGCAGGTAGAACGCTGACCGCGGTAATGGAGTTGCTGGCTACCAGGAAGTCACCCCTTAGTGAGTTAGTGGACCAATTGCCAAAATTTCATACGACCAAGCTCAAAGCGGAATGCCCGGACGAGTCGAAGGCCACCGTCATGAAAAGGGTGAAGGAACACTATGCCGGAGAAAAGGTAGATGACCTGGACGGGGTAAAGATATTCCTCGAGGATGGATGGGTGTTGGTCCGACCTTCGGGAACGGAACCAATCATTCGGGTATACGGAGAATCCAGGGACGCCGTCACATCGAAAAAGATGACGGAAAATGAGCTGAAAGCCCTCAAGGAGATAATTAACGAGTAATTACTAATTAATTTGTAATTTCACAAGTTATATTTCAAGAATCCTTTCTGCATTTCTGATGCCAAGAGGAACCGTTGAGAATGCTTTGAAATCCATTGCCAAAGGCGAAATCGTCCTCATTTACGATAGCGACGGAAGGGAGGAGGAAACGGACATGTGCTGTGCTTCGGAGAAGGTCATACCGGACCACATACGCACGTTCCGCAAGGACGGCGGAGGGCTCATTTGCACGACGGTTTCCCACATCGATGCGGAAAGGCTCGGCCTTCCTTTCATGACGGACATCCACGAGGTTGCCAAAGGGCATTTTCCCCTTCTGGAGAAGCTAGACCCCAACGACATCCCCTATGATTCCAAGTCGAGTTTTTCACTAACCATCAATCACAGGAATACCCGCACCGGCATCCCCGACAACGACCGGGCCATGACGATAGTCAAACTTGCTGGTGTGCTCAATCTCAAGGACGAAAACCTGCGGGACGCCATGGGCAAAAATTTTCGTTCACCAGGTCATGTGCATCTTCTAAGGTCCGCCCGGGGGCTGCTAAAATCAAGGCAGGGGCATACGGAACTAGCCACGGCATTGGTGAAGATGGCAGGGGTCGTACCCTCTGCAACGATATGCGAGATGATGGGCGACGATGGCGAAGCGATGAAAAGGACAGATGCCATGGATTACGCTGAAAAGAACGGTTTCATATTCCTTGACGGAAGCCAAATAATGGAGGCATTTTCACAATGAAGAGGGTACTGGCTTCAGGGGCTTTTGACATACTCCACCCGGGCCATCTCCATTATCTAAGGCAGGCAAGGGCGTTGGGGGACGAACTCTACGTCATCGTGGCCAGCGATGAAACCATAGCAAAGAGAAAGAGGGAGCCGGTCATGAAGCAGGAAGCCCGGCTCGAACTGGTTTCTGCCCTTGCAATGGTCGACAAGGCCGTAGCGGGGCTGTCCCAAGGCGACCACTATGAACTTGCAGCATCCCTCGAACCGGACATCATAGCCATCGGTTACGACCAGAAATTCGAAAATGAGGAGATAAAGCAGGCATTTCAAGAAAAGGGCCTGACCGTCGAAGTGGAGAGAGTTGGTCCCCTTGAGGGGGGGCTTAACGGTTCTCGCAAGATAATCGGAAGGATAAAGGACCGATACCGGGAGGCATCCCGATGAAACGCATCGGCATAGTTGATACGACCTTTTCACGTGTTGACATGGGTCAGATGGCCGTTGACAAACTCAAATCCATGGGAACCCTTTTCACGGTGGTAAGAAGGACCGTTCCCGGCGTCAAGGACCTCCCCGTAGCGTGCAAAAAACTCATCGAAGAAGAGGAATGCGACATCGTCATGGCACTGGGGATGCCCGGTCCCGAAGATATCGACAAGGTGTGCGCCCACGAAGCTTCCACGGGCATAATCCAAGCCCAGCTTATGACCAACACCCACATCTTGGAGGCGTTCGTTCACATGGATGAGGCCGTAGATGACAAGGAGCTGGAATGGCTGGCAAGACGCCGCACGGAAGAACACGCCGAGAACGCATATTGGATGCTTTTCCATCCGGAAAAATTGGGGAAGATGGCTGGGACGGGCCAGAGGCAGGGTTTTGAAGACGCAGGAGGCATCGGACATTGAAATTTCACAATTACGAAAATAGCCAAGAGAAAGAGGATTCAAGGAGGAAGAGAAAATGAAGATAGGAATGGTGGTGTCCGAATTCAACTATGACATCACGAGCATGATGCAGGAAAGGGCCGCCTCCCACGCGGAATTTCTGGGGGCGGAAGTGGCCAGAACCGTGAAGGTTCCCGGCGTATTCGACATGCCCCTGGCCATCAAGAAGCTACTGGAAACCGAAGGGATAGATGGCGTCGTCTGCATTGGAGCAGTCATCGAGGGGGAAACCGAACACGATGATGTGGTGATATCCCACGCATCGCGAAAGATGGCCGACATGGCCGTCGAATACGGCAAGCCCGTAGGTCTTGGGATAACAGGACCAGGGATGAGCCGCCTTCAGGCCGAATCCCGGATAGAACGGGCCAAGGATGCCGTCGAAGCGGTTGTGAAGCTTCATAAAAGGCTGAATGAGTAGGCCTAGATGGCTGGCAAGAAGGAATTTGCTGTGAAGGGACAGCCCCTCTCCCATGATTATTGCTTCCGTTCATTAACCGACATCATGAAGCCAGCCTTCCAAAACGGTTGGGTCCTTGACGCTCTAGAGAAACCGCTATTGGAAACAGGAGATGTGGACCTGAACAAACTTCCTTCATGGGACCACCTGACAGACATCTCTTCTGTTCTTGTTGGTAGGTTTGTAAAACAATCTTGACTCCGCTCGGTGTAATTATTTATACAAACAATCGCTTCGTAAGATATGCAAAAGAGCGATATTATCCAGAGGGTGGAATCGGAAGGCATCGATTTTATCCGCCTTCAATTCACAGACGTCAGAGCCAATCCCAAATCATGCACCGTGCCTGTTGGGAAGCTGGAAGAGGTCCTGGAAAACGGTCTGTGGTTCGACGGGTCTTCCGTTGAAGGCTTCGTCCGCGTCCACGAGTCTGACATGATTGCAGTCCCCGACATCTCCACATTTTGTGTCCTCCCCTGGGAGATACGGGGCAAGAAAATCGGGCGCTTCATCTGTGACATCCACACCATTGAGGAGAAGCCATATGCCGGGGACCCCAGGAACGTGCTGAGGAAGAACCTGGCCGCTGCAAAAGAGACGGACTACGACTTCCAGGTAGGGCCTGAAACGGAATTTTACCTGTTCGGCGACATGGACGGCCAAATCATGCCAAGCCCAGAGCCCCACGACACCGCTTCGTATTTCGACCTTGGCCCCGCGGACAAGGGGGAAGAGGTGCGCAAGGAAATCCTGTCCGCCCTGGACGAAATAGGTTACGAGGTGGAGACGAGCCACCACGAGGTCGGGGCAAGCCAGCACGAAGTGGACCTGCGTTATTCCCAGGCACTTGAGATGGCAGACAAGGTCATGACCCTGAAGTATTTCGTAAAGACCATCGCTGTGAGGAACGGCCTGGTGGCTTCGTTCATGCCCAAACCCGTATTCGGTGGGGCAGGAAACGGGATGCACGTCCATCAGAGCCTGTGGAAAGGCGGGGCCAATGCATTTTTCGATGAAGGTGACGATTATTCTCTGTCAGACGATGCCTATTATTTCCTCGGTGGACAGATGGAACATGCAAGGGCCCTTTCCGCACTTACCGCACCCACGATAAATTCGTACAAGCGGCTGGTATCGGGATACGAAGCCCCGGTTTATGTCTGCTGGGCCATGACGAACCGGTCCGCCCTCATACGGGTCCCAAAGTTCCGCAAGGGCGCGGGAAGTGCTGCCAGGGTTGAGCTGCGGTGCCCCGACCCGTCGTGCAATCCATACCTTGCCTTCTCTGCAATGCTGGCGGCGGGGCTTCACGGCATCAAGAAGAAGATTTCTCCACCCGACCCCATTGAAGAAAACGTCTATGATTTTGACGATTCGAAGCTGAAGGAGTTCTACATAAACAAGCTCCCCCTATCTCTGGAAGAAGCGGTGGAAGAGCTCCTATGCGATGAAATTGTGAAGGAGTCCCTGGGCAAGACCGCCCTGGAGACCTTTGTCGCCACGTCGAAAGCCGATATCCGGGAATACCGGACGATTGTTACGGACTGGGAAGTAAAACGCTACCTGAGGAGCTCATAAAATAATATGAAATGGGGAGGCCCATGAAAAATGGGCTGCCGCCACTCTGATGCAGACCGGTGCTCTACCAGAACTTCAGCTTCCCTCAACGGCCATTAGAGGCCTCCCTCGGAGTAGATATTCCATTCAAAGGTATATATCCATAACCCGCAGAATCACCACCTTTTCACCATCATTTTTCAAAGGAAAAAAGCCCCGTCCAACCCTCAAGAGGTTCAAAATCCGGAAGGTGTGCAAGAATCTCATCCGCATCTTCATACGGGATGTTCCGGAAGATGGTGGCTGCCCTTTTTTTGCCTATGCCGGGAATGGCGGTAAGCTGTGAGAAAGAGGCCTTGTTGATGAAAAAAGGATGTTCGATGCAAGTGACGGACCGGAAGCCCCAGTCGACCACGGAAAGGTCATGGAAGGACCACATGGGGAGCTTGTAAGGAACGGCAAAGAGAAGGGGATACGTGCCAAGATGGCGCAAGTACGACCAGTTCCCCTCCACCTTCTCCACCATGGCCTCCTTCAATACCTGAAACCTTGGCACGACCCTTCTTAGCATGGGCTGGTCAACATTCTCGCGAACCCACTTTTTGAATCGCAGGAATTCTCCTTTGTCCAATGAAACAGCGAGGTCTCTTCCAACCCGGATGACCTGCCGGAGATTTATTCTTCGGAGCAGGAGGCTCCGTTCGGATACGTCCTTCAAGAATTTTTTATTCCTTTTGTAGGTATTAGCCGATTCCCCCGGCAGGCCGAAAACGAAATTCAGGCCTGGCAAAAGTCTCGGCATGCCGTTCTCCCCGGTTTTTGCACCGACCTGGTTTACCATTTCAACGGCCTCCAGGGTCTCCTGTGCGTTGGTGTTGAGATTGTTCTTCCGCTGAACGACGGGGTCAGCGGATTCGAGGCCCATTGCAAGAACGTTGCCCGGGGTGGTGTATTTCACCAAGATGCCAAGTATCTCCTTTGCCTCGTTCTTGTGGTTGGCCATTACCGCGGGATTGGCATTATCCACGTGGAGAACCCGAATGCCAGGAGCCCTTTTCCATATTTCCGAGAAGAGTTTCTCATGTATCTCAGGCACCGGTTTAGGGATTTCTGCAACCCCCACCCCCTCGGCCAGATACGAAAAGATGCACGATTGGGCCCCAAGGCGAAGATTAACTCCTCCTTTGGAAAAAAGGGCTTCCACTTCATCAACCACTTCGCCAACGGGGCGGAACTCCGGTTTGCCAAACAAAGGTTCCGAACAGAAGGAACAACCTCCCGTGATGTATCGCGGGCATCCTCGGAATAGCTCCACTTCCATGATGGAACGCTCCGGTCCTTCGGGTATGTCGCTGAGAAGATTCGCTCCCAGAACGGACCATCGCCTTCGTTCTTCCGGCTTTCGTCTTCTGTCCTTTGCCATTCCCGTTTCAAGCAGGTCTGCCAGAAATGCGTCCGGGTCCTTTTTTGATACGAAGGAAAAAACCTTCGAATCGTTCTTGGGAAGCCCCTGTGCAATGGGTCCCGAAAGAACAGTATGCCCCCTGTGCTGGGCGGCGATGTCCTTCGCTTCTCTTGGCGACATAGGATATCCCCTGAGGTATTTACCTGGGACGGTCATCCCGCCGAACAAAAAGACGAGGTCCCGAGATTCCGGCTCAAAACGGTTCTTTCTCCAATCCTCGATGCGCTGGTACCGGACGTCGGCGCCCTCGTCCAATGCGGACCCGTAAAGGTATCTCACCTGAGGCGAAACGTACGGTGGAACCCCCAGGCATCCTGGCTCGTCAAGATAACCGTCTACTATTACTATTGCCACGGATGTAGAAAAGAAGGGAGTTAGTTATGGGTTTCGTTCTTCCCGTTCCTTTGAACAAGTTCAAAAATATCCCGCAAAAAAAATGGCGCGGGAAGGGGAGGAAATAAAAATTTATTTCCGACTTAGCCTTAAGGAGCATGGGAGCAAATGAAATACCGCTTAAGGCGATATGACAAAGAACCTTTTCTTTGGCATCTTCAAGGCATTTGATTTAATGAAAAAAATCAAAGCGCGGGAAGGGAGATTTGCCTGGACTTGCTTCACAAGTCTGGCTCACAAATTCAGGCATTTGTTCGAACGAGTTCAAATCTATCCCGCAAAAAAAATGGCGCGGGAAGGGAGATTTGAACTCCCGTTGTGCCGAGCACAACCGGATTAGCAATCCGGCGCCGTACCAGGCTGAGCCATTCCCGCGAATGTTCTTTTGAGCGGAATGGCCTGGACGGGTACCGTCTTCACAACCGGGATTTTTCCGGTTTGAAGATACAGGGAAATTTGAATTATTTCCCAGGATACCAGGCTGAGCCATTCCCGCGAATGTTCTTTTGAGCGGAATGGCCTGGACGGG
>CAZPOY010000066.1:8198-9744 GCA_964588345.1 uncultured Thermoplasmata archaeon
AAATTTGAATTATTTCCCAGGATACCAGGCTGAGCCATTCCCGCGAATGTTCTTTCAGTCGCACCGTTTTTTGATTCGGCACGCTACTTCTTGGTGAGAATGATGCCTTTTATTAATATTTTGTCGGAAAACAGTTTTTTTTTCGGTTATTCACAAAACTTCTTTATCCTTTCCTTTTTTATGGGGAACATGGACATCTGGCAGGCCGTTCTCCTAGGGGTGGTTCAGGGCATTACCGAATGGCTTCCCGTGAGTTCTTCAGGCCACCTTGTTTTGTTCCAGTCGTTTCTTGCTGACCCGCCCCTTCTTTTCGACGTGATGCTTCATCTTGGAACCCTTCTGGTAATCCTCATTTTCCTCAAGTCCGACATCGTGAGGATTATTTCCGGGGCTTGGTGCGAAGCAAGGGAGAAGGGACTAAGTTGGAAATCCTTGAAAAACGAAGAAAACCTACGCACGATTTTTCTTGTATTGGTGGGTACGGTGCCCACGGGAATCATCGGACTCATCTTGAACAAGTACTTCGTTGATGCCATCTTTTCATCGCTCTGGACGGTTTCCATCTGTCTGATGATTACGGGAACGTTTCTTCTTTTTGCAAAAGAGAAGGGAGAAAAGAAGACACACCAGCTCACCGTTGGCGAAGTTCTATTAATCGGAACGTTCCAGGGCCTGGCCATACTTCCTGGCATATCTCGGTCAGGCATAACCATCACCGCAGGTTTGCTGTTTTACATGAAAAGCCGAGAAGCCGGGACATTCTCCTTCCTCCTATTCATTCCCGCGGTCCTGGGGGCCGTGGTGCTCCGCTTCGGCGACGTGACTGCATTTTCCACCCAAGGTCTCTTACTTCCGGCATTGGCGGGGACGGCTACGTCCGTGGTGGTGGGTTACGCATCCTTGTGGCTCCTCTACCGCATTCTGGACCGCGACCGGCTTCGCTTGTTTGCCCCTTATTGCCTTTTGGTCGGGTTCATGGTCCTTCTTTTGCTGACATTTTGACCGATTTGAGTACATACCTATAAATTCCTCCCATCTGATTTTTGTATCGGTGAGACAGTGGACAAAGAATATCTCAAAACCCATATAGAAGGCCTCGACGACGAACTGGGAGGCGGCATAATGAAAGGGCATACGGTGCTTGTATCCGGAACGCCCGGGACCATGAAATCTACAACGGTCCTCAACATCATGTACCAGAACAACATCAAGAACGGTGCCAAATGCCTTTATCTCTCTCTCGAAGAGCGGAAAGACAGTTTGAATCTCACCATGAACCGGCTGGGCATGGAAGAACCGAACCCCGAAACGTTTTCCATCGTCGACATCGCCAAGCTAAGACTTGAAAAGGAATCCATTGAGCACAAGAAGGACTGGTTCAAGATAATGGAAAAGTTCATCACGAGGCGCATTAATTCCGAAGGCATAGACATCCTTGCAGTGGACTCCCTTACGGCCCTTTACACATTGACGGAGATGGAAAACCCCAGGCGCGAGATATTCCACTTCATCGGGTTTTTGAAGGAACTCAACATAAACACCTTCC
>CAZPOY010000067.1:0-9391 GCA_964588345.1 uncultured Thermoplasmata archaeon
AAAACCTTCTTTTTGAAAAAAGCCATTAGCGGGCCTTTGTCGAAGCATAACATATTCTGGCATTCTTTCAACGAGTGGTCCACTCTGGATTCGCTTCTTGTGAAACTTTCCGATTTCATGGAGGAGATGGGTCACAAGGATATAGCAAAAGTCATCAAGCGGTCTGATACGAAAGAAACCGAAAAAACTGCTTGGATGGTCGTAAAAGAATTGGAAAAAAACGACACCGTGCTTATATTCGACGACTTCCAGTATGCTCGAAAGGAGAATGAGACGTTCCTGAAGGTACTGGTACATCAAAGTCTCCCTTCCACCGTCCGTCTGATAATCTCTTCTCGGACCATCCCATCAATTTATGACCGTCGTGACGTCAATCTGGAGGGGTTCGTGGAAGAGGTCCATTTGCAAGGACTTGACTTGCAGGAGTCCCTGGAAATTCTTCAGGACAAGGGATTTTCGGAGAATGCAGAAACCGTGGCCAAAAAAGCTCAAGGACATCCCCTGTTTTTGGAATTGATTGAGAGCGATACCACTTTTCACGGTGAGGACATCGAACAATTCATAGAAGATTCGATACTGGGAAACCTTTCCATGGAGAAATTGAGGTTAATGCAGAAAGTATCGGTATACCGGAAGCCCGTATTGTTGAATTGGATAATCGAACAACCAACGGATTCGAAGCAGATTCGGAACCTTGTAAGGAGCAATCTTCTCCAACGGTCGGATGAAAAGGTAACAATCCACGACCTAGTACGCGACCAGGTCAAGAAGACTCTGCCTTTGGAGGTGCTGAAGAAATTTCATTACAAGGCGTCTCAGAATTGTCTCATGAAACCCATACCGGAAAATTACGTTGAAGCGATATATCATCTCTTTGAGGCAGGGAGAACGGAAGAGGCCATCGACATGTCTTCAGCAAAGGTTGACGTGTTGATAAAATCGGGACTAGCCAAGGACCTGCGTCTCGTTTTTAGCAACATTGAAGAGTCCTTGATTGACGAAGCATCGATAGTAAAATGCAATCTCGTGATGGGCAAGGTCAATCACTTTTTGGGGGACTGGAATACCGCAGTGTCGCAACTTTGGAAGGTTGTTTCCGGTTCTCATATGGGGCACGACGTCAAAGCGTTGGCTTACAAAGACCTGGGTGCCATCGAATTGCAAAGGGGAAAATTTCAAAGGGCCGAAAAATATTTCCGTGATGGCCTTGAACTCGTTGAGGATGAGGACCCGTTGAAATTTGAATTTCTCTATTACATCGGAACGGTATTCCAAAGACGATGTGAAATGGAGAAAGCAAAAGCGACATTCGAAAGCATCATTGGACAGACTCGAGGCGAGGAGTATTTGGAAAATCGTGCGGCTTCCCTCTTCGCTCTGGGAAAGATTCTGGTCAAACAGGGGAAGGCGGATGAGGCCATCGATTTGCTGAATGAAGCGCGTGATATATTCTTGAAGACGGGCAATACCGAAAGGGAGATAAAGGTCTTGATAGGCATAGCCGCAGCCGAATATCGGCGGGAAAATTATCCCAGGAGCTTGGAACTCCACAAAGAGTGTGCAAGAATCTCGGAGTCCATAGGCAACATCTGGCTCAAGGGATACGCACTGGACAACGCTTCGGAATCGTGCATCGAGTTGGAGAGGTACGAAGAAGCCGAGAAGATGATAGACGAAGCGATGGATATTTTCCAATTGGTGAGGGATGAGAACATGATCTTCATGACTTATCTTAGGAGAATGCGATTGTACGAGATGCAGAAAAAGTACGAAGACGTCAGCAGGATGGTGAAGGAAATCGAACCCCTCGCTGAAAAGACAAAACTGTCATCGGGACATTGCATACTGAACATGCTGAAAGGCGAGTCTCTCATGAGAAAGAAAAAATTCGAGGAAGCAGAAATGAGTTACACAAAGGCCTATGAAATTGCCGAAAAGACCGGGGCGACGCATTATCTGGAATTCCTCGAAAACAGAAAATCCGAACTAGATAAGGTTCTATCTGATTAGACCTTATTCCCCGTTCAATAGACCTCTCCGTAGACATCGATGAGTTGGTTGATGACCGAGGAGTCTAGGGCGGCGTCCAGAACGCATTCAAGGTGCACTTCAAGTTCCTCCAAGGTCAATTCACCTTCGATATGCATTTCGATTTCATCAATGACGTCCTGAGCCACCGGATTGGGAAGAGACCGATTCAGCACCTCTTTCAATTGCTTCCTGAATTCATTTCTATTCTGGTTTTCTTCAGCCCAATCAGGGATGTTCTGCTCGCCTGGTATCTCGGCCATTACCGTGCAATTCATTAGCACGCCAATGACGCAAACGGTTCCTATCACAATTGCATATATCTGTTTCAATTACATCACCCGGGATTGCTCCCAGGTGAGTTAGCGCATCACTATGGTATAGAACCGATTTGAGCATGCTCATACCATCGGAATCAGGTCTGCTTTTCCGCTTCCCTTTTCCAAAAAAATTCCTCGGGGGGGTAGGAAGGGTTTTTCGAAGAATAGCATGTGGACCCCATTTTTCACGTTCATCTTGAAGACCAAGTCGGCCCCGAAGGAATAATTCTCCTCGTTTTCACATTCATGATATAGGAAAAGGGAAGAATCTCTCCTCATTAGCTGTTTTTTTAGCCGCTTCTTGTTTTCATCCCCGTATATTTCCTTCATTCTATCAAGGGAGACGAGAAAGAATGACCTTTCCTTTCCCAACGAATTGAAAATGCTTTCGAATTCATTGTCGGGGTTTCGCCCTTCCAGATAACTAACCGAGCCCGACCTTTTTGAGGCGTCATATTCGTCCGTCAGCACCATAACGGACTCGTCTTTGCTACCAAATGATTCAACTAGGTCATCACCGAATTTGCGATTGTGTGGGATAACAACGGTTTTGAAGCTTCGAGATATCGCCTTTTCAATGAATTTTGTTATGAACATCTCTAAAATGCTCGTCTCGTAATATCCAGAAAAGCAAAATTCAGACAGGGTGTTCCTTTTGATGACCTTTTCAAGCACTTCTCTTGTTTGTTCATCCATCCAACCCATTTTGATATGGCCTATTTGGGCAATTGATGTTATGTATGGGGGTGATAACGAGGTATTTTTCGATTCGTACAATGAATTATAATGGACCTGATTTGAAATTTCAACGCCTCTAAGCTTGGTTAGCTCCATCCTTCTCAATTTTCTTCCAGAGAAATCATCCATTTTGATGTCAATTACTCCGTCACCGAGATAATCCATTGCCTCGTCTCCTGAAGATTCCAGAATGAAAATCACATCAACGTTCGAATTTTCCACAAGGTCTTTCTGAAGCATGGAGAGAAGTTTTACCTTTTCGATGCCGTACAGTTCCGAAAGAGAATCTATCGAATCAATGATGACAAGTCCTTTTTTGGGGAACCCCCTGTCCAACATCTCATACAATTGGTCCATTTCAGGCATCTCCGTGCCTATATTGAAGAGAAATCCCTCTTCTTCTTCTTCCTCTTCGACCGGTTCCCTAATGAACCCCTCCATCCGCCTCAACTCTGTTCTATCAACTTCAGATACCTCACCGTTGATTCTTCTTCCCCGGGAACAGATTATCGAGGTGCCCTTCATCCAGGGAAATTGCTTGGTAAGACTCACGTCGGGCGTCCTGCCTGAAAAATAAATTGCATTATGTTTTTCCTTGAAAATGTGGGAAATCTGAAGGGAAAGAGTCGTCTTTCCACAACCGGGAGCACCCTTTATGATGAGTGAATGTCCTTCGTCCGCTTTGAAAAAGGCCATCAGCTCCATGGGTATCGTTCCAATAGCATTCTTTCCATTCTCCCCATCCAAAGATGACAAATAGTCTTCCGTTCCCCCCTTGTTATTTTTAGACATGTGTTCATCAACTCTTTGTGCTACAAGACCATTCGTTGGCGTGACTATATATGTTGGTTCACAAAAATCATGAGTGATAATGAGTAAAAATGGGATATCTTGCTTTGAGCATGCTCAAAAAACCGATATAACTTCTTTCGGATTTTTACTTCTTGGTATGAAAACCACATTGGAGGCGGAGTATCCCCCCCATGACTCCGCCTTATTTTTTTAAAAAACATTATTAACCGGTGTAACCTTACGGTAATTGTGGCACAAAGAAAAAAACCTGCTTCACTATTCATTGTTGGCATACTCCAGATTCTTTCAGGCCTTATGCACCTTACAGCCGAAACGCTGTTCGTCTTCACGATCTTTGTCACATGTGCCCTTGCTTCGCTGAGCATTCTCATCGGAACCAGCACTCTTACGGGCATGAATCTCCCTATCTGGGCGTCCCTGATATTGGGCATACTCCTCGCCCTCTTGACCATTCTATTCCTGATATTGACCATCGCCAGATTCATATTGGGCATTCGCGAGATAATAGGTGCCATCAACCTGATGAGGGGCAACAGAAAAGGTTATTTCACGGCCAAATCCATGTCCAGAAAGGATGTATGGTCCTTGATATTCCTCAATTTCTTCAGCATGGTCATCGGCATCATTTGTTGGATTATGTTGGACGGAAGGAAGGTAAGGCAGTATTTTGCCAAGAGTACCACGAGGCGACGGACCAGATAATCTATTAAAACAGGTCCGTAATTGAGGGATGAAATGAGGATAGCCATTCTTTTGAAAGACCGTTGCCAACCGAAAAACTGTTCCAAGGAGTGCATCAAATTCTGCCCCAGGGTCCGGGCGGGTGATGAGACCATCGTAATGGGGGAGAATGGCAAACCCGTCATCTCCGAAGAACTGTGCGTCGGATGCGGCATCTGCGTCAATAAGTGCCCCTTCGATGCCATTAGAATCATCGGGCTGCCCCAGGAATTGGAGGGCGAACTCATTCACCAATATGGCGTCAACGCATTCCAACTTTACAAACTCCCCATCCCCCGCGAAGGTCGCGTGGTGGGACTGCTGGGACCTAATGGCATAGGCAAGACCACCGCCTTGAACATCCTATCAGGGACCATCGTTCCCAACCTTGGTGAATACGGCAAAAGGCCCGATTGGAAGAAAATACTGGAAAAATATGCGGGAACGGAACTGCACGATTATCTTGAGAAGGTGGCTGATGGTGATGTTACGGTTTCGGTGAAACCGCAGTACGTCGATAAGCTCCCCCAATTTCACAAGGGGGAAGTGAGAGACCTTCTTGGCAAACTCGCTTCTCCAAAGAAGGTCGAGGAATGGATTGACCGCTTGGACCTTACGGGCTGTGCGGAGAGGAAGATGGAACATCTTTCCGGGGGAGAACTCCAGCGGGTCGCCTTGGCAGCAGCCATGATGAGGCCTTCTGACGTCCTTTTCATCGACGAACCGTCATCTTATCTTGACATATACCAGCGGCTTTCCATGGCAAGGATAATCCGGGAGCAGGTGGAAGAAAAACTCGTCATCGTCGTGGAGCACGACCTGGCCATACTTGATTTCCTTTGCGACCAGGTTCAGATTCTCTACGGGGTCGAAGGTGCTTATGGCGTGATATCTCAGTTGAGGAACGTCAGGACGGGGATAAATGCTTACCTTGAAGGATTTCTCAACGAAGAAAACATCCGGATTAGGGACACGGCCATCAAGTTCGAACCGAAACCTCCCAGAAAGGAGTGGGAAAGCGAGACGGTCGTGGAATATGAAGCCATGGAGGTCCATCTGGGCAATTTTTCGCTCAACGTGAAAGCCGGAAGCATCCACAAGGGAGAGGTGGTGGGCGTCGTGGGCCACAATGCAACGGGGAAGACCACCTTCGCCAAGGTGTTGGCAGGCGAGATAGAGGAGATGCAGGACAAGATAGCCGGAAACGTGAGGGTAAGTTACAAGCCACAATACATCAAGCCGGAATACCGCGGGACCGTGGAAGACCTGTTCATGGAGATTCTCGGTTACGACTTCCAGGATAGTTTCTTCACCGGCGAGGTCGAACATCCCCTGAACCTGAAACCGCTCTATCCGAGGGGGCTTAAGAATCTTTCCGGCGGGGAACTTCAACGCGTATCAATAGCACTCTCGCTTGGCAGGGATGCGGACCTTTACGTGATAGACGAGCCATCGGCATATCTCGATTCAACGCTGAGGATGCAGGCATCCAAGACGATTAGACGCATAATGGAGAAGAAGGGAAAATCCGGGCTTATAATCGACCACGACGTGTATTTCATTGACATGGTCTCGGATTCCATCATGGTCTTCAGCGGGGAACCATCTATTTCAGGAACGGCTGCAGGGCCTTACGAGATGAGAGAAGGCATGAACGAATTTCTCCGTCAGGTGGACATCACCTTCAGAAGGGACAACGATACCATGCGGCCGCGGGTTAACAAGGAGGGGTCTATGCTTGACAGGAAGCAGAAGAACAAAGGTGAATATTTCTATTCGTTCAATTAGTCATGAGAAATCCTTTGGTTAAACGTTTAAGAAACGAGGTACAAACTTCTCGATTAATCGTTTTTGAGAAAATCTTATTTTATTCATTCATTTTTTTACTTTCCGATAAATAAATATGGCCGGGAACGGTAGATATGATTTAGTCTATTGACTTATAAAAATTACTACATTAGAGAAATACCGTGGGAATTATTTCATCGTTATGTCATCAACTACATTGTTAATTTTAGGTTAATTATGATAACAATTTTTACATAAAGAATATATACGATTGATTCAATATTCATTTAATGAGTGGTGATATATTTGGGTGATGAAAAACCTCTCAAAGAGGAGGCGCTTGATTTGAAAAAAGCACGAATATTAATCGTGGAAGACCAAGCGATTGTGGCAAAAGACATCGCCAACACACTTGAGGATCTGGGTTACCAGGTGGTCGCTGCGGTTGACAATGGGTCATTAGCCATAAAGGTCGCCAGAGAGGAGCAGGTTGACCTCGTTTTGATGGACATCGTATTGAAGGGCGAAATCAACGGCATCCAAGCTTCCGAAGAGATATTGGACATGGACATACCGGTGATATATCTAACGGCCTATTCGGACGAAGAAACGCTCAGGAAAGCAAAGATAACCCGTCCATATGGATACCTGATCAAACCCTTTGACAAAAGGGAGATTCAAATCAACATTGAAATCGCGCTATATGAACATCGGATGAAAAAATTGCTGGAAGAGAGCCAGAAACGCTTCAAAACCCTCGTTGAAAGTTCTCCTGACACCATCCTATTGGTGGATAGGAGGGAAAAGAAGGTGAAGTACGCGAACGGCAATGTGTTTTTCGACCGAAGAATCGACGAGATGGTAGATTTCCCCCCTCCGGAAAATATGATTCACCCTGAGGACCGGGTTGAAGTAATGGAGGTGTGGGATAAGGGTTTGAAAGATGCTAGCCCCTCTCTTTCTCCAACTCCCCCCATGGATTTTCGTTTCAGGTCCACAAAAAACGATTGGAAATGGCTACGAAGCAGAATGGTGGTTCTTGACAACGAAAAATCCGATGAAATGCTCGTCATCATCAGCGACGTAGACCAGGAAAAGAAGGCACAGCGCCAAGCACTGAAACAGAAGAATTTGGAAACGAAGTTGGAAGTGACCCGCATTTTGATGAACTTGGTTCCGTCGCTGATTTCATCCAGGGAGAGACCCGTTAATTCCCACGAGTTTTACACGGAACTTGCCTCTCAGTTAGATGACGTTTTCTTTGATGAATATTTTGCTCAAATAGATACTCCTGAAGACTATGCTCGTTGGATAACAAAATTGTTTACAGACCTTGGGGCCGAAATGGACAGTGAAGTGGTTGGGGATGTAATCCAATTGCACGTCTCAAAATGCCCCTGGTCAAACGACATTTTCAAAAACCCCCTTTTATGCACGATATCCAGGGGAATCATTGAAAGAGCGGCTGTCAAATCCCTGGGAGAATGTTCATTGGTCCAGGAAAAGAGCATGCTGGCTGGCGATGACATCTGTTCTTTTTGCATCAGAAAATGACACGATGCCGCGATTATTGCCGTTGATATTGAGAACGCATCAGGTTATATAGTCTCCCTTTCCCTCTAATTATTGTGATACGTTGCCTTCGGATGAACATCTGGTCAATCAGTTGAAAAAATTACTCGCCAAGGTCATGGAGTTTTGCCCCAAGGGGCTGGATTCTTTCAGCATGGTCCTTGACCGAAACGGCAAGGTTCGGTCCATGGGAGGCAACTACGATTTGTCCGGGGAGGAAGTGGCGGAACTTTTCGGAATGATTCAAGAATACCTCTGGGAAAATGAATTGATGGAGGAAATCATGGCGGCAAGTGAAAACGAAGTTGGACAAGAGAAAATTCGCATCGATGTTGCCGTTGATGGGATGGATTTTCAAGTAAATTACCTACCCATGCTCGACGTGGATGGAAATTTAGAATTGGCATTATTTTCAACAGGCAGCGTCTCCGAGGAGAAAAATAAAGAGAGTTTTTTTAACAGCAAGGAATTGGCCATAGTAGAGAGCATTGGAGAGGGCATCGGGATGGTGGATGAGGAAGACAATTTGGTTTGGGTCAACAAGCGCTTTGCAAAAATGCTGGATTACGACAAGGAAGAGCTATTATCCAAGAACGTTAGAGACATCCTCGTCGTAAATGACCTTGGAAAGCTCGACAAGGAGAACCGTCTTCGAAAAGAGGGCAAGACGAGCCAATACACCCTAAAGATGAAAAGGAGAGACGGCAGGGTTTTGGACATTCTGATAACCGCCTCACCGTGGTGGGATGACGAAGGGAAGTTCAAAGGCGCTTTCGGTGTGGTCACGGACATAACGGACCAGGTCAGGGCAGAAGAAACATTATCTGAAGAGCTTACTAGAAAGGACATGCTTCTAAAGGAGATTCATCATCGTATCAAGAACAATCTTCAGGTCATTTCGAGTCTTTTGAAGTTGCAATCGCTGCATGTTAATGACCCTAAGGCCAAGGCGATGTTCCTCGAAAGCAGGAACCGGGTCAATTCGATATCCATCATCCACGAGAAGCTTTATCAGTCGGAGAATTTCTCCCGCATCCTATTTTCCGATTACATACGGGACCTTGTCCCAAAGCTTGCAAGAGACTTAAAAGCGGGAGGAAGCCATGTGAATGTGCTGATGGACCTTGAGGACATTTACCTCGAATCGGAAATGGCCATCCCCTGTGGGTTGATTTTGAATGAATTGATAACGAACGCTTACAAGCACGCATTTCCCCAAGGTGAGGGCACGATAAAAATATGCCTTTCCAACGACCCCTCCGAAAAGGGGGACCTCCTCATTCGCGTCAAAGACGATGGCGTTGGTTTTTCCGACTTGGAAAGAATTCAGGAGGGTGATACCATGGGATTGAACATAATTTCCATATTGACAAAACAGATTGGAGGAAAAATTAATTGAACCATAAAAGGTT
>CAZPOY010000068.1:0-9364 GCA_964588345.1 uncultured Thermoplasmata archaeon
AATATATGCAGGGGACGAGATGAATAAAATACATCGTATTTTATGAATCAGTCCCTTAATTGTTTTTTTTTATCAAGATTAATATATGCAGGGGACGAGATGAATAAAATACATCGTATTTTATGAATCAGTCCCCTAATGATTTTTTTAAACAAATTTAAAAAAATGCAGGGGACGAGATTTGAACTCGCGGACCTCTACAGGACAAGGCCCTCAACCTTGCGCCGTTGGCCAGGCTTGGCTACCCCTGCGAATGTTCAGCTCCAATGAAGCAGGCTCGTACATGAGCGTCCTTCGGATTGTATCTTTTGATATAAATGTTGCGAGTAATGACAGTTAAAGAAATTTGATGAAAATACGACGGATATGGAAAAAGGCACGTTTCATCTCTCCCTCATGAGATTCCACATAGGAAGCACCGAATACGCATGATACAGAATGCTGCTCCTTTTTCCTCGGGGTACCGTCGTTTTGTTCCTTATGCATTTTCTCAGGTCCTCTTCGTTTTTTGCCCCTGGAAATTCCGTATAGGCGACGCCGACCTCGCCGGGAAAATGTGCATCAGAACCAGCCATGAGCGAAACGTCCAATCTCCGGGCTTTTTTCATCGCCTCGTCATTGTATCTTTTAAAATACGCCCTGCCGTTTAGAACCTCAATGGCATCGATGTCTTCTTCCCAAGCGAACAATTCATCCCCCACCCCTTTTCTCATCCGGTCGTATGGATGGGGCACCATGACAACACCGTCCTGGTCTTTTATCTGGTCGATAACCTCTCCGATGGTCCCGATTTCCAGTTCCTCATTCAAGAAAAGACCTATTATCTCTCCGGTGTGTCCCCCCTTCTCATCCCTTGTCTTGACCTCTTGCCCCTTAACAAAAATGATGCCTTTGCAAATTCTCTCCATGTATTTCCAGGCTGATGCCGTTTCATGGTCCGTTATGGCGATGGCACCCAGTTTCTTGAACTTCGCCATTTTCACGATGGTCTCGGGCTTCAACACCGAATCCCAGCTTGCACTTGAGTGAATGTGGAAGTCCGCCTTCATGGAAGCAAAAGATGCGTGCTTGTATAAAATTGCATTCCAATTTGGAGAATGGACAAAAAAATTAAATCTCACCGAATCATATTATTTTTCATGAAGCTCATGATAAAGTTGCAATTTTCAAGCGACGGAGCAAAACCATTGGATGTTGTGGAAAGGTTGCAGGCAGCCGGTTTCATGCCCGAAGTTGGCAAATTCGATTTCTCATTCCATTTCGAAACGCCAGACCAATACGGCGAACTAACGGAGAAACTGCACAAGGCCCTGGAAGGAACCAAGACCCGGTATCAACTTTATTCGGTTGACCGAGACGATATGTAATCACGGATTATCTCCCCGTGGTCGAAGGCCAGTTCAGGTAATTCATCCAGGTAAAAAAAACGGGCTTCGTCCGCGTCATCACCTGCAAGGGGGTGCCCTTCCTTATTCTTACATCTAAAAACCACGGATACCGTATGTCCGCGGGGGTCTCTGTCCGGGGCCGAATAAACCGAGAATATGTCCTCTTTTTTCAGGTCGGAAACGATGCCCGTCTCTTCCGCAAGTTCCCTGGACGATGCCTCTTCAACGGTCTCTCCGTAATCAACAAAACCTCCTGGCAGTGCCCATTTCCCCTTGAAGGGTGGATTTTTCCTCTTTATTAGGAGAACCTGGTCATCATGCTCCACGATTATGTCCACCGTCAGGGCGGGGTTTTTGTACCTCCTAGCCATGGAACTTCATTCAAATACTGCTTTATCTATCTATTGCAGTTTATTCATCTCTCGCCTCTAAGATTCAGTCAAAAAGGATTTATTGGGCAATATCATACCATTTACGATGGCAGAACCAAAGGAAAAGTGTCACCTTTGCAGCAGGAAAAGGATTTCCTACGTGGAGATGGACGTGCAGGGAAAGAAAAAGTCGATTTGCGAAGAATGCTACAAGATGCACATCGCCATCCCGCGTCAGCCGGTAGAAGATGAAGGTGAATGTCCCAATTGCGGGGTCGTGACAAGACCTTCCGACAAATTCTGTTATAACTGTGGAGAGCCATTGGAGAAAGCATGTCCCGAATGCGGAGCGGACGTGGAACCTTCCGATTCTTTTTGCGCCAATTGCGGAAAGAAGATTGACTTTTCCCTCAATCCGTAACGATTTCGAAATTCCCTTTGTCGAAGATGAGTGGAAAATAGCTTCTGTCGTGATGCGTTTTTCTCATCTTTACCACAGAAAGGAATAGGTTCACAATCTTGCCGGACCGTTCCGTTTCCAGATGAATTATCCCGTCAGCGAGAAAGTCCTCAACGCCGTATACGCCGAAGGTCTCCTTTGAACTGTCGAAAATCTCGGAGATGAGTATAGTCGTCACGCCCAGTTCCCTCAATTGTTCGAAGAAGAAGAATAGTTCGCTCCTTTCGTTTTGGAAGGTCATGAGCGAATAGAGCGCAGCAAGGGAATCCAGTATGAAAACGTCGCAACCGAACATCTCTTTGTAATTTTTAACCGAAGTCAATATCGAGTTCATCCAATTTGCCTCTTCCACCTTTTTGGTTTTGAGAAACTCCTTCCGCAGTTTTGCCATGTCGATGACCACGAGGTCGTCAATGTCTTTGACCACCATGTTTTCTTCGTTCTCTCCTGAAAGTCCCAGTTTCTTCATGTGGTCAATCAGACTTTCCCTGCTCTGTTCCAATGTCAGATATATCCCCTTGCGGTCTTCAACAAGGGCTAGATTGTGAATCATGTGGTAAGCAAAGGTGGATTTCATCGTGCCGGCCTTGCCACACAAGAGAACGATGTAACCTTCGGGGATGCCTCCCTCCATCCTCTCGTCAAGACCATACACGTAAGTTTTAATTCTCTCGTCTTGGATTTGTTCTTCCTCTGCAGTCATCTTTACACCTTTCCTAAAGAGGATTAACATTTGAAAGGTTTTATCATTTTCGTTGATTTTTCTAAGTCGGTGGAAATAAATAAATATGTCCTTTCACTGTTTGGAATGGCCTTCGGGCAGGTGGGCAATTATGTCCTTGGACAAAATGATAGGTAGAAAGCATGAATTTGCACTGTTAAAGAAGTATCTGGACGATGCCAAAAGAGCCAGTGGGCAAACCATTCTCTTGACGGGAGAATCTGGCATGGGCAAGGCGACCCTAATAAAAGAAGTCGCCGAATCCGAAGACGACGTACTATTCTGCCATTACATATGCAAGCGCGAGGACATGAACAAACCTTACCGTCCAATATTGGCGATTCTGGATTCCCTTAGGTCCAAGTATCCCAAGATAAGAACCCCTGCCCTTGAACTCAGAGACACCCTTGAGGAAAGGAGAAACAAGAGGGAACCGGTCAGAAACGTTATGAAGTTCATAGAGAAGGTAACGGAATTTGGAACCCTCTTCATTTTCATTCAAAACGCACACATCGCCGACACGGACACGATCCGATTAATCACTGAAATGAGCGGCAATCTCGACGAGAAGAAATTGTTCCTTGTTCTTGCTTACCCCTCGGGAGAAGCATCGGAGATGGACCACATCCCCTTGAGCAACCTCATATCCAAATTGCTTCTGGAGGACAAACTACTGGCTTTGAGACTCAACCCCATGACGAAGGATGAATTGACCGATTATGTCCGTCATCTCCTTGACGTAGAGGATGTTCCCGAAGGATTTCTTGCCATGATAGAAGATCAGACAAACGGCAACCCCTTCTTTGTAAAAGAGTTCATAAACAACATGGTGGCCTGCGGAGAGATGGAAAAAGGTGATTCTGCTTCTCTTGAGCAAGTAGACCTGGAGAACATTTGCCAACCCTCATCCATTGAGGAAATGGTAGAGGCCCGCCTCAACGAACTTTCTGAAGAAGAATTGGAATTGCTGGAGTGCGCTTCGGTCTGGGGCATGGAGTTCAGAACGGATAAGTTGGCCAAGATTGCCAAACGGCCACAAGACGAAGTGAAAAGCATGGTCAATGACCTTGAAAATAGCGGCTTCCTTTTCAAACACGAACAGAAAAAAGACACATATCGATTCGAACACACGAAGATGCATGAAGCAGTATACCGGACGCTTGGCAATAGAAAGCGCGACCTCCACCTCAAGGCCGCTTCGATATTGGAAAAAGAGGAGAAGGAGAGTGCAGACAGCATATTCACACTGGCTTACCATTATTCGCGTAGCAGAGACATTGACAAGGCCATCAAATATACCGTAAAGGCAGCCGAAAGAAGCATCAAGGCCAACGCACCTAGGAGCGCCCTTCGCTTTGCCGAATCCGCCATGCGCCTTCTGGAAGGTGCGGACATAAATGACGAAACAACGATGTTGTTCATAAGGACCGAGGAGATGTTGGCTGACCTCTATTTCACTTTGGGGAGATGGGACGAGAGCCTGGAAAAATATCAGACGTTGGTGGAAGCATCCCGGGAACTTGACGACCGGTCCATCGGAGCGAGGGCATACATCGGCATGTCTGAGGTCTACAAGAACAAAGGAAAGTGGGAAGATTCCCATGAAATGGCCGTCAAGGGGTTGAAGATATCTCAGGAAGAGAATTTGACCAAGGAGATGTCTCAGGCACTGAGGAATCTTGGATACATCAGCTGGCGATTGGGCAATTACGACCAGGCCCAGGACTATTACAACAAATGCATCGCTCAGGCGGCAAAAACCAAAGACATGGAGACCATGGGTACCATTTACATCGAAATAGGCAACCTCACGTCGGTCCGGGGCAAACTTGAAGAAGCCGCCAAGATTTACCAGAAGAGCATCAAGATACTTGAAGGAATCAAGAATCTGTCCCAACTTGCAAGGGCGTACAACAATCTCGGGGACGTCTACCTCCAAAAGGAAGAGTGGAAAAGAGCCCTTCAGTATTTCAACAAATCCAAGGAGATGGCGGAAAAGGCCGGAGACAAGAACATGTCGGCATGGGCCCAGATGAATTCTGGCGAGGCCCTTTCCCACATGGGGGAATTGGAAAACGCCATTGAAAATCTGAAGCAGGCCCTTCAGACGTTAAAATCCACTGGTGACCAGTCAGGCATGTCTGGGGCATACAAGACCATGGGCATCGCTTACGGGATATCGGGCAAATGGGATGAGGCCATGGATTATTTCAATCTCGCCATCGACATGAACAAAAAGACAAAGACGCCCGACACCCTGGCTGACACATACTACATCATGGGCAAGCTTCTCAAAAAGAGCGGTGAAGACGAACTGGCCGAGGAATATCTCAACAAGGGACTTGCCATTAGCAAAAAGATAGGTGCCGACAAGATTACCGAGAGGATTGAGGGCGTTTTGAACGGTTGATTTTTCAAATGCAACTATGGACATTTTTCGCTTCAGGATGACATGCCATTGACGTCAGTTGAGTCCTTCCTTCAATATGTCAGGAAGGCATTCGATCATCTCGCACGGTCCCATGGAGTATGAGTATTTTTCAAAGCTCATCTCTCCTGCTTTTCCATTGACATATGCTCCAAGCCTTGCAGCGTTGAATGGTGAAAGACCTCTTGCCATGAGCCCACCGACGATTCCGGCCAATACGTCTCCCGTCCCTCCTACGGTCATGGCAGCGGTGCCCGTCTTATTGACCTTCTTATTCCTCCTGTCCATTATCAGGTCGTGCTTGGACTTGAGCAGTACGGTCATGTTTATCTTTTTTGTAAGTTCCCGAACGGCTGCCTCTTTTTCCTCCATGTTCTTGTGGGATATTTTCTTCCCAGTGAGCACTTCGAATTCACCAAGATGGGGCGTGATGACTCCCGTTTTTCCTTTGAGAAGTTCTAGTTTCCCCGAAACCGCCTTGAAAGCATCCGCATCAATGACCATGGGCTTCTTGCATTCGATGATGACCGTCCTAATCGTATCAAGAGTATCCTGCTGAGTGCCTGCACCGGGGCCGATTATGACCACGTCGGATTGGGCAAGGAACCCCCTTATTTTTTCAATCGTCGTTGTATCGATCTTGCTGGAACTGGGAAGTTCGTGAAAGATGAGTTCGGGGAAGCTTCCCGAAGCCCTTGCGCTGGTGCCAGGAACGACCAGTTCGACAAGGTCTGCCCCAATGCGAAGGGCACCAAGGGCTGCCAGTACGGGGGCTCCCGGATAAGGGCCGCCTCCGAGGATGGAGACCCGCCCCATCATCCCCTTGTGCGAGTCAGGGTCGGTGCGCTTGTAATGAGAGAATTCTCCTGGACCCGTTTCCTCCATGGCTCTTTTGGGAACGCCAATGTCGGCTATCTTGACCTTGTCCGAAACCTTCTCCATCCCCTCCTTCATGTCATGGAAGGTCACTATAAGGTCCGGTTCCACCGATTCATTGGCCCATAATCCACTTGGAGCGTCGACGGATATCACTTTTGCTCCTGAGTTGTTGATGCGGGCAACCATTTCATCGTAAGGTGGCCGAAGGTCCCCCTTGGCCCCGGTGCCAAGAAGGGCGTCGATTATCAGGGTTGCCTCCAACAGGTTAGTGTTCTGGTCAAAAACCTCTGGTTCTCCGCCCCATTCAGCCAATTTCCTCCTGGAAAGGTCCGTGCGGATTCGGTCGAAATCCTTGGCCAGAACGACCCTCGCTCCAGGCAGATGCCTTGCAGCGACATAGCCGTCACCGCCGTTGTTTCCGGTCCCGGATACCACGATTACGTTCTCAAGGGAATCGGGAAAGGTCTCTTTGGCGAATTCTGCTACGGAATATCCTGCCCTCTCCATCATCTCCTCTTCGGGAACGCCTAACGCCATGGCATTCCGCTCTATACACCTCATCTCACTCAAAGAGATCATGGAAGGAGGATGTCATCGGTCATTAATAAATCTTCAGAAAAGTTATTTATTCAGTGGCTTATCCCGTAATATGGACCTCCAGATAAGCGACACTATACATGGGAACATCGAGATGGACGAAACGGCAGGTAGGTTATTGGATACCGTTGAAATGCAAAGGCTCGCCAGGATAAAGCAGCTGGGTCTTGCCTACCTTGTTTTCCCAGGGTCCAACCATTCTCGGTTTGAACATTCCATTGGCACGTACCATTTATGCCGTTCCATGGCCCGTAAGTTGAACCTGGATGAAGAGGATGGACGATTGGTCAGTTATGCCGGCCTTCTTCACGACATCGGCCACATCCCGTTCTCCCACACATTCGAAACAGTCCTTGAAGAGAAGTTGGGGATGGACCACATGAATAGGACCCAGGACCTAATCAAGGGAACCATTGCTTTGGAGCGAGAAGCTTCCATTCCGGGCATTCTCGAAGAAGGTGGCGTCGACATAGACAAGCTAGCGGACCTCATAAGGGGGCCAAAAACCGACCCGGACCAGTCCAAACTCATCACTTCAAGTGAAGATGGACAGGCATTCTTCAACGAAAAGAGGGTTCTCCATCAGATAATCCATAGCACAGTCGATGCTGACCAGCTAGATTTTCTCATGAGGGATTCACATTACACAGGGGTCGCCCACGGAGTCATCGACCTTCAGCGGCTTCTATCCAGTTTGACGATCAAAAGCAATGACCTTGCAATAACACACAAAGGCGTAACGGCGGTGGAAGGGATGCTGGTAGCCCGAGGGTTGATGTACACGGCGGTGTATTTTCACAAAACCATTCGCATCGCAGCTTTGATGATGGTTAGGGCCCTGGAACGCATACTTGAACGGGAGGACCGCACGACGGACATTGCCAACATGGTCGATGGAAACTTCGTATGCTGGATGGAAGAAAGGGATGAATCGGGATTGATGGATGCCATAAATAAAAGAAAGCTTTACAAAATGGCATGGGGGTTAAGGGTGGATGAAATCACAGACGACAACCGCAACTCCTTGACGAATTTCCTCACCAAGAACCAAATTAGGTCCATCGAAAAAGAATTGGCTCTAAGGTCCGGTGGTGAAGAAGGCGATGTAATCGTGGACATTCCCGAAGAAAGTCTTTTGATATCGGAACCCCGGATTAGAAAAACGGAACTCAACGTCGTTGAAAAGAGTGGAAAGGTGAGAACGTTCGACAAATGCTCCCCCATTGCTTCAGCTCTTAGAAGGCGGACGGTTAGCCAATGGGCGTTGATAGTCTCATGCAAAAAGGAGATTCGCGAAAAAGTGAATCAGAAAGCAAAGCAGCGTTTTTCGGAAATCATGTAACGGTCATACGACTACCCGGCCCTTTTCCAGCAGAGTAATTTCTTCATCGTTCTTCTCGATGATGATGTTGGGTTCGTAGAAGAGGAAATCTCGGTGGGTTCTCGAATCGTTTTGCCCTGATGGCATGTCCGTGTTTGCTCCAAAGGCGATGTGGGCGGTTCTCCCGGCTTTTTCATCTTCAAGCATGTTGCCTACCAGCCGAGCTTTCGGATTCAATCCGATGCCCAGTTCTCCGATGACGCTGGCCATCGGGTCGATGTCAATGAGTCTTCTCACCTCTTTGACGAATCCTTTGTCTTCGGATGCGAGACTGACGACCTTGCCCCCTTCCATTTCTATCGTGAGAGGTGAGGGAACCTTGCCGATGTCCCCGATGGTTCCATCAACTATGACGATGCCCTCCCCTTCGGTTTCGATGGGGGCGCACCATATTTCGCCTGCGGGCAGATTTCCCATTTTCCCAGGCAAAATTTCCGTGTCGGTTTCAAAATCCCTACCCTTGATGTTGAGTCTCAGGTCCGTGCCCGCTTCCGTTGTGATGTGCACCTTTGATACGCCTTCGAGGAAGTTCATGAGCTTATGGGCTTTTTCCCGTATTTCATGGAAATTGACGTTCATGGGTCCTCCGACCATCATGTCTTCGGTGATTCCCGGAGCGTGCCCCACCCTGGAACCTTTTGCAATCTCCAAGTGGGTGAGTTCTACCCTGAACGGGGTCTCTTCGGCATTGGATGAGAATGTGTTTATTACGATGTCATGCCCAGCCAGAACGTCGGCCAGTTCGCCCGGGACCGAGCGGTAGGGCCTTTTGTTCTCTTCAAGAAGATACAAGTCAACCATCCCTCCAAGTTTGGTGGCACTCATCGAAAACGCCTCGCCGATGGTTTTCTTGTATTGGTCTGCAACAACAAGCACCTTGTCCCCCGTTTTCATATTCAAAACGTGTGAAAGAGCGGATTGGGCCCCTGGAAGCATGTCATCAACAAAATCGGAATTTGGAATCGTTGTTTCCAACATACTTAGACTAATAATACACCGGATATATAAAATTTTACCAACTATTGTTAGGATTGATACTTATGTTTTAACATTTTTCTATGTTTGTATCTATACGCATAAAAACAATAGTGGCCATTTCGGGGTAAAATATTGGTGCCAAACCGTTGGAAATGGTAACT
>CAZPOY010000069.1:0-3563 GCA_964588345.1 uncultured Thermoplasmata archaeon
GAGGAAATTTTCGCCCACGTTTTGCCCAAAGGGGAAAAGGTGGGCGGACGGTTGGCGGGTAATATGCTTGGTTTCCAAAACCCCCTGAGGAAATTTTCGCCCACGTTTTGCCCAAAGGGGAAAAGGTGGGCGGACGGTTGGTGGGATTTTTTCGTGTGAGTGCTCTTGGAGTGAGCACAGGAAAAATTCCTTTAGAACCCAAAATCGACAACACGATTTTAGGTTTCACTCGACTTTGAATCTTATTGATGCTACCCAAACTTGACAGATCAGCCCAAACTTGAAAAATCAAGTTTAGGCCTTACTCGACTTTTACTCATATTGGGGCTAAATGTCAAAGTCCCGTGCCAACTGTCAAAGTCGAGTTAGAACCCTGCATTCATTCTTGTTTTAGGGGTGGGTAGAAGTAAATGGAAGCCTGGCCGGGGGAGGTAAGTGGGAAGAATTGTGGTTGGGAGTGGTATTTCGGGTATGTTTATTCGTGTGAGTGCTCTTGGAGTGAGCACAGAACAAACGATTATGTTCAAAATCAAATTTCAGTTAGGACTAAAACCCCGGCTCAAGCTCCGTGAGGAGGCACGTCTTTCACGACCTTGTCGATGACGTTGCCGCCCGTAACCATCTGCGTCAGACGGCTTATGAAATTGGCTTTCTTGGGTCCGGTCAAGGCCTGGTCCAGCACTTCCCTAAGCGTTTCCACGGGAACCACTTCCACCATGCTTTTGTATCGGGACTCAAGAAGAACGTCTCTCATGTTGGCCTTGGGTATTAGCACCTTTTTGATGCCAATTTCCGCCGCTGCCTCTATCTTCGCAGTAACACCACCCACGGGCAATACGTCGCCTCGGACGGATATCGAACCGGTCATGGCCACCGACTGGTCCACCTCAATGCCTTCGATGGCGGAAATCACCGCCGTTGCAATTGAAACCGAAGCGGAATCACCGTCCACGCCCTCTGGCTGACCTACGAATTGAATGTGTATGTCCTGGTTGGATATGTCCTTGCCCGTAATCTTCTTTATCAGCGCGGAAACGTTCTGCACGGACTCCTTGGCTATTTCACCCAGCTTGCCCGTGGCGATGACCTTGCCTTCCGATGTGGAAAGGGCCGGTGTCACTTCTGCTGCAATGGGAAGCACCAATCCCGAAAATTCGGCCATCCCGGTCTGAGGATTTTGAACCGCCAGTCCGTTTACCATTCCAACGGCCCCTCCCGATATCTTCACTTTCCGGTACTCCTTGACGGTCTCGATCATCCTTTCTTGGACCTGCTGTTCAAGGGAACGGGCCATCTTCTTTGCACGCATCACGTGGTCCGTCGTTACCAGGGGCGAACGCGTCTCGTGGGCTATGTCACCGGCCACTCTAACCAATCCGCCAAGTTCTCTTAGCCGGAGAGAGAGTTTTCCCTTGACGCCAGCCCTTCTCTGGGCTTCTCTTATGACCTCAACGACGGCTTCCGTACGGAAATGAGGTATCTTGCCGTCTTTAATTACTTCCTGTGCAACAAACCGGACGAGTTTCCGCCTGTTTTTCACGGTATCGGGCATGGTGTTCTTCATGAAAACCTCGTAACCGTAGCCCCGTATCCTTGACCTCAAGGCCGGGTGCATGCCCTGGATGGCATCGAGATTCCCCGCAGCAATGAGAATGAAATCGCAAGGGACCGGGTCCGTCTTTACCAGGGAACCGGAACTCCTTTCCGACTGCCCCATTATCGAATATTCCTTTTCCTGCATGGCCGTAAGAAGGCTCTGCTGTGACCTTAGCTGCAGGAGATTTATCTCGTCAATGAATAGGATGCCCTTGTGGGCCTTGTGAATGGCGCCTGATTCCACACGCTCGTGGGCCGGCGTGCCAAGCCCTCCGCTCTGATAGGGGTCGTGCCTTACGTCTCCCAATAGAGAACCGGCATGGGCACCCGTTGCGTCAATGAAGGGGGCTTCTTTCTTCTGAGAATGCGAAACGAGAAGTTTGGGGATGATGAAATTGTCCTGCTTCTGGAAGAAATACCGCATGCCGAAGAAAAGTATGGCTGCGAATATCAGTCCATAGAAAAGGGCCATGAATTCCCCGGTAATGAAAACGAAGGCCACGGCGATTCCGATGATTACCAATGATATCATCAGCAGCATCGTTGCTCTCTGCTGCTTTCTTTGGTTCACCTCCATCTTCTGGCCATCAACGATCTCTTTTCCCTTACCGCCGGGAACTACCCTTATCTGGGGCTGATGTTCGTCCTCTTGATTGTTGTAAACGAGAACGTCTTCGAGTTCCTCGGGGGGTAGAAATTCCGTCATGGCCCTTCCAAGCATGGATTTGCCCGTTCCCGGGTCACCGATGAGCATAACGTGCCTTTTTTGTTCTGCGGCCTTCTTTATGACCACTACGGCATCGTCCTGACCTATCACCTGGTCGGCAAGTTGGGGTGGTACGTCTATCTCTGCTGTGGAGGAGACCTTCAATGTTTTCGCCCACTCGTCCAGTGGTACGTAATCGTCTTTCTTGGGACGTTTTCCTTCCATTTACAATTAAACATAAAACTATTGTAGATATAAGTGTTTGCGTTTATTATCAATATTGGAAACGTTTTTTCCAATTTTCCAACCACCGTCTCATGCCATGGAAAAGAAATTTATGGTTTTTGGAAGGGAAAAAAGATTTTAAGCTGTTCCCCTCTCGCCACGTTGATGCCCAGGCAATTCAAACACGGAGACGATGTTGTCGTTCTTGCTCACAATTACCAAATTCCGGAAGTTCAGGATTTTGCCGATTTCATCGGGGATTCCCTCTATCTGGCCAAACTTGCCCAAGACCTTGATGTGAAGACCATCGTATTCTGCGGGGTCGATTTCATGGCGGAATCTGCAAAGATTCTCTCTCCGGAAAAGAGGGTCATTCATCCCAATGAAGAATCGGTCTGCCCCATGGCGGGAATGGTCGACATCGAAGGGCTGGAAATGATGAAGGAAGAACATCCCCATGCGGCTGTCGTTTCCTACGTGAATACCACCGCCGAAACCAAATCGATTTCCGATTACTGTTGCACGTCCTCCAACGCAGTCAAAATCCTCAGAAACATCCCCGAAAAGGAGGTCATTTTCGTCCCCGACATGAACCTAGGGCTTTACGCCTCCCGTTTCGTCAAGGACAAGAAGGTACACCTCTGGCCAGGGTACTGTCCCACCCACAACAACATGATAACCCTTTCCACGGTAACGGAGGAAAAGCAGAAGCACCCCGAAGCTCTTCTCCTGGTCCATCCTGAATGCAAACCGGAAGTCATCGATGAGGCGGATTACGTAGGTTCCACCGAAGGAATACGGAAATTCGCCCATGATTCACAAGACGACGAATTCATCATCGGCACCGAAAAGGACATGTGCTACCGGCTCAGAAAGGAGATGCCTGAAAAGACGTTCCATGCTATGGAAAGCGCCATCTGCCCCAACATGAAGCGTATCACCCTGGATGAGGTGCTCTTCTCCCTGCAGGAGATGAAACATCAGATCAAGATCGAAGAGCCCATCCGGGTGCGGGCGCTGCGCGCTATCGAGGCGA
>CAZPOY010000069.1:3573-9126 GCA_964588345.1 uncultured Thermoplasmata archaeon
GAAGATAAACCTAGAGATGGTCAAAACCTCAATGGAAGAGGGCCTCCCCGAGATAATCCTTTCCCAAGACGTGATGGAAAAAGCCAGGGTTCCCTTGGAAAGAATGGTTGAGTTTGGCAGAGGGGACTGATGGGCCCGGTCCTGTGAACTAAATACCGATGCGTTTAAAAAATTTTCAAAACCTATGAGATATCAAAAAAATCATAAAAAATCAAAATTCGCTTAATCCTTCCTTTATCTTGAGCAATTCTTCCCTTCGCTCGTTGAACTTCTTTTCCTTCTCTTTGAGCTCTTTTTCCAGATTTTTGACCTTCTTTTCACGTTTGGCCAACTCCTGTTCCTTTTCGAGAAGTTCATCAGATTCGGCAACGATGTGGTCCTCTTTGGCCTGGAGCTCCTTTTCCCTTGCCAACAGACGGTCCTCATTTTCTTCGAGGTCCTCGTTCCTTTCCGCCAACTCCTTCATCTGCCGGTCCAGTTCGTCCCTTTCGTTCATGAGGTTTTGCAGGGAATCCCTAAGTTCCGCCTCCCGTTCTTCCACTTCCTCCTTCAGGGATTCTACACCTTTTTTCGATTGGCGAAGTTCCTTTTCAGCGACGTCAAGTTCCTCCGACCGGACCTCCAACGCGTCTTCCTTCTGGGAAAGAAGTTCTTCCCTCTCCTCGACCTCTTTCTGGAATTCCTCGCGGCGTTCCTCAAGTTCCTCGAACCGCTCCTCCAGGTCATTCCTCTCATTCTGGAGTTCCCGCCCCTGTTCCTTGAGGGCATTTTCCAGTTCGTTGAGTTCCTTCAGCCGGGATTTGGCCTCGGCCTTCATCTCTTCCACTTCGTTCTCCTTTTCCAGAAGTTCATTCAGTTTGTCCAGATTCTCCTTCCGGGCCTTCTTCTGCTCTTTGCGGAACGAGTTCTTTTCCTTGTTGAGGGATTCGCGCTCTTCTTCAAGGTTTCTTGCAAGTTCCTCGTACTTGGCCTTCTTATCCTCCAATTCCGACTCGACCGCAACAAGGTTCTCTTCCTTCGCTTCCAATCGGGTTTCCAGGTCAGCCAGGGAGGTTTCCCACTCTTTAAGCCGGTCCCTCTCCATCATAAGAGCATCTCTCTCGGTCTCAAGGGATTCCTTGGCTTGGGCAAGGTCCACAAGGTCTTCTTCCAGTTGGTTGCCCTTCTCCTCAAGTATTTTCTCCTTTTCGGCAAGTGACCGCTCCTTGTCTTTTAGGTCTCGATTCAGCGATTTCAAGCTATCTTTCTCGTTGAGAAGATTTTTCTCAAAGGCCTGCAACTGAGACCGTTCCGCCTGTAGGTCAACCTCTCTTTCTCCCAGGATGTCCTCTCTTTGGGTGAGGCGTTCTTCCCAGCTCTTTAACCGGGCCTTTTTCTCTTCAAGTTCATACGCCTTGTCGGAAAGAGCATTTCTTTCATCTTCTATCTCCTCCTCCCTTTCGTCCAGCACCTTGTTCCGGCTCTCGACTTCCTCCTTTAGATGTTCCAGCTTGCTCCTTTCTTTCGTGAGTTCCGCGTTGAGGTGGTTCGCCTCGGTCTGGGCTTTTTCCATCTCCTTCCGGGTATTGGTGAGCATGCGCTCTTTTGCAACCAGTTCGCCCTCTCGGTTTTTCAAGGCGTTCTCTTTTTCCGCCAATTTCTCCCTTTGCCGGTTAAGGTCCTTCTGCTTTCCGAGAATGTCCTTCTCGCGACTTACCTGGTCCCTTATCTTTCTCTCTATCTCCTTCCGGGACGACTCCATATTCTGAATCTCGTTGGTAAGCCGGTTCCACAACTGGTCTATCTGGACTCGCTCGTTCTCGAGTTCGGAGAAGGTTTCTTCCAGGTCCTCCTTCTTCCTGTCGATGTTCTCTTCGTATGTGCTGAGGGAGGCCTTCTCTTCAGCCAGGGCATCCTGCTGTTCCCGCAGTTCTTCCCAGGCCTTTTTTATGTCCTGTCTTTCTTGTTCAAGGCGTATGGCCTCCACTTTGCGTTCGGCAAGGTCAACGATGTCCTCTTCACCCAATCCTTTGCCTTCGGACAGGTGCCTCAGCAAAGCCATGCTTCCTTCGCGTATTGACGAAAGCTGGTCCTTTATGTCTTCACCTGGGGGGATTTCCCGTCCCGAAGAGGCCAGCGAATATGATGGTGCTTTGCTTTTCCTTGAATATGATTCCTCGGTCCTTTTGGTGACCTGAGCAGATTCCAAAAGCGAATTGATGTCCACCGGACCGGTTACCCGCTTTCCGGGGTTGTTGTTTAGGATGCGAGTGATGGACTGGCTTGACGAAGAGTATGAATATGAACGGAGCTCCAGAACGCAATCTTCGTATAGGGCATCCGTGATGAGCAAGGGCAATGCTTCGTCCCCCGAGGCACTGTCGTCGGATTTTGCGGCGCCTGCCACCTTGCCTTCCTCCAGCATGATGTAACCCTGGCTGTGGTCCCCGTCTTTCCTGAGGGATACTTTGATGAAGCCATCGAGAGATTCCTCTTCTGCCCTTTCAAACAGAGATACTAGGGCGTCTTTTCCTCCGAACAAGGTGTCAATCCTTCTTCCGCCTGGCAGATGCATGTCTAAGCCATTTTCCATAAACGCTTTTCGTATTTTAAATATACCATTTTAGGATAAAGAAACTCCTTTGGTTTCTCGGCAAAACACGCAGGGCTTATGGTCCCGTTTGGTCTCGACGTCGGGTAAATCTAAATCATTAGAACGGTATCTTCCTTCGATGAAAGAACTGCATCTTGTCGGAATCGGAATGAACCAGGACCAGTTGACGCTAGAAGCTGAGAAGACCCTTTCAGAATGCGACAAGGTTTTCCTCGAAGGATACACCTCATTTTACCAGGGCATCGAAGCATTCATTGAGAGATTCTCGGCTGAAGTGCTCGACCGTGAGGACGTTGAGGATGGCAGGAAGATATTCGATTCGGCAGAAAGGCAAAAGACGGCCCTGGCCGTAGTGGGTGACCCCTTTCTCGCAACTACGCACTCGGTGGTTTGCCTAGAAGCAGAAACACGCGGGATGAGGGCGGTCTATATACCGGGCATCTCCATAATGGCTACGGTGCCTGGAAAAACGGGGCTCTCCGGATACAAGTTCGGGCGGACCACGACGCTGCAATATCCCGATGGTGATTACTTCCCCACTTCTCCCTATGACATCATCGAAAAGAACTTGACCGCTGATTTGCACACCTTGGCACTTCTGGACATCGACAAGGAGAACGGCAGGCACATGTCTCCCGGAGAATCAATGGACCTTCTTTTGGAAGCGGAAGAACGCATGGGCAGAGACGTGATTGGAATTGAAACGAACATCGTCGTTCTGGTGGACCTTTTCGGGCCCGAAGAAGTAGTCCGGTATGGGCCCGTTGAAAAACTAGCAAAAGAAGAATGGCCAGATGGTCTTGCATGCCTTGTCGTCCCGGGAACAATGCATTTCATGGAAGAAGAATTGCTGGAAAGATTCTCGGTCTGACCGGGGGCCACGTTTTTGCATAATAGTGGTAAAGAATCTCCGTGGGAACGAGCCCTTCATTTGTTGGTAATAAAGGGTAAGATAATCCTTATGGAACGAGTTATTCATTTGTGGGTGAATAACGCCTTCCCTTTTTCCAAACGGGCAAAGCAGCACCTTTCTAACTGCACAACTTCCCCCAGGTGGTCAAGATAATTGTCTTCGATTATTCCACGAACAGTCGTACCATCGGGGTAGAGTAGTTCAAGGGGTTCGCCTGACGACGGGGCCCACTGGACTATGGGGATGCCTTTCTTGATGAGCGAAACGTCATTTCCAGCATGTTCGAAACCCGTTTCGGTCCTCACCACGTTGCAAAGGTCTTTCAAGCGCAGATGGCCTCCAAATGGTACGTTCGAAACATCGTTTGAGGGAACGACAATTACATGGGGCGGCTTGCCGATGCGGATGGTCCTTTTCCCCATCCCTTCATTCTTTGGATGGTTGCTGAGTTGCATCTCCTCCTTTTCAGGGACCACGATGTTCATTTCGAAGGGGTCGGGAACGAAAAATAGTCGGTTCGCCTTGGGCTCGATGATGTTCTTGTTGTGTGAATAGAGATTCTCCCACGAAAAGGAGATGTCTACGTCCTTGAGCCCCGTTTCAACCCATACTCGTCTTATGGCTTCGGGGTCTATGCCTCGTCTTGCAAGTGCACGGACCGTTCCTAGTTGGGGGTCGTCCCAACCCGAATACGTGCCTTCCCTTATTCCTTCAAGGGCCGTCGTCGTTTTGAGTACAGTGTCGGTGATGGATACCCATCCGTAATGGAAATAAATCGGTTTCTTCCAGCCGAGATGGTCGTACATGTAACCCTGCCGTATTGTGTTGTTTAGATGGTCTTTGCCACGGAGTACGTGGGTAAGTCCCAGGAGGTGGTCATCAGCAGCCACGGAAAAGTTCATCAGCGGATATACGCGATACCGGTCTCCTGTCAGAGGATGGTCCACCGAATCGACGATGCGAAAGGCGACAAAATCCCTGACGGCGGGATTCTTGTGTTCGATATCCGTTTTCACTACCAGAGAGATGGCTCCTTCGGCGTATGCACCATCTAGCATTCCCGTCCAACGTTCCATGTGGATTTGCGGGGTTTCATCGCGGTGCTTGCACGGCTTTCCCTGGGATTTTCTTTTGCGCCACTCCTCGCTTGGACAACTGCAGGCGTATGCTTTTCCCTTCCTTATCAACTCCTCGGCTATCTTGTAATAAAGTTCGAAGCGTTCGGATTGGATGACCGTTTCGTGGACCGCAACGCCTAACCATTCAAGGTCCTGCTTTATCATTTCGTAGGCATCGGGAAGTACCTTGTGGGGATTCGTGTCCTCCAGTCGGAGAATGAGTTTGCCGCCGTGCATCCGGACGAATTCGTCGTTCAGTATTGCCATGCGGGTGTGCCCCAGATGAAGGGGGCCTGATGGGTTGGGGGCCAGTCTCATGACCACTCCGTCTTTCGAATCGGGAAGCGGTGAAAGTCCCGATTCCTCTTTTTCTGCTGGTTCGAGTAGTTCTGGAGCGTGTTCCATTAGCTCTTTTTCTTGTTCTTCGACGGAAAGCTTGGAAATCTCACCGCATATTTTTCCGGCTAGGCGCCCCAAGGAGGGAATGTCGTCTCGTAGCGTTTCGTCCCAGGCGATGAGTTTGCCCATGACGGATTTGGCGTTGGCTTTGCCTCCGTGTTCGTATGCATTCAGAAGGGCATAATTTCTTGCCATCCGTTCCAGCGTGGACATGGGCCTGGTAAATTCATACGCCCTATTTAGTTTTAGGACGTTGGAATGCTGGGATTTGGCTGGTGTTGGCATGCCGGGATTTGGCTGGTGTTGGCATGCCGGGATTTGGCTGGGAACCTATTATCAGCATAAACCCTTGTAATGCATTTTGATTTCACTCATTTTTTCATTCTGATTTTATTCTGAATTCATTTCGATTTCATTCTGATTTTTTCTTTGCGCAGTGCTCTTCAATCGAGCACATGAAAATCGTAGGTTGGAGAAATCATCATGTCAATCATTGAAGGGAATAAGCATTTAGAAGCATGGAGAAATCA
>CAZPOY010000070.1:0-8274 GCA_964588345.1 uncultured Thermoplasmata archaeon
AAAACCCATGTTTTTAGATATTCGCAATCTAATAATGTCAAACTTGGGTTGTTTCTTGACTTTGACAAAATAAGACATTTCAAGCATTCTGGCAAAGTCAAGTAAAACCCATGTTTTTAGATATTCGCAATCTAATAATGTCAAACTTGGGTTGTTTCGAGACTTTGATGTTTAATTTGTTATTTCTATCAAAGTCGAGTAAGGCCTAAACTTGATTTTTCAAGTTTGGGCTGATCTGTCAAGTTTGGGTTGAAATGTCAAGCTTGGGTTGAAAAAAAAACCATCGCTAATGTTAAATAGGCAACCCTTTATCCTCGAAGCGAGACACATGGCAAAACCCCTCAATGCTTTAGGTAACAGTTTGGGCAATTCGGTAATTGTCGCTGCAAAGGGAAACAAAGAATACCGTGGCGTACTTGACGGATTCGACCCACACATGAACCTTGTATTGAAGCAAGCGGAGGTCCTCCAGGGCGGCGAAACCCAGAGGAAAGCCAACGTATTGCTCGTAAGGGGCGATAACGTGATCTACATCTCACCATAAGGAGAATAACAATGTCAAAAGGAACACCTTCATTTGGCAAACGCTCTGGCAAAAAGACCCACATCCCCTGCAGGCGGTGCGGCAACAGGTCATACCACGTGCGCAAAAAAATCTGTGCATCTTGTGGTTTTGGCAAGTCATCCAAGATGAGAGGTTATGACTGGGCCAAGGAGCATTAGGAATATGCATTCGGCACCCGACCATACGCTTAAGGAAGCTTGTGGCGTGGTAGGAATAATCGCCGATGACAATGTGGTGCCGGATGTCATCACCGCGATGACCGTTTTGCAGCACCGCGGACAGGAATCGGCGGGCATTGCTTATCCAGACAAGAACAAGAGAAATAGGATTTCCCGGAAAATAGGAATGGGGCTGGTCCATGAAGTTTTTTCAGGTGGCGTTTCAGAAGATACGGAATCGGACGTATGCATAGGGCATGTCAGATATTCCACAACGGGTAGGTCTCTCAGGGAGAATTCACAGCCCTTCGTGGTTGGTACGGCAAAAGCGGACCTGGCCATCGCCCACAACGGCGACATCGTAAACGCCAATCATTTTCGAGACAACGTTCTTGAGAGGAACAGCATATTGGTAACGGATACGGATTCAGAACTCATGATAAGACATCTCGCCAAAAAAATATCCTCAGGCGTCGATGTCGACAAAGCCATCGATTCCCTTTGCGAAAAACTGGTAGGTTCCTATAGTTGCGTATTCCTCATGGGAGACAAACTCTACGCATTCAGGGACAATTACGGATTCAGGCCTCTTGTCATCGGGAAAATGCCAGGCGGCGGATACGTCGTCGCTTCCGAGACCGTCGCCATCGATTCCATCGGTGGAGAATTCATCAGAGACGTGAAGCCAGGAGAGATCGTTGAGGTTTCGAAAAAGAAGGTCAAGACCTTGAACATACGCAGGCCCAACAAACATACCGGCATGTGCATGTTCGAATGGGTTTATTTTTCACGACCTGATTCCAAGAACGACGGAAAAATGGTATATGACGTCAGAAAGAGAATCGGACTTACCCTGGCAAAGGAACACCCCGTTGAAGCGGATTACGTCATCCCCGTACCCGATTCGGGACGGGCCCACGCCCTGGGCTATTGCGAAGGAAGCGGCATACCGTATGCCGAAGGTCTCATGAAGAATCGGTACATCGACAGAAGTTTCATCCTGCCATCGCAAGAACAGAGGAAGGAAGCGGTTCGGCTCAAACTCAACCCCATTGAGTCCGTAGTAAAAGGGAAACGGGTTATCCTAGTCGATGATTCCATCGTTCGGGGAACCACCATGAGGACCATCGTCAGCATTCTGAAAAAGGGCGGTGCGAAAGAGGTTCATCTCCGAATAGGATGCATGCCGATTAGGGCTCCATGCTATTTTGGCATCGACATGAAATCCCGGGACCAGTTCATAGCAACGGGAAGAACGCCGGAGGAGATAGGAGAGGTTCTGGGATGCGATTCACTTGGATACATCTCGAAAAGTGGGTTGGTGGAAGCCATCGGTTTTCCTGCTGAAGACCTGTGCCTGGGCTGCCTTACGGGGGAATACCCCGTTGCCGTAGAAGGCGAAAAGAGCAGGCACCAGAAAGACCTGGACTCGTTCATGTGAAACGTGCTTTTCTCACAACGTCATTTCTCAAATTAAAAACTTCACTATAACTCAAATAGGATAATATTATTCAAATCGGAATATCTTTAAATATCCTGATTTCATTCCATAACCGCTGTCAAATGGGGCGTTGTCATGAACATCGAAGAACGGATTGTAGAAGAACTCACGGAAATTTTCGACGGCTTGGCAAAGCCCACGCTTGATGTCCAGAAAAAGAAACTCGGCATCGAAAGGGAACTCACCCCTGAAGAATACAAGATGTTGATAAAGGAAATTAGGAATGCGTGTTCCCACATGGTTGGGGACAATCTTGCTGAAGAAGTATACGCAAAGCTTGAACGCATCATAGAGGAGGGCTGAAAATGCCGGCACCGCAGATAGATAATGTAGAGAACGTACTTGAAAGCTGGATAGGAGACATGGCGAAGTTCGTGGTTAAAAAGCAGGTCAAGGAACTGAACATCGATGCTGAAAAACCTTCAAAACCGTCGTTGGAGAAGCTCATTCGGCTCATCGAAAAGCGGTGCCTCGTCAAAATGATGGACCCGGTCAAGGTGGTTGAGGTCAGAAAAGAACTCCAGCAGGCGATTAAAACCGAAGGGCCACTTGAGAACGAAACGACGCTGATGCTGAACCGCAGGATGAGGACGTTTTTGAGGAAGAAGTTCGGCGACGTTGCCGTACACACACTCAACATGGAAAAGAAGAAACTTGGACTCAACGACATCAAGGACCCGAAGGAATACGTAAAGCTTGCCGAAGAAGTCAGGGTCATACTGTCTGCCATGGTGGATGAAGATATGGCCCAGGAAATTTACAATGGAATGGTAGAAATCATATATGAGACAGAAAAGGGTGATTAAATGGAAGACAAGATAAAAACATACGTCTATGGACTCGATTCCCGGATAGGGGGAGGGATACCCAAGGGGCACATCGTGCTGGTGGCAGGTACTTCAGGAAGCATGAAGTCGTCCCTCACGTTCAACATCGGCTATAATTACATTCTCGACGGATACGGCAAAGTGCTTTACATCTCTCTTGAGCAGAATAAAGAGAGTTTGATAATGCACATGGACCGCCTCGGCTTGACCTTTGATGAGGTCGATGAAAACCTAACGGTGCTGGACCTGAGTTGGCTTAGGACCGAACTGAAGGAGATGGAGGATGACGAAGACATCGACTGGTTCAAGGCCATAAGGTCGCAGATAATGAATTACAAAAAGAACCTCGAATACGACATACTGATTTTCGATTCGCTGGAGGCGCTATTCACAATCTCTTCCCTGGACAATCCAAGGAATCAGATATTCGAATTCTTCGAGATGCTTCGGGACATGGGCATAACCTCACTATTGATTTCAGAGATGCCTCCCGACAAGAGGATATTCGGCTCCTACGGCATGGAATCTTTCCTTGCGGATGGAATCATTCATCTTGACATGGAGAGGACGGGAATGTCCGTGGGACGCTACATAGGCGTTGTTAAGATGAGGGAAGCAAAGCATTCAACCGACTACTTTCCGCTGCTTGTGGAGAACGGCAAGTTCAAGATAGTGGCCAAATGAGGTGATAAGATGAAAGAATCGATACCTATGCACGTGAAAAGTCTCGACGAACAGCTTGAAGGAGGAATACCGAAGGGTCACGTAACGTTGATATGCGGCCCCACGGGAAGCATGAAATCAACCCTGGCGTTCAACATTCTCTACCACAACAAGGGCGTCAATTCGATCTACCTCTCCATCGAACAGAAGGTGAAGAGCCTGTCCCGCCAGATGGGTTCAGTAGGAATGAAGGTCAAGCCACGCCAGAGCCACATGTCCATCGTTGACATCGGCCATCTCAGGAAGGAACTGGGATTTCTCGGTGGGAAGAACCTCTCTCATGTTGTAAAGATGTTCATTGAGCGCTTGAAGGAGGATACCGGCGCGGAGATTCTGGTGATTGACTCGCTCGAATCCCTTTACCCATTGCTCAAGATGGACAACCCGAGAAACGACCTTTTCCATTTCTTCAGTGACCTAAAAAACATCGGCCTTACGACATTCCTCGTTTCGGAAATGGAAGAAGAACAGACGGCTTTTGGACGATATGGGTGCGAAAGCTTCCTTTCCGACGGCATAATCCACCTTGCAAACGAAAAGGTGGGCCGGAGCATGGTTCGATACATAAGGGTCGTAAAAATGAGGGCCGTTGACGCGCCTTCGGATTACTTCCCACTCCTTGTCGATGATGGGTTCCGGGTCGTAAGCAAATAGAGATGGTCTAACGATGACGTATGAATTTCAGGCACTGTCCCTTCCACTGGTAATCTCATTCCTTTTGCTGTTGGTTACGGGAATAGCCGTCGTAGTCCGCAACCCCAAATCAAAGATAAATTTGCAATGTGGCATCCTCCTTTTTTCTGGGTTCGTGTGGCTCTTTGGTAAAGTGATGATCGTTTCCAGTTCCGACCGGGCCTCTGCAGAGATGTGGTCCTTCATTTCCTGGTTCGGAGCGGTGTTCATAGCAAGTTCAATGATTCATTTCGCCGTACTATTTACGAAATTTATTCCTTCCAAATGGGACCCTTACCTCCTCTTGCTGCACATCCCAAGTTTATTGATATACCCGTTCATCGTCATGGAGGGAGTGGAATGGCAATCTGTTGCCGGCGTCTGGGACATATACAAAGACGGTTTGATGTTCAAGATATACAGCATATACCTCTTTCTTTCGCTTTTGGCAAGCCTCGTCTTGCTGTGGCGCGATTATTCCATCACGAAGAACATGGTCGAAAAGAGCCAGATAAAATTGATTGCCGTTGGCCTTACCATTGCAGGAGTGGGCACCGCAACCACGGAAGTTTTCCTGCCAGCGTTCAACGTTCATCTCCCCCCCATAGGTGGCGTATTCACGTCCATCATGGGCATCTGCGTTGGATGGGCGATAATCAAGTACAAGATGTTTCACATCAAGCACGTTGTTGAAAAACCCAAAGAGAAGGTGGAATCCAATCGACTGGACCCGGGATTCAGTTACATGATAAAAGAAAAAGGGTCCCAGAACAGTTACGAAATATTTCGGGGACTGGTTTCCCAAACCCCCGGTCTTTGCATCACCTCCTTTTATCCCGAAAAACTCAGGAACGAATACAATCTGAAGAAAACCCCGATAGTATGGATAACCGAAACCAAAACCGAAGAGAAGACCCTTAGTCCCTACAGACTTGAGTTCGAGATGCTATATACCTTGGAAACGTTCATGAAGGATTCTGAGTCATCCACCGTGATAATCGATGACATCAAGTATCTGTCGATGATGAACGGGTTCGACAAAACAATGGAATTTTTGAAATCCGTGAATGACCTTGCCTCCATGCACGAAGCGACAGTTATTGTACCGCTTAACGCCGAAAGATTCGAAGAAAGGGAGACCTCGCAGATACGGTCCTTGTTCGACGAAACCCTGGACCTTGTCCATGATGCAAGTGACGTGTCTATATCAGACAACATGCAGTCCTATTCTTTCATATTCGAAGAGGAAGAGCCCGTCAATGCATCTAAGTTGCTTGGCAGGTTGGAGGGGAAAGCAATGTGCATATCCTCGACGTTCCCATCGAAACTCATGAAGCGGTACGACCTACCGACAATGGATACCTACTGGTTGACGAAGACGAAAAAGACGAAGATGAATACACTGAACCCGAGCAGACTTGATTTCGAGGTCATGCACACCATTGGGGAATTTCTCAGAAATGAGGGCGGAACCGTTTTCATTCACGGACTGGACAATCTTCTTATGGAGAACGGGCTAGCCAAGACCAACGATTTCCTAAAGACCATCATTGACATTGCCTCGGTAACCGACGGAACCATCGTCGTTTCGGTGAATCCGAAAACCGTAAAAATCAGGGAGATGGCCGTTCTCGAAGGACGTTTTGACGTTGTGAAGAAATAAGGTTCATCTTTTTGATTGGTGAGCAAATCCTTTATACTCACGGTGCCATATTAGTTTGAGATGAACTTTGGGAACGTTTATGCTCTGCCCTCGCTGGTTTCCGCGGTAGCATTCATCGTACTTACGGTCTATGTGCTAATGAACAACCCCAAGAGAACCGCAAACAGGGTAACGGCGCTAATGTTTCTCGGCTTGATCATATGGTCAACGGCAGAACTTCTGGAACGCCTTGCAGGTCCACCCCCTGAACAACTTCTGTCGATGTGGGACCAATGGTGGGCGGTGAATAATTCAAGTCCGGCTTGGGATTGGAACGATTACGGATTCGCTTACGTGATGACCAAGTTGATAGGTGTCGGAGTCCTTTTCGTGGCCCCCACCGTTGTGCATTTCGCTTTGGTAGTGCCAAAAAAAAGGGATGTCCATTGGGGCGTCTATGCACTTCTTTACGGGTCTTATTTCGTCATGCTTCCCATCTTGCTCTTCACGGAGAAATTCATCCAGCCCCCCTTGCCTTATTATGCAGGCTGGGGAACGGAATACAGCGACTGGCTTCTGCTTTACCTGGGTTATCCCCTCCTTTTTGTCATCATCGCGATTGTCCTCCTGATTCGGTCATACGTCAAGGCGGACACGATAATCGAGAAGAACCAAACGAAGTTCGTTCTCATCGGGATGGGGTTCTGTTTTGTCCTAAACACGGCAACCTCAGTCATCCCGCCCATCATTGGCTGGAACGTTTATCCCCTTACCACGGTTTCGCTGATAATACTGGCAGGATGCATGTCATATGCCATAATCAAATACAAACTCTTTCAGATCGAAGCCGTCATAGAAGAAGAGGTAGAAGAAGTCTTGACCCTGGAAAAGAACCTGAATTATCTCATCTTTGAAGATTCCAGTGAATTCGGCTACCGCTATTTCAGGGGAATCGTATCAACCACGCCGGGGCTCATATTCACTTCTTTTCATCCTAAAAAGCTTAGGAAGGAATATGGTCTTGAAAAAACGCCCATGATATGGCTTACGGAAACGACGACATCGGAAAAGGGGCTCAGTCCCTCGCGTTTGGAATTTGAGATTCTTTACACAATCGAATCATTCATGAAGGAAAATGATGAGACAGTCGTTCTGATAGACGACGTAAAATATCTGGCAATGGTGAATGGCTTTAACAAAACGGTTGACTTCATTAAAACCATCTGCGACATCGCCTCGATGAACGATTCCACAATCATAATGCCGATAAATCCGAAGCGATTTTCTGAAATGGAACTGCATCAGCTTGAATCGGGTTTCGATGAAGTCTTGAAGCAGGAATCGACGGGCAGGAAATTGGAGGAAATAGATTTGGAACCGTCTTATTCGTATATTTTCTGGGAGAAAGACCCGAATAAATCCATTGATGCCGTAAAAAGGTGCCAAAAGCGTGGACTATGCATCACCAAGGATTACCCGAAGAAATTCCAAAAAAGGTACGATGTTCCTGATGTCCCTCATTACTGGCTTTCGTCAACGAAAAAGGGTGATGAAAGGACCGTGGACCCAAAACGCATCGATTTCGAACTTACCAACGCCATGGCTGAACATCTGAGAAAAGGGGATGCATACGTCATCTTGCATGGACTGGAGGCGATTTCTCTAGAAAATCCCATAGAAAAGGTCCTTGATTTTCTTAAAACGGTAATCGACATTGCGAGTGAAAAAAACGGCATAATCGTGGTCGTTGGCAATCCAGGTACCTTCGATGAACGGAAGAAAAGCATCGTCAACAGCCGGTTCGATGAAGTTTTCCATGAAGGGGATGACGGAGAAAACGAATAAAAGTGTTTTATAGCAGAAATTTATCAAGAGGTCTAATCCCAAGCCGAAAATGACACGAATTGGGCTGGTAGATTGGACCGGAACGGGAAATCCAAAAAAAGAATATGACTGACGGATTTCTCGTGAAGACTAATCCATAAATGCCGGGAACGGCATTAGGATTGGTCTGAAACGAAGGTTTCGAAAGAAACCTGAGAGAGGTCTGATTACTCTGAGCCCAAGAGTAAAACGAATTGGGCTGGTAGATTGGACCGGAACGAGAAATCCGAATGAAAATATATAAGTTGGATTTCTCGTGAAGACTAATCCATAAATGCCGGGAACGGCATTAGGATTGGTCT
>CAZPOY010000070.1:8374-9062 GCA_964588345.1 uncultured Thermoplasmata archaeon
GAAACGAAGGTTTCGAAAGAAACCTGAGAGAGGTCTGATTACTCTAAGCCCAAGAGTGAAACGAATTGGGCTGGTAGATCAGACCGGAAGATCGCCTCCTTGGCATGGAGGAGGGCGCGAGTTCAAATCTCGTCCAGTCCATTTTTCACTTTTTTATTGTGAAAAAATATCTGGACTAAGTCGTGTTTTCTACGAAAACCCTCCTCTTCGTCCAGTCCATTTTTTTATAAATCTAAAATACTTCCCCCAAAATGAAAGAGATTAGATTTGTATTAAGAAGAGATTGCAATTGGTAGAAATAAAATAGTTTACGTTGATTATTAAAAATTTCACCTTGGATATCCCTACCCCAGGGTCATATTTGATTTTGGCATAGGTTATGTAAGCACTATTTGTGCTTTCCGAAAAGCGGAGATGAATCCTATTTTTTAATCGTATTCTCACACATCACAACTTGTCAATCTTCGAACCCATAATGTCCTTCAAGTCCGAATATTTCTGCCTGAGGTTTTTGGCAGCCCTTTTTAGTGCGGTTTCCGGCTTGCCTGATTTGACCACTACCACAAGATGTGGCGTGTCCAGTCCGGGATGCCCTTCCTTGTACAAGGCCTTCTCGACCTTGTCATCATTGTGGAGTTCCTCTACAAAAGGGCGGATGATCGTTATGTCTGGTTCTATTATCTGAATG
>CAZPOY010000071.1:0-7212 GCA_964588345.1 uncultured Thermoplasmata archaeon
CGCCCACGTTTTGCCACGAAGTGGGAAAAGTTAGTAGCCTGATTTCTCATTTGCCTCATTTATAATTCAACGAAACCCCCTGAGGAAATTTTCGCCCACGTTTTGCCACGAAGTGGGAAAAGTTAGTAGCCTGATTTCTCATTTGCCCCACTTATGATTCAACGAAACCCCCTGACAAATTTTTCGCCCACGTTTTGCCCGAAGGGGAAAAGGTGGGGGAAAAACAACCCTTTTATAACCCGAACCAATCAGCAGAACGATGACCTCAGGGAAGTCAAAAATCAAGATAAAACGGTCCATGGACTCTCTGGACCTTCACTATGCCATCAAGGAGATGGAGGTCCTTTCAGAAGCTTTCTTGAATAAAGTCTATCGGCCCGGTTCGGGCCTTCTCGTTTTTCGCTTCAACACGAAAGAAGAAGGACGCAAGGACCTGTTAATCGACCTGGGTAACCGTATGCACTTTGTGGAAAAACCACCTGAGAATCCAACGACTCCTGATTCGTTCACGACGTTTCTCCGAAAGAACCTGGGAAATGCCCGTCTTATCGGTATCCGACAACTGGACTTTGATAGGATAGTCGCCCTAGATTTTGAACGCGAACAGAAATGGTCCTTGGTGCTCGAGATGTTCCGCGGGGGGAATCTGCTTCTCATTGAAAACGGTGTCATCAAGGTCCCACTTTTCAAACGCGAATATCGGCACCGCTCCCTGGCAATAGGTGAAGAATACGTCCCGCCTCCCAGCGGAAAGGACCCAAGGTCCGCCGATGTCCGCATCCTGAAAGAAGTCCTTTCGGAGTCTGACTCCCTTGGAAGGGGGCTTGCCTTCGGACTAAACCTGGGCCCCCGGGGTGCTGAGGAGGTCGTCACCAGAACGGGCTGGGAATTCCATGCGGACCCAAACGAACTCGACGACAGCGACCTAGAGGAACTCCTAAAGGCCATGGACGATATGCTTTTGGAAAAAACCTCACCGAGGATATACCTAAAGGACGGCACGCCCTACGATTTTTCACCCATTGGGCTTGAATCCATGGAAGAAGAGGAAACCGAAAAAAACGAAAATTTCTCCCTTCTGCTGGAAACGTATTTCAACCGGATACGCGACCTTGTCGACAAGGAAGAACCCCCTGCCCTCAAAGCGCTAAGAAGGACCGCCAAAAAGCAAAAAGAGAGGATTGCGGAATTAGAGGAAGAAGCGGACAAGACCGAGAAGATGGCCCAATACATCTACGAGCATTACGGCGAAATCGAGAAGGTTTTGATAGGGGTAAAAGAAGCCGCGGAAAGGTCGGGATGGAACCGCCTCAAGGAGATGGCAGGGAAAAAAGACGCCATCGTGAGGTCACTGGACCCCAGGAAGGGAACCGGCAGCATATGCCTTTCTCAAGGCGAGCCTGAACTACATCTTGATTTCAATATGGACCCCAATGCTAACGCATCACGCATTTACAACGAGGCAAAAAAGATGCGCAAGAAGGTGGAGGGAGCTGAAAACGCCTTGAAAGAGACCCGGGAGAAGATCAATAACTTCGTGGTTGAGGAGGAGGAGGACGAAAAGGGACCCAGGCGTCGCAAGGAATGGTATCAGAATTATCGCTGGATGTTCACGTCCCAAGGAAATCTTGTCGTGGCTGGAAGGGACGCAAGGAGCAACGAGAGGGTAGTCCGCAAGTATCTCAAGGACAACGACAGGTACGTGCATGCGGACCTGCCAGGAGCACCCAGCACGGTGGTACGCAAGAACGATGAAGGTGATATATCCGAGGAGTCATTGGAAGAAGGGTGCGCTTTCGCCGTTATAAATTCCAAAGCATGGAAAACCGGGCTGGCTTCGGCCTCGGCATATTGGGTCAAACCTGAACAGGTGAGCAAAACCCCCCAGTCGGGAGAATACCTACCCAAGGGGTCCTTTGTCATACGCGGAAAACGCAATTACGTTCATAAGATTCCCATGGAGTGCGCCGTGGGCAAGGGAGAAATAGACGGAACGGAGAAGGTCATGGGAGGGCCCCTTTCCGCCGTGGAAGAACATTGTAACGAATACATATTGCTCGGTCCGGGAAACGTTAAAAAAGAGACCCTTGCCAACAAACTTTCCAGTACGTGGTCCATCCCTCAATCCGAAATACTCTCCGTTTTACCCCCTGGCGGCGTTCGCCTCCTTCGTACCCACGGATTTGCGTTCGAGCTATGAATGCATAAATGATGTCCCCAAACCGGACTTGCATGACGCTTGCCTGCCCATCGAATTTATTCTCTCACCGGGTGGGCAAATGCCATGGTGCCTCGGACGTTGTCGATTTTTATCTTGACCTGTTCGCCCTTGACTGTGCCAGGTATGTATATGATGAATGAACCCTGTTTGGCCACGCCGTCGCCCCTCTTTCCGACATCCTGTATCATGACCTCAATGATGTCGCCTTCCTGTATCGACTTTTTCTCCTGGACCTTGGCGGCCTTTTTGACCTTTACGGGGCTGAAAGCACCGCAGGCCTGGCATCGCATGGTAAGAATCCGGCCTTCCTTTTCCAGTATCGTATCGGGCCTTCCGCATTCCGAACAAAGAACCATGTTATCGATGTAGGAATTGAGACGCCCCTCGAACTGCTTTTTGGTGAATTTGCCCTTGAGGATTACCCTCTGGCCTTCGAGGTTGCCCGCAGTGCCAAGTTCCTTAAGCAGTAGCTTCAGCACTTCTTCGGGTTCCCTGTTCAGGGCTTTGGCGATGTCCACGAAGTTCCGGATTACGGTGTTGTTCCCTTCCACCAGTACGTCGGCTTCGGGCACCTGGAACCGGTCATGTTCATCGACCTCGTCGGGCAGGTCTTTTCTTGCCCGTTTCAGCAGCGAGGAATAGTCCATTTCGTCGTTCATCGCATTCAGATAAATGCCCTTCATTGATAAACTCTTTGCTGCCAACCATGATAATTTTTCAGCACTGGGGTTTTGACGGAGAGATTATATACCTACATGATATTTATTAATCTAGGTGAAGAAATGGCTACGGATTGGGATACAATCATCGGCATCGGGTCTGCTATCTGCGGGAGTTTAATCGGACTGGCATTTTACCTGTATTTTGCAATAGCAATGATGAAGACGGCAAAAAGGACCAATACCTCTCATGGATGGATGGCTTTCATCCCACCGTTGAACCTTGTGCTGGTTGCAAGAATAGGCAAAAAAGCATGGTGGCCCATATTCCTCATTCTCATTCCAGGCGTTGGTCAGCTGATAATTTTGGTCATGTCCCTGTACTGGCAATGGTTCGCATGCAAAAGAAGGGGGAAGCCCGGTTGGTGGGCCTTGATATTGCTCATACCGGGAATAAATGCCATCTGGCTTTTGGTGATGTGGGGCATACTCGCCTGGGGCAAGTGAACTTTACCTTCAGTCCTTCTTCATGAAGAACGTCATTATGCCCTTCTGAGCGTGCATCCTATTCTCGGCTTGGTCGAATACCACGGAATGGGGTCCGTCCATTACTTCGTCGGTTATCTCCTCGCCCCGGTGTGCCGGAAGACAGTGCATTACGATGGCGTCGTCCTTGGCCATGGAAACGAGTTTTTCGTTGACCTGGAAATCCTGAAGGGCCATCACCTTCTCCCTTCGTTCGGATTCCTCGCCCATGGAGACCCATGTATCCGTGTAGATTACGTCTGCGTCCAGTGCGGCCTTCTTTGGGTCGTCGGTGACAAGTATTTTGGAAGAGCGCTCCTGGGCCTGTGCCAGTACCTTTTCGTTGGGTTCAAAGCCCCGGGGGCACGCCGCAGTCATGGACATCCCTGTCACGGCCGTTCCTAGAAGTAGGGAATTGCAGACATTGTTGCCGTCTCCGACCCAAGCGAGTTTCAGCCCCTCCAGCTTCCCCTTGTGCTCCATGATTGTGAGGAGGTCGGAGATTATCTGGCAGGGGTGCTCGATGTCGTCCAATCCGTTTATCACCGGAACCTCAGCGTATTGTCCCAGTTCGGCCATGATGTTGTGGTCATATGCCCGGTACATGACTCCAGAGACGTATCGGGATATCACCTTGGCCACGTCATAAACACTTTCCCTCTTCCCCATCTTTATCTCATTGGGTGATATGTAGATTGCCGACCCGCCTAGCTGGTACATGCCCACTTCGAAGGAGATTCTCGTTCTCAGCGAGGGCTTTTCAAAAATCATACCAAGTACTTGTCCCTTCAAAGGGGTGTTTCCTTTGTCTTTTTTCCAATCGGATTTTATCTCAACGGCAAGGTCCAATATCGATTGAAGTTCCTTCTCAACGTCGAGTATGCTGATGAGGTTCCGGGCCATGATATCGGCAATGGGATATCCTCTCGGTATTAAAGACCTGCCATGGCTCTTGGAAAAAGAATCACCTGACCAACATGTTATTTAACCTTCAATGAGGTTTCACCATCATGGCAGATAACGATGACGGAGGGGAGCAAATGCTGAAATTATTGAGAAGATTTCCCCAAGACCTCGAAAAAGGTTTTCGAGAAGGGAAAAAGATAGATGCTGGCGAAGTGGGGCGCTTCAATTTCGGTGGAATGGGTGGGTCAGGTGCGTTTGCCGACATCATAAAATCCATTTTCGACGAACGGTTGCCCATTCGCGTAATCAAGGGCTATTCGCTTCCAGGAAATGCTGCTCCGGGCGAACTGCTTGTAGCCACCACGTATTCCGGGACAACAGAGGAAACTCTTGAGCTGATGGAAGAAGCGAAAAAACGGTGTTGGAACGTCATCGTTTCGACGTCCGGAAGAGAACTAATAGAAAAATCCGAGAACGAGGAGATTCTAGTGGGCAAAATGCCGGAAGGACGCCCCCCTCGGTTCGCTTTCCCCTTCAGCTTCGGTTTCGCCGTTGGATTGGTCCATCAGGCTCTGCCAGAAGAAATGCAAGTTGATTTCTCCCTTCCTGAATTGGACATGGAAGCCCTGGAGGCCATCGGAAAGGACGTGGCCCTTGACATCGGAGAACGGACCCCTATAATCTGTTCCCACGGATTCGTATTTGAAACGTGCCATCGTTGGGCCAGCCAGATGGCTGAAAACTCCAAGGAACTTTCATGGACGGAAAAGATGCCGGAGATGAACCACAACCAGATTGTGGGGTGGTGCGAATCGGGCAAAGGAAGCCGCTACGCGCTGGTCATGCTCAGGGACTACGGCACAAGCGACAGAATGAACGAAAGGTACATGCACACGGCCCGCCTCATAGAGAGCGCAGAAAATCCGGCAAGGGTAATCATAATCGACGTGGGGTCCGAGGACACAGTCATTTCCGCCGCATTGGAATCGGTGCTCATTGGCGATTTTGCTAGCGTATATCTTGGCTTGGAGAAGGGGGTTGACCCCGAACCCGTGGAGAGCATAAGCAAACTTAAGAAGATGCTTGGAAGAAACTAGTTTAGATTGCCGTAAATTACCCTTTCAATGAAATCGTTTTTCAGATGGCGGTACTTTTTTCCGTCGCCTCTGGCAATTGATGCCGCGGTCTTTTTCAATTGGGCATATTCTTTTTTCAAAGATTGGTCTTGCCTCAAAGCATCGCGGAATCTTGTCATGTTGTTCCATTCTTCGCCTTGAAAACGTGTGACGTGAATATGAATGACCCTAATTTCCTCTCCTTCTTCATTGGTCATTTTTAAGAACTTGCGCTTGTCCGTGCTTGCTTTTAGACTGTATGCGTACCCCGACCGGGACAATGCATCAATCACCCTTTCAAAATCTGAATCGGAAGTTCCCACCAATATGTCAATTATTCCTTTCCCACCCAGGCCGTAAATCGCCGTTGACCCAACATGTTCAATGACTACTTCCAAACCCAGAATCTGCTGGAGAAGAGCTTTTTCCCGTTGGAAAATTACGGGACATTTTTCATCATACTCACGATAGACATATTTCTCCATCATTTTCCAAATGACATTGGAACCTTTCATAATAATCCATTTCGGTCGAACAATTAGAATGGACTGAAATTTTCCTAGGTTCATACGGATTTACCGATGATGCCAAGAGATTGCGGGTCATTTTCATGCTTCTCTACTTGCTCATGGCTCGGGTAAACATGGGTACGGCTATCAGAAGTAGAACGCTTCCGAATATCACCATGAATAGGATTTCGGGTACTATGTCGCCAATGCCCGCTTCCAGTATCATAACTTTCCTAAGGGCCGTTGTGGTGTAGGTAAGGGGCAATGCCTTTGAAACCATCTGCATATACCACGGCATCTGTTCGACGGGGAAGAATACCCCTGAAAGGAACATCATGGGAAACATCAGCGAAGTCATTATCATCACGGCCGTTTCCTCCTTGTCTGCAAAAGACGTTATGAGTATTCCCAGTCCTACGAAGCTGAATACCCCAAGTATGAGAAGTCCAAACACAAGAAGGGGGCTTCCGTATATCCTGACGTCGAAAACGAGCATGGCAAGGGCCAGAACGATGGTCCCTTGGAACATGCCCCTGGTGGTCTGGGCAAGAACCTTTCCCAAAATTATCGACATGCGACTAATGGGTGCCACGAGCATGCCATCAAGCGTGCCGATGTCTTTCTCATAGGAAATGGCGTGGGGGAGTCCCGTCATGAGAGACATCATGACCACCATGGCCATCACTCCGGGAGCGACGAACTGGAAGTAATTGGGGTCACCGGATATGAGCCCTTCCTCTTCCACCTTGTACGGTTTGACCATGGCGTAGGATTCGTTCACAGGCACGGAATAGGTCTGGTTTATTTTCTGGACGGCGCTCATCGTTCCCATCTGGTCTATTGTCATGGAAAGGGCGGTCTTCACCATGAGGGAAAGCTGGGGGTTGGACTGGTCGGTTATTATCGTTACGTTGGACTGGTTGCCTTCCAAGGCCGACCGCGTGAAGTCCTCATCTATGACGATGCCTCCCGAATATTCGCCCTGCCGGATGCCTTCCTTGATGGCGTGCATGTCTGTTTCATTAGTCACCTTGAAAAAGTTCGTTTCCTCGTTCATGGACTGGAAATTATCATAAAAGGCAGCCGAAAAAGATGTGCCATTAACGGGCTGGTCCATGTCTGCATAGGCAATCTCCGTTCCCGATATCGTATCCATTGAAGGGAAGATGAAGCCCACCATCACCATCATGAAAATCGGCATGATGACCAGCATTACCAGCCCCATGCGCGACCGGATTATGTCCATGACGTCCTTCCAACCGACCCAGAAACTATGG
>CAZPOY010000071.1:7222-8892 GCA_964588345.1 uncultured Thermoplasmata archaeon
TCAAAATTCTTTTCGGGTTCATCGAACTCTCCTCCCTGCAGAACCCCTTGAATGAGGACCTCTCCCACTTGCATTTTTTGCCTTCTTGGTTTCCTCGCGAACGGTCCTTCCGGTAAGATGCAGGAATACATCTTCCAAAGTAGGCTCCTTTGTCTTGACGGATGTTACGATGCCTCCCTTGCTCCTGACAGCATCTATAATCGCATCGAAGGGGTGGTCGCCCCTGGCCTGGATTGTCATCTTCGTATTTTCGAAAACGTCTAGGTTCGTCACGCATTCCAATCCTTTCAAACCGCCTATCATCTCGGAAGTCAGATTGGATATCTCCATTTCGATTAACGAATCGGTGCCCTGGGAAACCATCTTCTTGAGATTGTCGGGCGTGTCCAGAGCGACTATCTTCCCCTTGTCAATGATGCCGACGCGGTCGCAGAGCATTTCCGCTTCAACCATCATATGGGTTGTCAGAATAATCGTGGAACCCTGCTCCTTGTTGATTCGTTGAATGAATTCCCTGATTTCTGCAGTCGATTGAGGGTCAAGACCCAGGGTAGGTTCATCAAGGAAAAGGATGCCCGGCTCGTTGAGAAGCGCCCTGATGACATTTATGCGCTGCTTCATTCCCGTGGAGAAGGTTCCTATCTGGCTGTCACGCCATTTTTGCATGTGGACCAGTTCCAGAAGCTCATCAATCTTCCTCGTCATCTCGTCCCGGGACAGATTGTAAAGTTTGGCAAAGAGCTTGAGATTCTCGTATGCCGTAAGCCGATCGTACATTATCATTTTTTCCGATACCAGGCCGATGCTGTTGCGCACCTTGTTGGGCGATTTCACGATGTCGTGTCCTGCGACCGTTGCTGACCCTTCGGTCGGCCTAGTTAGCGTGCATAACATCCTTATGGTCGTCGTTTTTCCTGCTCCGTTGGGACCCAGGAAGCCGAATATCTCTCCCTTCCTTACGGAAAATGAGACGGCGTCAACGGCCAAGACCTCCTTGAATCGCTTCGTCAGTTTTACTGTTTCAATGGCATTTTCCATGTAAATTTCCCCGATTAGTCGCTCGATGCTTTTTCGGCTTCGGTCATTAGCTTCTCGAAATGCCTTTTCATCATTTCCATCATATGATTCAACGCCGTACTGGGCATTATCATGATGGATTCATTGTCTTTTGGGCCGACTTTCATGACGATGAGCTTGTCACCGGGTTTTATTCCCATATCTTCTCTGAGTTGGGCAGGAATTACTATCTGACCCCTTTCGCCAACGGTCGTGCTTCCGTAAAAATCATGGTTTCCGAACATTGCAATCACGATTAGCAAGCAGAACCGCTATAACTAGTTTGCTGAAAAATCATGTAAATCATACTTATCATATACCTCCAAGCATAATTAACTCGATTCGCGCAGAAGGGAGCGAGTGAATTGTCTCTAGATATTTCTTTTGTTAAAAAAGGAAATAACGCAGAGGGGGAGTAAGTGAATTATGTTTTAATTCACGAACAACCCTCTGTCTATTTTTCACCATATTCAATATCAAACTTTACGCAGAGGGGGAGTAAGTGAATTATGTTTTAATTCACGAACAACCCTCTGTCTATTTTTCACCATATTCAATATCAAACTTTACGCAGAGGGGGAGTAAGTGAATTATGTTTTAATTCACGAACAACC
>CAZPOY010000072.1:0-7539 GCA_964588345.1 uncultured Thermoplasmata archaeon
CCACCTCTTTCATCCTTTCGCCTTTCATAACATATGGGTTTTATTTTCACTACCCCTGGCATTGTTTCTTGCATGTTACATTTTCGAGAATGCCAAAAAACCATGGTCCATGAATCTCAGATTGTTCTCCATAATCTTTTTCCTGAATAATTTGGGTCATTTGGTCTTGGATACGATGGACGGAACGCCGTTGAAACTGTATTATCCTTTCTCTGAAACAACCTACGCTCTTTCGCAATCGCTCTCATTCTCATATTCCAATGTAATTCAATTGACTGCTGGTCACACATTATTGATCGCTTTCACATTCATTGTATTTTTCGTCATGATGGTCATGAAAAGAACGAACTCTCGCATTAGAACGAAATATTCATACCTGTTTGAAGATATTGCACCTGGGAAAAAGGTTCTACAGCACTAGCTGAGTATTCCAGCCATTGGGAATGTTTTTTCCTTCATGGAGGAGTTCGAATTTTACCCGAAGCTTGCCATTTTCCAAGAAGATGTATGCGTTTTTCAGATTGGACCTAAAGAGCGATACCCTTTTGCCCTTTTGCGTAAGAGCCCTTTCATCCAACAGCAGAAGGCCGTGTTTTTTTAGAGTATTTATCCGTCGGTAGCAAGCAGCAATGGGTATGCCAAGCGAATCGGATAGCTCGTTCGCACTTCGGGGTTTGTTGAAGGTGGCAACAAGAATTTTAGCGCTGTATTCGTCGGTAATAATTTTCGAAAGGTCGAAAGCATCCATACCTGTTTTTTCATTCATTTTGTCCACCCGGAATATAAACAAGCACATGCAACTGATTTAAAGGTGTTGGTCAAAACCCACTATTTGATAATCATCGTTTCAAAAAAAAAAATCACTCTTTCAAGTCGATAGTGGACCAACCCTTTCCGTGATCTTTGACCTGACCCGAAACCATCTCAAACCGCACTCGGAGTTTGCCACCTTCTAAAAAGATGTAGGCATTCTTCAGGTTCGACTGGTAGAGAGAGATGCGTTTTCCCTTTTGTGTAAGGGCTCTTTCCGTCATCCTCAAAAGTCCTGCTTCCTCCAAACTGTGTATCCTTCGGTAGCAAGCTGCGATGGGTATCTCCAAGTTTCTAGACAAGGCTATGGCGCTTAACGACTTGCCATATGTAGCGACAAGAATCTTTGCGGCATATTCGTCTGTGACTATTTTGCTTAAGTCAAACGTATCCATTTTTCATATCACCGTTAATTTAAACATCGCTGTCATTTGATATATAAACTAAGTTCAAATTCCTCTAGATGATAATTACATCACCAATTACCGAGACCTTGCGTATGACATGGGAAGGCTGTCAAGGTAGTTTGCTAGTCGGATTTTTACTCCGCCCCTTTCTACCCTGATGTAAGCGTTTCCAAGCATTGACCGATACCGATATCTGGTCACTCCACGAGAATCGATATACGACTCCGCTTCTTCCACAAGTTTTAATTTCTTGAGTTTTCCCAGAATTTTATAGCAATTAGATATGGGCAAATTCAGGTTTCTGCTTATTTCTTCTGGCGACCGGGGTGCCTTCCTTGCGAAAAGAAGCAACTTGACCGCTTCGGGCTCTTCTAATATGTCGTGGGCTTTTTCTTTCATTTTCATTTCTCCTATATTGTTGTCAATTCTGCTTTCTTGAGATCGAACATGTCTTTTTTCGGATGACCTTGATACACCAATACGTTTCCCGCTTCAAAATCCATTTTTATGAACCGGACCTGAGTCAAGTCCCTCATTACGGAATTTTCAAAAAGGTCATTGAGGTATATGCTCTCTTGGCCGTCCACGAAAACGATGCCGCATCTAGGACATGAGTCCGCAGACATATCCACGGTATGGCCACATGAAGGGCATTCCAATTCAACAAGAAAATCGGGTTTGTATTCCGCCTTTTGAACAAGATAAAAATGCCCATGTTCCACATCAAATTGCATAAGCATCGTATCGTCAAAATCTGCAATCCTTCTGTAAACGTTCACTTCATTTTTTCTTATCGGTCTCATTTTCTTGGGCGTTTTTTCTTCTATATGCTGGGAAAAGATTTTGGATGCCAGTTCGTCAAGGTATCCCGCAGAAGTCCCCCGTTTCACGTCATTTTCCTTTTCACCCACTTCAGTCTCCAGCATTCCTACGCCCGACGAAAAAGTGTTTGGCATATCCTCCGTTGGAGGGACAAGTTCTATTTCGATATTGCAATCTTCATCTGTGGGAACATTCGTGTGGGAAGATATGCTTTCCAATAACTCTTTAAGGGCTGCATCAGCGTCAAATTCGTCTGGAATGGTTTTTCCATCCCTAGGTTCAAACGTTTTTTCCAGAACCTTTTTGGTATGGTCCGTTTCAGCATACTTACTTGGAGAGCGATTCACACTTGGAACCATCCGTCTGATGACGTTTTTAATCTTCATAAAGTCCCTTGAGGCCTTCTTTTTCATTGGAAGGAATTTCCCTTGATTCGTGACATAATCTGTAATGGAATCGGAAGAATAAACTATGGCAGCGATGGAAGTGAAGAGCAGTAATGAAACACCGGTCCAGGACCACATTCCTTCGGGCTTCATCTCGGTAATGTACAAGCTGACGGTGAAAGCACCCACAATTCCGAAGAGCAACATCAGCAATTCATGTCGTAGGACATCAGAAAAAACGGTCATCATGCCAGCTCCGTTCCGCCCTTTTTCAAAGGTTGCAAATGCCTGATTTCGTTTCACATCCATCATATTTCCACCGGGAAAAAAGAAAGAAAAAAGGGCCTATGAGGCCCTTGAATGCTTTTTGTTCAAAACCAGTGAACTGGCCATGGCAACGAGGACCAATAGGACCCCTATTGCAAGGATGCTTGCCGGCTGGAATCCCCATGCCACGTTCGAGGTAGACGTTTCCGCTTCGTATTGGCTGTTTGAGAGTATCATGACGTAATCTTGTGAAGAGGTTCCGTCAGAGGCATGCAGCGTCACATACTTTTTGCGCTCCATGTCGTTGGTTCCTTTGAAGAGGAAACCATCTTCGGTCAACTCAATTTCGATGCCGTTGGAATCAACCCAATACGTCATGTCGTCCCCGTCTGGGTCAATGAAGACCTGTTCATAGGGGATTAGGGATTGGCTGTCTCCATCTAGCAGCAGGTACTTCTGAGCACCACCACTGATGGCCGGCGGATCGTTCACGGCATTCACCATTACTTCAAGTGAGCAAGTAACACTCGAATTGCCATCTGATGCCGCAACGATTATCTCGCCTTGTCCTGACCAGTCCGTTTCGGGCACGATTTCCAACGAGTTTCCAACCAGGGACAGGTCAAAGCGGCCTTGGCTGACCGAGGCGGAGAACTCCAATTGGGAATCAACATCGTAGAATAGAGAAGCGATGTCATAGTTGCTGCTCAGGTCTTCGGTCATCTCCAGGAATGCACTTTCATTTGCCAAGGGCGGGTCATTCACGGCTTTCACCGTCACGACCTTTTCCAGTTCAACAGAGTATCCGTCATGGCAAGTTACCGTTATCCACGTCCTTCCGTTCCAGTCCTTTTCCGTACTCAGTTCAAGCATGTTGTCCTCAAGTGACAGAATTATGCCATTACCTCCCGTTGCCGTATAAGTGGATTCTCCTTCAGGATCGAATATCCATTTCGACAGGTCGTAGGTGTATGTTCCGTCCTCTTCAATGACAAGTTCCGCCCCATCCGATATCACCGGTGGGTCGTTGACGGCAAGCACTTCTATGTTGAACATGCCTACCGTTTCATATTCACCGTCAGAAACTGTGACCACGATGGTTTCCATCCCGTTCCAGTCTTTTTCGGGCGAGAAGCTGAGGATGTTATCCCTGATGGTGCCTTTGTCGGAAGTGTATCCAAGGGACGAATCCGGGTCGAAGAAGTGGTCATTGAGATTCCACGATTTCACACTATCTTCTAAAATGGTTGTATAAACTGGTCCCAGAAACACCGGTGGGTCGTTAACCGGTTCGATTGCTAGAGAAAGGGAAACCACATTGGAATATTCCCCATCGCTTATCTCAAGCATCATCCGTGCTGGTCCGAAATAGTTCTCCTCAGGCGTTATCATCATCGTGTCGTCTTTCATGGAAAATGCCAAGACATGGTCCGAATCAAGCATCAACACTTTCAGATGGGAATCTTCATCTACGGCGATTTCTGAAAGGTCCATGTGTAGGGTCTCGTCTTCAATCATCTGTACAATTCCGATGTTCTCGTTTATTACAGGTGGTTCATTTACGGACATGTAATTCACCTCAAGGTTCGATTCAACGAAATATTCGCCGTCATAGGCCATTATGGTTAGACTCGTGGTTGTTGCCTGTGGTTTGGTTTCGCACGATATAGTTAGCACCCCGTCTTCGATTTTGAAATCGAAAGCGTCGCTAAGTCCAGATACTACGTAGGTCAGCGTACTATCAACGTCTTCGAATAGCGTGCTGAGGTCAACCGAGTCGCCTGATTCGATTCCAAAGAGATTCATACTCACCTCCGAATGAATGACCCTAGGTGGGTCATTTACCGGAGCGATGTCAAGAAATACAGTCCCTCGGGTCGCATATTCGCCATCCGAAGCAGTAACGGTAATTTTTATTATGCCGTTTACGTCCTGAAATCCTTTTAGGAGCAGAATGTCTTCGCTTATGCCTCCTGAGACGTTTTCACCTTCGAAGGAGAAGGTCAATTCACTGTCCACATCATAGAACATATGGTTTAGGTCCAATGAATCGGAAGTCTCATCCTCCACGGCGTTCAGAGTCTTGTTTACAACCAAAACTGGCGGGTCGTTGATGGGTCGGAAAGAGGCACTCATGTCGCTTGCAACGGAATATTCCCCGTCGCTCACGCTAATGGTAAGCAGGCACTCGCCATACCAATTCGAAGCCGGCGTCAAGGTCAAGACCCCATCGGACCGGTCAATGATGACTTCTTGCACCGATGAATCCATGTCCACGGTCAAGGTGTCCCCATCCACGTCTTCGAAGTAACTGTTGACGTCAAAATCCACACCAAGGGCTTCATCTTCCCATCCTGAGATAACGGGGAGTTCTTTCTTAAGCCGGGGTGCGTCATTTACAGGATTTATGTAGTTTATCATGGTCACCGTAGCAAAATATTCGCCGTCCATTGCGATAACTTCGTAGTATTCATAGCCGTTATAATCAGCATCGGGGTGCATCTTCAACGTGTTTTCGTTGATGCTCAACTTGGAATTGTCACCGTTTTGGCACATGAACGTCAGGTCGGAATCGACGTCTTCAAAGAGAATGTTCAGGTCATTGAACGTCATGATTTCATCCTCCGAAGATTCCACATAATGGGTTGACGATATCGGAACCGGGGCGTCGTTGACGGGCCACACGGTCATTTCGACCCTTCTTTGAATGAATTTGTCCCATTCATGTCCGTCCCCCTGGAAAGGAACGTAATCGTCGTAAAGGGCTGTAATCGTGCCCGTTGTGTAACCATTCCAGTTGAGAGAGGGTTCTATGGTCATTTTCTCGTTGCTCGCATCCGTATCGGCATTCACAACGTCTTCGCCAGCAAATTCAAGCGACAGCATCCCGTCTGGAAAGTCATGTTCCGAGAGAAGGAGTTCAAAACTGGTGTCTTCATTCCAATTAAGGCGGGGGATGTCTCTGACAAGTACAACACCGGGCACCTGATAATATCTTGAATAATTGTTGGCACCGGTTAGAATGGGCTCAGGGTAAATGGCGGTGATTACGAGGGATTCCATACCATTCCAGCCCTGTCCAGGAGAGCACATCACTAAATTTTCATCGTGGTTGATGCTGTAAGAAACGTTCTCTCCGTTGCTAATAGTTACCGATTCCCAACCTGATTGCAGATAGTTGTCAAGTGAAAAGGCGTTTGTCGTATTCATGTCGAAATAAATGTCTGGAGCCGGAAACGTTCTCACTTCGAAGCTAACGTCCAAACTGAACGTCTGGTCAGGGGCAAAGGGGTCTCCCGAATCGGTGAATTTCCTGTATGATTCAAGGTCGTATGCAACAGTGGATTTCACCCAATTTATGCCGTTCCAATTTTCAAGTCCCGTTATGGTAAGACCGTCGCTCCCGTCTTGGATTATGAAGTTGTCGGCATGGAAAAACTCCATTCCGAGGTAACCTTCAGGGGCAATTCCCAATAGGTCATCCAGAGAAGATTCCACGTCTTCGTACATTCCGTGTTTGAAAGAAGGCAAGACGGTAATTTCGAAATCTCTGGATTCCACGACATTTCTCTGGTCATCAAGGGTATTTATAGTGAACGTTTTTTGTGCCCCTCCACCATTTGAATAAACGGTTATTTCCTTGCTGGTTTTGTCAAAAGAGAAATGGATCGAGCTGTAAGGAGGGAGGTCCACACTGGAAAAAGGTTCATCGAAATAATGTGGCAGGTACACAGGCGTTGACGAAAAACCCGATTGGAACATGATGTCCGGGGCGGGGTGTAGGAAGAGTTCTGCGTGTTTAACCTGGGTGGAATTGTCCGCCAATGTGGAAACGATTGTGAAGTTATCCCAACTGTATTCGTTGTTTTTTCCTGCTATTTCCAATTGTCCTTTTTCGATATTCCATCTGCATTTTTCCAGGCCTTCGACAGTGACCGAAACCGTGTCATTCGAGAGATATTTGCTTATGTCATAGACCTCGCCCTTGTCTTCTTCGAATCGGTACTTTGGTATTTCCAAAATGTTAAGATGTGCCGTATGCGTTTCCGTTGAACCATCTGAATATTCTCCCACGAATGTCACATTCGCATGTCCCTTCCAATAGGTCGTTCCTTGGAAGATGATGCCATCGTTGTCCATTTCGACGATGATGTCCCCTGGAGCGATATAAGACATGGAATCCCAACCCGGCGTAAACATGGAATCGAGTTGGAGCCTTTCCGAGGGATAATTCTCATCAAATTTCATGTCTGGCATGTCCTTCAAGAAAGAAGAAAGCCGATGAGAGACCATTCCTCTTTGTTCCATGATGACATCCCTATCAGAAGGAGGGTTGATGCCATCGACGTCATAGTAAGCCATTAAGGTCAAATTCCAGAATCCGGCTAGATTCCGTGGGCAGTCTGCAGAAACGATTCCCGCGTTGTCAATGGTAATTTTTTCAGCATAATCTCCTGAGACGTCGAGATAATCCCAATCTCCCGGGAAAAATTCAGAAACGTCTATTGAGAATGACGTGTCTTCATCAGTCTGGACCTTTGGTATGGGTTCTATCGTTAACTCAATGTCGTGGCTTTCTCCTTGCGGGATGCTTGGTGGTTGAGGTGCTGCAGAGAGGTAAACAACACTTGCGGTAATCCGTGTATTTCCCGTCCAGCCGGGGTCTCCTCGCATGTAAATCTGCCCCCCAACTTCTTCAATAATTACCGGGTCGGGGCAATCAAGGGTTAACGAACTCCAGTTCCCTTCAAAAAGATTGTTCAGGTCCACTACGCCGGTTTCCCAGTCCTGGTCGATGAAAATGTCGGGCATGTCTTTGAGAAGAACGGACAGCCGGTGGTCAACGG
>CAZPOY010000072.1:7639-8891 GCA_964588345.1 uncultured Thermoplasmata archaeon
TTTCCACGGGGTCTTCTGATTCCACCGAAATGAGTTCTCCGGGTGAATCGAATATGTCCGATGCGTTGATGACTGCTTTTTCCCAGTTTTTATCGATGAAAACGTCGGGCATGTCCAGTACTTCTACATTTATCTGAACCCATTCATTGTATGTATCTACATAGTATGTATCTATAATCATCATTGTATCCTCGCTCGAAGAGGTAACATTCTCCGACGGATAAGTAACGTTCAGCATCAAAGTTCCAAAGCCATGCTCGTCTTGAACCGGTTCTATGACCAAATTCTCTCCGTTTTCATCGGTCCATGCATTCAAAATATTATCACTTATTATCTCATAATTGAGGTAGTTCTCATTGAGTAAATTTTCCAATGGCACTTCCAGACGTGAATCTTCGTCCATGGTAAATTCTGCCACGATGGTCGTGGCTTCTTCATTCATGTTTTCTTCTCCTTGGGCAGCTCCCATCATTACAACGGCGACTAGGGCGGCCATACAAACGATAACGTATCGCGTTTTCATTTTCATCACTGTTAACAATGTTGTCCATCATTCCTTATATATACTGATAGACCGGGTATCACTTAGTGAAATCATGTATCGCAATCAGCATCGATACCTAAACGTAAGAATTTAATAGGGACCCCCATCAAATACCATAATTCGAGTTTTCTCTGCAACAACCAAACATTTTATTAATTTTTATGAGTTATCATTATTTCATGAGTAGGCCCTTGGTCACGACGAAAAAGCGGATATTGATGCATCTTATCGATTACAACCTCTCCAAAGAATCCTATGACGTTCCCGTTGAAATAACGCAGGAAGGGATAGCCCAGGGTGTTGTCATAACCCGAAACAACGTTCCAAGGGCCGTTAACCAACTCATTGAACAGGGTCTTCTGACTGCGGACAAGAAATATATAGATTCTTACAACAACAAACACACCGCTTATTATCTTCTTCCCAAGGGACTGAAGAAAGCCAAGGAACTGCGGGAGAAGTATCTGAAAATGCATGTTCAGGGGGAAGATGGGGAACGATTGACCATGAGGGATTTGTTGGCTCAGCATCCTGACCTTTCTCTCAGCCAGATAGTAAAATTCATCGATACCAACAAGAAAATCGACAAAGAAGGCCTCGAGACCTTCAGCAAAAGGATGATAAGGACAATCTTCGTGGAGGAAGCGATTCCCGAAAAACCGATGCTCGGTCGCCTAAAGGAGATGGAATCTCTTAAAGAATGGTTGG
>CAZPOY010000073.1:0-8831 GCA_964588345.1 uncultured Thermoplasmata archaeon
CCTTCTAGGTCCATCGCATCGATTTTGTCCTTGACATCTTCTTGAGCCAGTTAGGAAAGGCAAGCTTCTTGTATCCGCGATATTTTTCTTCTTTGGCAAGTGCCACGCCCTCCGTCATCATTTGGCTTGCGTAAGACCAGAGCGCATAATTCTGCCGTTTCCACACCCTGGAGAGGAATATGTCTGCTCGGGAAAGGGCGTAAATACCCCTGGCCAGGTCCTCCTTCTTCTCAGACTGCTTGGGAAGATTTTCATCAACCCACAAAAGAAGATTGTCTGGAGTTTCGTCGACGGAACGGGTCTTTTCTCGTATCAGGTCCGTCTTGTCGGACTTGAAAATCAGTGCCAGGAGGTCGAATATCGATTCATCCTTGTCCCTGTATGAAAGAGCCAGGAGGTCCTTCACTCGCAACTCTTCCCTGCCCATCCCCATTGCTTGAAGGTCCTTTATGGCCGAACGGAGGTCCCCATTGGCGTTATCGGCTATGACGTCCATGGTGGCGGCGTCGGTTTCAATGCCCTCCTTCTCACATATCTCCAACAATCGGTTTATCAGGCTTGCCTTTCTCAATTTGTAAAAATCAACCTTCTTCGTCATGAATTTTATCGGCGGGGACCTTCGTGTTAGCTCGTAATAATCATTGACAATCAATATCACGGGCTGTTTAGTCTTTTTTACAAGCTGGACGATGGCTCCACTACCCCCCTGGTCCTCTCTACCAAAAAGATTGTCTGCTTCATCAACGATTATTAGCTTGTGACCCCCTTTCTTGCTTGATACGAAGTTTCCCTCATCCGTGAAAGTGTCGAAAAGCGCCCCCCTTTCCGCGATGTCCTTAATTGCGTATGCATTTCTTTTATCGGAGGCATTGAGTTCAACAACGGCCCAGCCCATCTCTTTTGCCAAAGCAAGTGCCGCCGTTGTTTTGCCAACGCCCGGGGGACCTTGAAATACCATCGCTTTATCTTTTGGCGTTCCCTTGAGCCACGCCTTGGCCCATTCCCTTAGCATTTCCCTGACCTTGTTGTGTCCGGCCAGTTCGTCCAGGGTTCTTGGGCGATATCGTTCGGTCCAATCCCGTTCCATCGGATATTGAACCGGATGATGACTAAAAAGGATTTGGAAAAGTGAAATAAGAAAGAGTTATATGCTCCCTTACGCTTTTTTCGTGTAGATGCCCAGCAAGAACATTCTCATGGCAATCAAGGAAAAAGAAAAATGGGAGCATCGGCTTTCCGAGATGGAAGAAGAACTTGAAGCGCTGCAGAAAAGGAGGAAAGAGATTTTAAGCGAACTTGTCCGCATCAAGGATTTTCGCGATGAACTTTACGAAAAACTGGGAGATGCGTATGCTGATGAGATGGATGCAAATGTTTTCAAGAACCGAGGCGACGTCGAAGCCATGAATCCGAGGCGGTAACGTGGACCAGGGTAAGATAAATGCAGCCATTGCCCAGCGTGAAGAACTCATTAAAAGGGAAAAGGAACTTTTAAGTGAATTGAAGCAGGTCGAAATCGACATCGAAGAAAGGAAAAAGGAGATAAGAAGGATGAACGAGCAAATCCGCTATTACAAGGGACTGGTAAAAGACATGAAGAGGGAGATGAAACCATCCTCCCTCAAAGACATGCTCGGTTCCATTTGAGATTTGTCACGAATGCTGCTTTTTTATTCACGGGATATTTAGTCCACTATTCCGTTCTCCGTTACCTGGAAAACCGCTTCGCCTTCGGGCAGATTCGGTGAATCGACAAGCCGTGCTATTCTCTTGGAACCTCGGCTTTTCCTGAGATATAAGCGGAACGTAGCCGTGTGTCCGACGATGTGCCCGCCTATGGGCCTTGTGGGGTCCCCGAAGAATGCGTCCGGCTTGGCCGCAACCTGATTGGTCACCATGATGGCAGCGTTATTGATGTCGGCAAATCGCAAGAGGTCGTGAAGGTGCTTGTTCAACTTCTGCTGTCTCTCAGCCAAAGAACCTCGGCCCACGTATTCGGCTCTGAAATGGGCCGTTAGTGAATCGACTATCATAAGCTTGATGTCTTTTTTCTGTGCAATCTCTTTTGCCTTGTCCACCAGAAGAATCTGATGGTGCGAATTGAATGCTCTGGCAACGTGTATCTTCTCCAGCGTCTCCTTGGGGTCCAATCCGACGTGTTCGGACATCTGTACGATCCTTTCAGGACGAAAGGTGTTTTCCGTGTCGATTATCACAACCTCCCCGCCCAATCCGCCTTCGTTTGAAGGAAGCTGAACGTTGACGGCCAGTTGATGTGCCACCTGCGTTTTTCCAGAACCGAACTCGCCGTATGCTTCTACAATCGATTGCGTCTCGATTCCTCCGCCCATGAGCTCGTCAAAGGCCTTGGAACCGGTTGTAATCCGGCCTATCTTGTTTCTTCTGGCTGATATCTCCGAGGCGACCTCGAATCCGCCGATGTCTGCTTCCATTTTCGCTGCGTTAATGATCTTATTGGCGGTCGCCTCACCGATTTCTGCAAGGTCTGCAAGATTTTTCGGTGATTCGACGGCTATCGCCATCACATCATTGTAACCAGCGTTCCTGAGTTTATCCGCGGTTGCGTCTCCTACTCCGGGCAACTCTTCTATTTTGATACTCATTAGAACACCGCTACAGAATAGCCCTCGGTACTTTAATACTGTTATATGGAGGTGGGTGAAAATGAATTCATAACTCTTCTCTCGTCACGGGTCTTCCGCAAGAATGCTTTCCCTCGGGACAAGGTCCGCGCAGGCAGGGGGGTCCGGCATCACGGAAAACCGCAGGGGCTTTTTCCCTGACAAGGCGCAGCATCTGAATGGCCAGAATACGTATCTCCTGCTGTGCCCTTCTACATGTTCTCAAGGAAATGAAATTCCAAAGAGCCCGGGCGTTCATGGTGAAGACGAGGTTCGACGTCATGGCGTTGGGAAGGATGTATCGGGCATCCTCCTTGGGCACCCCCATATCCGTCAATTTGCTATATGCTTCAATGGCGTTTTTGATGTGCTTCCTATAAATTTCTCCCTCTTTGCCGTCCTCTAGCGAGGAGGGGGTGACAAAACCACCGTCGGAGATGTCCACGTATCGCTGGCTTTGCTGTGAATACGATGCGATTCTGTGTCTTACCAGCTGATGCGTTGTGACCCTGGAAACTCCCGAAACCGAGAACGTAAAGCTAGCATGTTCCATCACCGACCAGTGCCCCGACGTCCTCACCATGTCGATGAGACGCAAAATGTCTTTTTGAGAGAACGCTTCGGGACCCTTTAATTTCTTCGAGTGGCACGCCTTTATTGAGGCGGCAATCACTTTTTCAGGTTCGGGTGTGTGTGATATCAATCGAACTTCCAACAGACCACCATCAGGATTGCAACGAGACTATCGCCTCAGCAAGGTCACCGTCGCTTTCTTCCAACGCTTTTTTCGCCTTTTCCTTGGAAACGCCGGCCTGCTGCGAAACGAGTTCGATGTCCTCTTCAGGTACTGAGGGCCCTGCAGTTCCCGTGGATTGACTCAGTTCCCTTTCCTCGCATTCACCGACTATCTGGAAGGTCTTGTCCCCTTTAACGTTCATCGCGGTGACGGCGGGGTCCTTTATAACCAGTTCCTTGTCCTCCAGCCGGATTATCACCTCGGTGGCCTCCAGTTCTTCGGTCGTTATGCCCATTCGTTTCATCATCTGCTTCATCTGACGGGGATTCATTCCCCGTCCCATTCCAGGAATCATGATATGCACCTCATTCGATGGGAACCTCCACCAGGGTCTGGGTCTCCTCCACGCCCTTCATGGCACGAACGCCTTTCAGGACGACTTTTAGTGCTCTTGCCGGTGAGTCCGCTTCGATTATCACCACGGAATCGTATGCGCCGGTTACGGAAGACGCCATTGCCACTCCTTCTAGATGCCTCGCACCCTTTATGAAATCTTCAAGGGAGCCGGGAGACACCTTGGCTAGTACGAAAATTCTGGTGAGGTCCTCATCTTTTTGTTCTTTCATCTGGTAACACAATAGCGGTGAATAGTTAAAAATTTCGACCCGTTTGGTGGAAAAAAGCGAATGGCTTAAATGCCCCGACACCGATATGGTGTTGCTTATCATGAACCGGATTAAGGTTATCAACGACGTGTCCGAGCTAGTGCCCATTCTGCGAACCGTTGACTCGGAGGTCAAAAAAGAGGTGTTCAAACGGCTTTCCGCCGATTGGTTCACCATTGACCAAATAGAAGAGGAATTCGGCCAGGAAGGGAAGGAAGCCATAATGTTCTTCGAGAAGATGAAGCTCATCGAGTCAAGGTGGCAAGGTGAGGTCCCCCCTCAAAAAGCGTATCATACATACTATACTTCATTTCAGATCAATGCCACGTGCCCCGTAGTGGAAATCTCCGACGTTTTGGCTGCAACCATGGTACCACAAGAGGAATTCGAGGAGGTCGAGGAGAAAATTCTGGACCAAGTGGGAGCGGAAGGCGTTTATTCTGGCGAACTTGCTGAAGAACTCGAGATGAACCAGACGTATCTCAAGAGCATAATAAGGCGTTCTGCAAAGATGGAGTTCCGGGGCCAGAGGGTGGAAAAGATAGAGATGTGACATGGTCCACGTGTTGAGACTGGGGCACCGCCCCGGCAGGGACAAACGGATTTCCACCCATGTATCCCTTACTGCCCGGGCCATGGGGGCTTCTGGAATAACCTTTTCCACTAGCGACGAAAATCTTTTCAAGAGCGTAAGAGGCGTCGTAGAGCGCTTCGGGGGGAATTTTTCAATAGACCAATTGGATGGCTGGCGAACCTTTGCCAAAAAATGGCCTGGCAAGGTCGTTCATCTCACCATGTACGGAGAGCCCTTGTCCGTTCTCCAGGGAGAAATGCCCTGGGACGAAGAACCTCTGGTCATCGTTGGGGCCGAAAAGGTCCCTAGAGAAACCTATGACATCGCGGATTACAACGTTGCCGTGGGGAACCAGCCCCATTCCGAAGTGGCGGCGTTGGCCCTTTTTCTGGACCGATACCATGGAGGGGAATGGGAACGAAAAGACTTCGACGGAGCAAATGAGATACTTCCTCGGAAGTCGGGCAAAACGTACGCATCAGAAGTTTCCAAGGGACTCAAGAGGGAAGAGTGCATCGAACTCCTTAAGAAGAGCAACTGCTCAAAATCCGTGATTCGGCATGTCGAAGAGGTCGAAAGGAGATCCTTGCGATGGGGGGCCATGGCCGGAGCCGATTTGGACCTTTTACGCCAGGGCGCGCTCCTTCACGACATCGGCCGGGGGAAGACACACGGAATCGACCACGGCGTCGTAGGTTACCAAATGCTCAAGGAGATGGGCGTCGAAGAAGAAATATGCAGATTTGCCCTCGTGCACGTGGGCGCTGGCCTGGGACGGGAGGAAGCGAAAAAACACGGACTGGGCAAACTAAGTCTCATTCCCGTATCCCTAGAAGAAAAGATAGTGACCCATGCGGATAATCTAACAAAGGGCGACAAGCCGGGAACCCTGGCCGCCGTCTTAAAGGACCTTATGGCAAAGGAGGCCTGCGAGGGTGTGAAAAGGATGCTGGAGCTTCATTTGGAGATGGAGGTATTACTGGGCGGTCCACCGGAATGCCTTTGACAATATTTTTATTTCAGCACGGTTAAGGGAGTAGCAGACGGCAATGGCAAGAAGAAGCAAGTGGAAGCGTCGCAAAGCGGAGCGCAAGTCCATAGCCAAGAGACGCATCGTTCTACTGCTTGACGAAGCCGAAAAGGCCCATCTGGACGGTAGGAAGGACCGGGCCAACAGGTACGCTTCGCTGGCGCTTAGGATTTCCCGCCGATACAAGGTCCAGATGCCCCCAAAAGAAAAGATGCGGGTCTGCAGAGAATGCGGTTCCTACATGGGTGGGACCGGGGCCAGGACGCGGTTGAACAATGACGTTCTTACGGTGACCTGTTCTAATTGCAATTTTGTCAAACGATACCCCGTGGTGAAGAAAAATGAACGCAAGAGCAAGTGACCTTACAAGGGAAAAGGCGAGCATCAAAATCGGAAAGAACGGATTGACAAAGGGCATAATCGGAGAGGTCGCAGACCAGGTGACCGCCCACGGGGCTGCCAAGGTAAAGGCAGACCGTTCAGCATACGGGGAATTGGGGCGCAAGGAGTTTTTCCAACTATTGGCAAAGGAAACGGGCTTTCATCTCGTCGAGGTTCGTGGCAATACGGCGATATTGTCCCGATGAGGACTTTTTTTCCGTAGGACCTTTGATGCGCTCAGTATGCCGTGTGCATGTCGACGAGCCCTTTTTTTCTTGCGATGGAATCGGAAAAACGGAATATCAGCACAGATAGAAAATAAAAAAATATTGTGCTTACGGCCAGAACTAGGAGAAGTTCCCCATAAGTATAGGATTCCATCATGGTTGGTAGCGTCGCCTTGCTCTGCCCCAAAAGGGTCCTTCGAACCGCCTCCAGCCAGTAGGTCACCGGGAGCCACCTGCTAATGGACTGGCACCAATCGGGAAGCACGGATATGGGATACATCACGCCTGAAAACAGGTAGAAAATGCCTGAGAACACCTCGTTCATGGACCGGTCGTGCCGGGCAGTTATTAGCGAAAAGGCGGCCATGGTGATGCCAAATGCCATTATGCCCAAAAGCCCCATGAGGAAAACAAGGAGGAAGGAAACGGGAGATACCGTTCCTGGCGTGATGTTCACTCCAAGGACAAATACGCCAAAGAGGAGAGTTATTACCACTGCTACGGTTGTGAAGACCACTTTGGCAAATCCCCTGCCCACCAGATATATGTAGAAGTTTATCGGCGACGTATATACGTATTTCAACGTTTCGTAATGCTCCCTTTCTTCGTGAATTACCGAACTTATGCCAAAAAGAACTTGGGCTACGTACATGTAAAAAGCGTTGCCGATGTACATGAAATCAAACATGTCCTGGCTCCCCTCTCCGCCGGTTGCCACGATGAAGATGAATACGAGTATGAGCGTGGCTGCCAGTGGCTTTATGATGGCGTAAATGGCGAAAATGAGGGGGTTGGTCCAATTCGATTCTATCTGCCATCCCATCCAAGAGGCCAGCTTTAGGGTTGTGAAATCTTTCTTGACCCTGCCTTTGAAGGAGCTTATTGCCATCTCATTATCAACCTCCCGGTCTCTTTGCCCTTTCTCTCCATGAAGCGGAGGGCGTAGATGGCGAAGGTGTAAAAGAATACACCCGTTACCGCCAAAAATGCGATCTCATACTGGTATGGCATGAGCCAGGGGTTCCCTGAATAATCAAATAAAAGCTGCCTCATGGCATCCAATCCCAGGGTAATGGGAAGAAGCGAGGCGATGGACGCTACGACGGTGCCTAGGACCCTGGCCGGAAACCAGAACCCTGATACCAGATATACCGGTTCCATCATGAGTTCGCTGAGATGCCAGGCCTGCCTTCCCCAGATGAGGAATAAGGACGCAAAGAGCATGCCCAACCCGTAAAGAGAGATCATGGTCACCAAAAACACGGTGATGAGTTCCAGCGGCTGTGTCAATATGAAGGTCACGTCGAAAATGAATGCCCCTATGAGCAAGCTTGACGTTGCCCTTACCGTCGTGTAAGTCATACCGCCCACGGACATGCCAAGGAGTATCGATACCCGAGAACAGGGCGCTGTTAGGTAAAGCTGGAGGTTGCCGATTTCCCTCTCCCAGTAAAGTTGAGCGGCGATGGACCACATGACGTTGAGCCAGAAGGCAGTCATGGCCCCGGAAAGCACGACCAGTCCGATGTAGAACTTCTGGGTTTCCTCGTCCATCCCTGTTTGCAGAGATTTGTAATAGAATACCAGGCCTCCGACGGTGAATAGCGGCAATATCGTGCCCCAGAATATCCAGGAGGGTTCTCTGTTTGCTCCAACTACTCGGGGATATGCCCTGCCCCTTATGGCTCGCAAATTGAGTAGAAGAAAATCCCTAAGTTCTTCAATCGTCTTCATGGATGCTCCTGCCAACCAACTCCAAGAAGACCTCCTCCAGGGTCGGCTCCGTCTTCCTCAGGGATTTTACCGTGGAACCCGCTTTGATTACCGAGTCCATCACGTCGGAAACGGCCGATTCGTCTTCCAGGAGAATTTTGAGCGTGGTAATGCCCAGTGACCCGTCGTGGTTTGCGGAAATCTCGTGGACGCCGGGAAATCCCCGCATCCTCTGGACTACGGCATCATCCAATAGAGAAACTTTCATGTTGATTACGGAGTCCTCGTCGACGTGTCTTCTCAATCCCTCGGGCGTGTCGCAAGCGGCGATCCTCCCCTGGTCTATGATGGCGATGCGGTCGCACATTTCGTCGGCTTCGTACATGTAATGGGTAGTGAGAAGAACCGTCTTGCCTTCGTTGGTTCGGACCCAGTCCTGGATGTAATCCCGGATGACCTTGGCCGAATTGACATCGAGTCCCGAAGTGGGTTCGTCAAGGAATAGGATGTCCGGGTCGGTGACAAGGGCTCTTGCAAGATTCATCTTCTGCCTCTGCCCGGTAGATAATGTTCTGACCTTGGCATTCTTCTTGTCGGACATCCCCACGACCTCCAGAAGGTCATCGATGCGGGCTTTGGCAACGGAACTGGTCACGCCGTAAAATTGCGAAAACATCCAGATGTTCTCCTTGACGGTGAGAAGCCCGTAGCCGGATGTCTCTCCTCCGGACACCATGCTTATCTTGCTACGTATCTTCTGGGCGTCCTTGTAAATGTCATATCCCGCCACCCTGGCCGTCCCCTGTGTTGGCAAAAGAAGCGTGCAGAATATTTTGACCAGAGTGGTCTTTCCGGCACCATTG
>CAZPOY010000074.1:0-8462 GCA_964588345.1 uncultured Thermoplasmata archaeon
TTCTCGTTACCCCCGCTTTCTTCTTTTATACGCTGATATTCAAGCGGGGTCACGAAGAAAAACCTTACTATGAAATTATACTAGGTTTTTCGTTCGTTACCCCCGCATGGCTTATATTGGAATCGGGGGAAACCGAGCTTTGCTCCCGCAGGAACCGTGAGGTTCCGAGGGAATGGTCGGCCTTGGTCGACGTATTCGGGTACCCCCGCTTTCTTCTTATATACGCTGATATTCAAGCGGAGTCACGTGAAAAAGCAGTGATAAATGCTTCTATGGCTTTTTCTCGTTACCCCCGCTTTCTTCTTTTATACGCTGATATTCAAGCGGGGTCACGATAAAAAACTTTACTAAGAGCATATAACAAGTTTTTTCTCGTTACCCCCGCCGACTTATATAATTGAAGTGGGAAATACTTTCGGGACTACACAGATGCTGGAAAAAAGAGAAACGTTTATCAACTTACTAATTACTAAACCGTCAGACAGGGTGTCCCCAATGAGTCTCAAGTCCAAACTGAAGAGCATGACGGTCAAAGAGCTTGAATCGCTCGCTGATGAAAAAGAAATTTCCCTAAGTGGTGCGCGTTTAAAAAACGATAAGATAAACGCCATCATCGAGAGCGGAAAAATCGACGAGTACTACTTTGAGGAAGATGCCGAAGAAGAACCTGAAGAAGAGGCGGAAGCTGAAGAAGACGGGCAAGACGATGAAGGTGACCGGATTCAAGAGCTCGAAGAAAAAGGCATTGACAACATGCTCAAGGACGAACTCATCGAATATGCAGACCTCAAGAACATAGACGTTTCTCCCAGCATGCTAAAGGACGAGATAATCGAAGCCATCGAAGAAGGGGTCGAAGAAGAAATTTCTGAGAAAGAAACGGAAGAAGAGGTTGAGGAATCGCCAGAAGAAGAATGGGATGAAGGTCGCGAAGAGGAGGTCAAGGAAGACCTCGTTTTCGACGAAATGAAATTTGAAAAGGCATTGGACGACATCAACAAGGAACTCGAGGTCATCGGCGCCCACATCACCAAAACCCTGGGTAAGATTGCGGGAATAGACGAGATAACTCAGGACGAGATGGAACTCATTGATGACAACATAAAGGCGACTTCACACGTATCCATCGATTTTCAGGATGCCACGGAGAAACTTGACGCCGCACAAAAAGAATACGACAATGAGAATTGGAGGTCCGCGTTCGAAAACTCCGTCGAAGCATTGACAACAATGAAACGCCAGGAAAAGGGATTTAAAAAGGTAGCGCTGGCCAGGGCTTTGGAATCGTGCGAAAATCTCATTGACGGATATCCGCCCGGTACCGATGGGATTGCCCGACTTGAACACGACCTGCTCCATGCCAAATTGCTCTTTTCCAAGGACGATACAACTCGAATCATCGAGATAATTGAAAAGGTCAGCGAGGAAGTCCGGAAGTTGCCGGAACCGGAGGACCAAAACGAGTATTGCGACACGTGCGGAAGCATGCTGGAAGAAGGTGCAACGTATTGCACCGGGTGCGGGGCTCCCGTCAAGAAGAAAGAAACCGTTCCCAAAAAGGGCACGTGCAAAAAATGCGGCTCCAAAGACCTTGTTTTCTACAAGAACGGCACAGGCGAATGCCCCGACTGCGGCAGGAAGTTCGTCTGGAAAAGAAAAAAGCCGAAGAAGAAGCTGATGGACTTCATCAAGCGAAGCTAACATGCCTATCATCGCAAAACTCTCCGGGGAAGACCCAGACCTCCCCCTTGCTGAAGTGAAGGCCATTTTGGAACCCCTGGAACCCCATTTCGATGCATTGGGGAACCGCATTATGAGAATCGACCGGGGTAACGCCTTTTCCTTGTCCCGTGCGGCAATGGTACACTGGGCGGGTAACGTTCTCCAAGAAGTTTCTTCTCTTGACTGTCTGGAGGATTTCAACCTTGAAAGGGAAAAGTACCGAATCGACCTAGAAGGATTTTCTCGAAATGAAAAAGGAGACGTGATAAGCACGCTCGACGAACACATTCATGGGGGGTCGGTGGACCTGGACCGGCCCGACGTAAGATTGCTCTTATTGAAAAATAAAAATATTCACCTCGTGGCCATAAAGGAGGAGGAGTGGAAAGGGCATTTTTCCGAAAGACGCCCCCACAAGAGGACATTTTTCTCCCCCATATCCATGATGCCAAAGCAAGCACGGCTTCTGTGCAACCTTGCAAGAGTGAGGCCTGGCCAAAGGGTACTGGACCCCATGTGTGGAACGGGGGGCATACTCATCGAAGCGGGATTCATCGGCGCACGGCTTCTCGCATCGGACATACAGAGAAAAATGGTAAAGGGGACGGCGGAGAATCTAGAACGGTTCGGCTTTGAACTGGAAAGATGTGAAGCGTGCCCGGTGGCTGAAATTGAAGAACGCTTTAGCAACGTGGATGCCATCGTGACCGACCCACCTTACGGAAGGTCTTCGACAACGGGGGGCCAGGCCGTTGATGAGCTCATGGACGTGGCTTTTTCCTCCTTTTCAAAAACGGTGAATACGGGTGGATTCGTCGGGCTGGCACTTCCTTCCCTGGAACTGGTGGAAAAGGGGAGGAAATACATGGAACTAGTAGAATCGCACCCTTACAAGATTCATGGTTCCCTCACAAGGCACTTCACCGTATTCAGGCGGTACCGTTGAAGCGCAAGGAATGGGTCCAGGACTGGCCTGTGGTTTCCGAACGTAGGGTAAAATTTACTTCATCGGGGAACTCATCGTTGAACGGGTGCCATCGCATTTCTTTTTTCGCCATGGGCTCGAACGTTACGGTGATGGGGGAATCAGTCGTCGTGCCATTCTCACGTTCCCATGTGTCGCCCTCATGGTCCGTTCCGAAGGAGATGTTCTGCTCGGCATCAAGGAGGTTGACAACCGTGAAGACGGTCTCGTTTTCAGTAGCCGTTGCATTTGCCCTGAAGCTCCGCAATTCAATTTGGAGTGTCGCCCCTTTTTCGATGTTGCAAGAAACGCATTCCGTCTGAAGCTTTATCGTACTCTTGCCCGGGTCGGCCTTGGAAAGGTCAGATAAAAGCGTCATGTTGATGATACGGTCTTTCCGAAGCATTATTGTCATGGGAACGGCAGATGCGTTTCCTCCTGGTTCAATTAAGGAAAAATCGGACCCCCAGTTAAGCGCGGTTGCATTTATTTTCACTTCAAGGTCCTTGTCACCAGTGTTTTCGATGCTGAAATTGAAGTACGCCCAGGTAGAGCCAAAATCTGCAGCGTAGGTTTTGTTCTCTTCTTCTACTAGAAAGTCATAACCTACGTCCTGCTGTACCATCTCTATCGGGACGGGAACGAAGCAAACGGCAAAGATTGCTCCTGCCACGAACCCTGCGAAAATGCGCTTGCCATCGAGCTTGGATATGTCGTTGAGAGGGGGCTGGTGCTTCAATCCGAGAATCATTATCAATATGGCGAATAGGAACCAGCCGAAATAATCGAATATGAATCCCAGGGCCACCAGAAACATCACCGCCGAGATGGAAAGATACTTGGACTTGTCGCCCAGAACTGCTCTTGCAATGTGGCCACCGTCGAGTTGCCCAGCGGGAAGCAGGTTGATGGCTGTGACGAATAGCCCTACCCATCCGGCAAAAGCCGTTGGATGAACTTGTTCGGGAGTGCCTGGAACAAGCATGGTCATGAAATCGTAAAGGAGGGGGGTCCCCAGCTGAAGATATCCTCCTTCGGGGATGTTGACGGCCTGGCCCGGGTCCTGGACGGAAAGGTACAGTCCAAGAAGGGTGACCGGAATGGCTACGATGAGACCGGCGACGGGTCCGGCAAGTCCTATGTCCAGCAGTGCCTTCCTGTTGGGTATGGGCTCCTTCACGCTGATGAAGGCACCGAAGGTGCCAAAGAGAGTGGGAGCAGGGATGAAGTAAGGAAGCGTCGCTTCCACGCCGTGCTTCTTTGAATAGTAATAATGTGCCGTTTCGTGTGTGCCGAGTATCAGCAAAAGGGGCAGGGAGAAAAATAAAAAGCCCGCTGGCAGATGGCTGACGGTGACTTCGCCAAGTTTCACGGGGTCCGCGTAGGACGATACGTCAATGCCCTTGTAGTCCATCCAGTGGTATGTGCCGACTATCCAGGTTGAGAAGAAGGTAACGATGAGGAGGATGACGTTGATGATTATTCTACTTTTTTTGGACTCGGGGCCTGGGATTATGTCAAGAGTATGTTCGCCACCTCTCTTGTTGAGTATGGGGAGATACCCCTCTTTCTTCAGCTCTTGCCTAAGCTGACAAAATGCCTTTTCTTCATCGTCAGGAAGGGATACGAAAAACGTAAGATAGTCGTGTCCGGCGTTGACGTCGTATATGGAAAAATGCTTCGACACAATGGGACGAACTTCTGATTCGAGCTGGAAGCCGTCCTTGTTCATTCATTTACCCCTATGGTTTTCATTATGATGGCTTTGGCTTCGTCAAGAGCATCCTTGACCCCTTGTGGATTCTTGCCGCCGGCCTGAGCGTAATCGGGTCTCCCTCCGCCCCGGCCACCTATGTGCTTTGCAACCTGAGAGATCATTTCACCAAGGTCCACGGCATCAACGCCCTTGGACATGAAGAGTAGCGCTGCTTTCCTTGTGCTTCCAACCAGCATTATGGACGGTTTCTCGGCCTTGCTCATCACCGATTTGCCCAGGGCCGTCATCTCCTTTGGAGGTAGGTCCACCACGCCGGTGATTACATTGACGCCGGCCACCTCTTCTGATTCCGTGAGAAGCTCTTCGGCGGTGGCTTTCTTCTCCCCCTTTTTAAGTTGCTTAAGCTGGTCCTTCATCTTCTCGCATCCCTGATAATGAGAGGAAAAGGCGTCTAATACCTCATTTTTGGGGCAACCGAGTTTTTCGGCTATGCGCTCTACGTCCCTGTCCATGGACTGGATGAGCTTGACCGCTTCAGTACCCGAAGTGAACTCCAACCTGACAACGCCGTCTTGGATGCGCCGGGAGCGAATCAATTTGACGAATCCCACTTCACCGGTGTTGTCCAGATGGGTCCCTCCGCAAGCCTCCACGTCCCAGTCGGATATGTTCACGACGCGTATGTCTCTTCCGGGGACGGCCCCGCCCTGATAAAGGTCAAAACCGTATTTTCCTTCGGCCTCGTTCCTCTCCATCACCGTTGCGGTTATCTCACGATTTTCAAGGACGATGTCGTTGGCGATGCGTTCCATCGCCTGAAGTTGGTCGTTGGAAACGGCTTCGTAATGGGTGATGTCCAACCGGGCCACCTCCTCGGATTTGTGGGCCCCCGTCTGCATGACGTGCTTGCCCAGAACCCTCCTGGCGGCGTTGTTGATTATGTGGGTAGCGGTATGCTGCCTCGTAAGCTGGACCCTTCTTCGCATGTCAACCTGGCACGTCACATCGTCACCTGGGGAAAGGTCGTGGTCCCCTTCGATGTGATGGATAACCGTGGTGCCAACCTTTTCAACGAATATGACGGCATGGCCGTTGATTTCTCCCTTGTCGGATTCTTGTCCCCCTCCCTCAGGATAGAAATATGTGGCATCCAGCACCACGCCTTCGGGGGTCACGGCTTTGACGACGGCTTCGAAATCCCCTTTCTTATGGTCTTGATAATATAGGAGTTCCGTAGGACCCCCTTCGATGGCCCTGTCCGTCGTTCCGGATTCCATATGGGTTTCTTCATGCCTTTCCGCAACAAGCGCGTAGAAGTTCTCGGGAATGTCTATCTCTTTGTTGGCAAAATGCGACACAGTTTCCGGGTCCAGTCCATGGGAGTCGTATAGCTCTACGAGGGCGTCCAGGTCCAGATTGTCTTCCTTTTCCAAGCGTTCCACCAGGGACCGGCCTTTGTCCAGGGTCCTTTCGAATTTCTTCTCCTCGATGTGGGTAAGTTCCAGAATGGTTTCTCGGTTTCCCTCGAGTTCGGGAAAATGCTCGCAATATTCATCAATCTGCTTTGAAACGATGTCGGAAAGGTTTGACTCAAGACCCATAGAATCAATAGCTCTCATGGACCTTCTAGCGAGCAATCTGGCAAAATAGCCATCTTTGACGTTGCTGGGAACGACCCCGTCGTTAAGAAGAAACATCAACGCCCGGGAATGGTCAAGGAGAACGTAGAGCGATTCCAGCGGCTTTAATATTTCCTGAAGTTCATGGAGGGGGATTTTTCTTTCTTCCGATAGCTGCTTTTTTACCTTCAGTATCGCTCCTTCTTCGTGGGAATCCACCGTAGAACAGAGGAGCGAATATCGTGTGAGGATTTCATCGTCGATGTGGATGTTCAGCTTGGACTTCAATGCGGAAGATAGCTTTGGGAATATGGCTTCGTACGCGTTGGGCGACCCTTGCGATACCCAGGCAAACCGTTCCAGACCGTATCCCGTGTCCACAACCTGCATGGGGAGGTCCTTCCTTCCCGAAGTTGTTTCTTCATACATCATGAAGACCAAGGTTGCCAGTTCGACGCCATCCACCAATACTTCAAAGCAGGGTCCCGAATTGCCCCCTCCTTCCCACCATTCCTCAATGTAGATGGGTTTTGCGGGGTCTATGCCAAGTTCTTCGGTAAGCAGCTCATGGCAAAGTTCCACGGTCCTGTCCTTGAAATAGATGAAATTGTCCTTTGTGTTGAATGCGTGATGGGCAATCATTTCGAACATGGTGAAATGCCGGCCCGTCTTGCCCACGTTGTCTATGTCATTGAATCGAACGCACGTTTGCGAGATTGTTAGAGGGTTGGCAGGCGGTTCTACTACGCCGTTGATTACCCAGGGCTGGAAATCATATATGGATGCCTGGGTGAAGAACACGTCGTCCCGCCACCGGGCCGTGATGGGGTAGCGGGGAATCCGACCGTGGCCGTGCTTTTCGAAAAATGAAAGATAGACTTCGCGGATTTCGTGGAGCCCGTACGGTTTTTTCATGGGGGGTTCTTCAAAAAAAGAATAGTTGCTGCAAGGGGGTTCACCGCAGGTATCGTGCTCTCCCAATGACCAATGGTGGCGCTTGCACTTGGGGCATTGCCTTCTGGTGAATCCCTCCGCTTTGAAATAATCCAGATTGTACTCCTTGGGGTCCATCGACTCGTTCAAAAGTCGAACTATTTATAAAACCTTTTGACTAAAAAAATTACATGTTGCATCCAGTTTTCCCGCACCTTGGTCTATGTTGGCAGAGGTTTCCGGTATGTAATCCACAACTTGTCTTTTCGGAAGCCCAGCTTTCTGTAGAGGTCCAGGGCTCCGTGAACGTTCTCGGTATCGACGCCTAGTGCGGCTTCTTCCATGCCTTCCTCTTTTACGCGCCTAAGGGCTTTGGCAATGAGCGCACGGGCAAGGCCTTTCCTGCGATATGGCTTGGACGTGCTGATGAATTCGATGTAAGCCCTTTTCCTGCCCATCTCTTCATTTTCATCTTCGAGTATGAAGGGTTTTACCTGACCGGCCACGACATCTGCGTCCCAAGCAATTTGCCAAAGTTCGGGCTGAAACAATTTTCCATTTTTGAATTTCACAAACTCCTCATCCCAATCGTGTTCGGAAAAACCCCAGCTTTCGCGGAATGCGTCGATGTGAGCCATGAAAATTCTCTTGTAGTCTTTGGGTTCGGGCCTTCGAAGCTCCAACCCTTTTGGAAGTTCCAGGTTGGGAATGTCCTCAAGGTTGGGTCTTACCATGTTGGCTCCGTAACGAGCTATTTCGTAGCCAGCGTTTTCCAAAATCGCCTTCATCTCGTTTTCGGTTTCGAGAATGGTGACTTCGTAGAATTTCTCATCCGATTTGTGATTCTTCGCAATCTCTGACAACCGATTTTCAAAGTGTGATACCATGGCCTTGCGGATGCCTTTCCCGCGCCATTCCGGTTTCAGTTGCGCATAAAAAACATATCTGTGAGGACCAGAGTGCTCTTTTATCCAGAAATTTCGGCCCGTCCCGATGGCTTCTCCGTCTTTTTCCACGATGAGTATGTCTTTTTCCGGGTCGCAATTGGTCAGGTGGGACCATGCATTTTCCAAATCTTCTACTGTTAGGGTCCCCTCTAGATTGTCTTCTTCTTTGGAAGCGTTTCTCACGTCTGCTACATTGGAATAGTCTTCTGGACCCTTGAAATTACGGAAGCGCAGCCCGGGTATTTCGGGAAAAGGTGCATCGCCTTTGTAGAAATGGGTGGTCATGTTATCATCGGAAAGATTGCTTAAAGCGTTAAAAACAATTTGCCGTCTGAATGAAAATTTTAAAAGGGAGATATGCTTCATTGGGAAAGCAAGCAACGGAAGGAAAAATCCTGTTGAAAGCTCATCATGGGCCCGTGGTCTAGTTCGGCGGAACTACGTTCCTCGTGACTGCGCCTTAAAAGAGGCTGGTCATAACCAACTGCGGGCCCCATTCGCAAACTCATGGGCCCGTGGTCTAGTTCGGCGGAACTACGTTCCTCGTGACTGCGCCTTAA
>CAZPOY010000074.1:8562-8715 GCA_964588345.1 uncultured Thermoplasmata archaeon
TGGTCATAACCAACTGCGGGCCCCATTCGCAAACTCATGGGCCCGTGGTCTAGTTGGTTATGACGTCGCCTTCACACGGCGGAGGTCTCCAGTTCGAATCTGGATGGGCCCATCTTTTCTTTTTTTGGGCCATGCAGATTCTTGAACAATGAG
>CAZPOY010000075.1:0-8678 GCA_964588345.1 uncultured Thermoplasmata archaeon
GAATATCCCAATGAGGCCCTCTCGATGTCATGTTCCGTACCTTCGGTCAGGGGCTTTACCTCCGCCTCCTGGAAATTCGAATAATGTGCTCCCGAATCAAACCAGCCCCTTTGGAAGGCAAAGTTTCTGTCGTTGTATGCGTAGAAACTCACGGAGACCTTGTACATCATCGTCCCGGGTTCTTCAGGGCCGACAATCCAAAGGAGTCCCAGCGACCGGGTCTCCCCAGGCGGAATTTCCACCGAAACCTGCTTGTACGACACATGGGTTTGCAGAAAGGTCCATTCAAATGACACCCGATATGCCCAAATCGACGTGCTGCCGGAATTCGAGACGTTGACAAGAACGCAACCGCCCGTTCCCGGGTAAATGTCTGAAAGGGACCAGCTCATGTTGAAGGAGAATGGCTTTTCAGCACCGCTCAGTGCGGGATATGGTGCAAGGGTTGAATTGACCGAGCCAAGTTCGGGCTCATCCAGTTGCGACAAGTCAACCTGGGGCAGCAGCTCTTCCCACGGTTCGATGCATCCTGATAGTCCAGCAGTGAGAACCAATAGCATCGACAGAAATGCAAAAAATTTATTCACCTAGTTCCTCCATTATCCTCTTAGCCAATTGAACGGAAACACCCGGCACTTCGGTCAACTCTTCGAGTGATGCACCTCTGATGTCCTCCAAAGAACGGTATCCGCACCGCATGACCTCTTTTACTTTGTTGGGGCCGACGCCGGGAACGGACAGCAGGAAATGCCTTGCCTCCTTTTCCTTATTCTTGTATGAGGGAGCGTTGAGTTTCGCCTCGCAAGCCGGGCAGACATCCGTTTCCTCCCCTAGGAAGAAGCCACATGAAGGGCATTTGAAACCCATTTCATCAGCATCACCCACATTGATGTCCTCAAGGTCTCCAATCTCGTCGTCCTCGACATAACCACACAGGACGCATATCCCATTCTCGATGGACCCAAGGGCTTCGCAACGAGGACACTTCTTTTCATCCTGGGCAACGAGCAGCGCTTCCAACCCTCTTTTCATCGATTGCTCCTCGGATTCCTTCTTGCTCGAAAGCTTCTCTTCGGTCTGCAGGAGATTATTCTCAGCATCGGAGAAATCTTCGTTCAAGGCAAGGGCTCTTTTGAAATACTGCCTTGCCTCTTTTCCCCGGCCTTTTCTCATGAGAACGATGCCTTTCAAGTTGAGATGTTCAGCGCTTTTTTCCCGGACCTTTCCCAGGGCATCTTCCGCTTCGTCCAACCGGTCGGCGGTTAGCAAGATGAACGCCTTTGTCATCAGAAGGATGTCATCGTTCGATTCAAGGAGCAAATCGTCACACAGTTCAAGGGATTCATCGGTCCTATCCTGAAGATATAGCAGATGCACCTTTGCAAGATGGGCCGTTCTCGACGCATCGTTCAACTGGATGGCGTGCTCCAACGCTCTTTTGGCAACCTTCATTTCCCCCGTGCGAAGTTTGGTTACGGCCTTGTTCAACCACCCGTGGAAGTTGTTTTGATTCTCCTTCAAAGATTCGTTGAATTCTTCGTCGGCTTTTGAATGAACGCCCATCTGGAGATACGTGGTCCCGAGAAGATTGTGCATCAGCATGCGCAATTGTTTCTCTTCACTGGCTTTTTCAATCATCTTGTTGAAAGATTGCAGTGCGGCACCGGGCTTACCCAGTTCCATGAGCAGGCGCCCTCTCCTGAACCATAGGCGAACGTCGTTGTGCTTCTCGGCAAGGACTTCTTCAATCAGGTCAAGCCCCTGTTCAGCGTTGCCGTCCTTTGCGACGGACAGCGCCTTGTTCTCCGTACCATAATGGTAAAGCGGTTGATGATTCTGCACCTCTTCGAAGTACGCCGTCGCCTCGAAGAATTTCCCGTGGTCGTACTCCACCATCCCCATCAAAAGGTTCGCCATGGCTTCCTCTTGCTGGGAATCCGTTTCGTCCATGCAGCGACGGGCGAATCTTTTCGCTTCGGGAAGTTTGCCCAGGTTGTAACTAAAAATGGCCCTCCCCAGGTCCGGGTTCATCGAATTCTCCTGGACGGGCACTTCCGTTCCCACCGCCTTTTCCTCCGTTCCTCCTTCCGGTACCTCCATTTCAATCTCGAATCCGGGTTCAACGGGATCTAGAGTATCAACCGCTTCTTCTTTTGTAACCTCTTTTTTCTCCGGCAGGAAAAAGGAAGGTACGTCCCCAATCTCCTCAGACCCCTCGGTTTTTTCCGTTGATTCTTCTTCTTTCAAGTCGGGAAAGAATTCTGCCGGTGGACGAACGAAGGCTTTCTCTTCTGGCACTTTAACATCTTCCACCTTGGGTTTTTCCTCGTCAGGTGACGCTTCTTCCTCGGGGGCCTCGGCCGTTTTTTCTTCATCAAGTTCAGGCGCCTTTGCTTCTCCGACCTCTTTTTTGGAAGGTGCCTTTTCAATGCCCAGGTGTTCGGCAAGAAGCTTCCTAAGTGAGGAGGTTTTTCCCCTGCTTTTCAATCCTTCGACCTCGAGAAGATACTGGACCTCCTCTTTGGGAAGTTCCTGGACGTCATCCCATTCGAGGAGCGATTTCTTCATTTCCCTGGTCTTTACTTCATTTACCAGGATGTCAATTATGTCCTCCTTGCGGCCTTTGGGCTTGATGCCGAGCAGGTCACAATACCGCTTCAATTTGCGCGCATCCGCATTTCTTATTTCTTCAACCGATGGCAGGTTCTTCAATCTTCCTTCACCTTTGCCTTGCATTTCTCTTTGACGGGGCACGCCTCACAATCATCGTCCCCTTCCTCATAATCACCAAAACAGACAAACTCTTCCGAATAATCGACCTCATCGCCGGTCTCTTCCTGATATCGGATGCACCGTTCCTTTATTTCGCAGATGGCACAATCCGGGTCCTCTTCGTCGAAATCGCCAAAGCAGATGTATTCTTCCTTGATTCGCTCTACGTCCATCTCCTCTTCCACATCTGCTTCCTCTCCTTCGGACGGTGGTTCCTCCCCTTCGCCGGTCATGTTCAGTTGAATATCTTCAAGGTCCAGTTCTTCAACGTCGGAAACGGGTTCTGCTTCCTCCGTTGTTCGCTCTTCCGTTTCTTCAACAGGTGCAGGTTCCTCTGCGATGGTCTCCTCATCGGACAGTTCGCCGTAAGAGTTGAGCAGGTCCTCGAAACTCGTGGTTTCGGTCTTATCCTTCAATGGTTCTTTCGGAGAATCGTCTTCTTCTGTTTTTTCCGATTTTCCTTCTTCCAGCCCCCCTTTTTCCGGTCCCGTGTCCTTTTTAGCTTCTTCGGTTCCTTCTGCATCCTTCGCACTCGGTTGCGGTTTGTCGGAGTCTTCCGGCGTCTCCTTCTTCTTCTTTTTCCTGGTCAACGCATGGATGTCCACATAATTGCGAATTCTTTCCACCTGTTCCCTCGATTCCTCGTCGGTAGGGTCGATTATCGATGCTTTCTGAAATGTGGAAAACGCTTCCTCCATTTCACCTGCTTCTTCCTGAGCATATCCCAATGTCTTCAGATGTTTCACGTTTTCAGCATTTGCAGAAATGAGCTTCTTCATTTCCTGAACCGCTTCGCTGGACCGTTCATCCAATCTAAGAAGATTTACAAGAAACAGCCGCGTTTCCTCGTCATCGGGCTTAAGGGAGAGGACTTCCCTGAACATCGCTTCGGCGCCTTGATAATCCTCACTCTCCAAAAGCGCCTTTCCCCATTCACGTTTGACGACGCCCGGGTCCCCCGACAATTCTTCCGCCTTCTTGAAGCAGAGGTCTGCCTCTTCGTCCATGGAAAGCTCCCACATGGTCTTTCCCCGTTCCAGCCAAACCCGCCAGTTCTCCGGGTCGATGGCAAGGGACCGCTCGTAGGCATGAAGTTCTTCTTCCCTCATCCCTTGTTCGCGATGTGCCTGCCCCAGTTCAAACCATGACTCTTCGTCCGAGGGTTCTTTGTTCACTACTTCCTTGTATGCTGAAGTAGCAAGGTCATATCGTTCCAATTCGGTAAGGGTCTTGGCCTTCATTCTCCAAGCATCAACGTAATTCGGTTTCGTGTCGATGACCTTTTGAAAGTATTCAAGGGCTTTCTCGTAATTCCCTTCATCGTAGAACTCTCTGCCCCAATTCATGTCGCTTTCGAGCTTGCCCACGCTGGGGAGATAACTCGATTCAGATGACGAGGATGACGGTGCCGAAACGGGTTTTGGAACATCTTCTCTTCCAGGAATCTCAACCTTCAAGGCACGGGCCATCTCCACCATCTCTTTGGGACTTACAACCTCCCAACCCGAAGGCGAGACCTTCAGGGAACGCAGGTCGAATATGATGCCTCTCTCCCCGTTCAATCGAGGAAGGTCGATTTCGGGGTCAATGAGAACCAGCACCATCGCTTTCTCTTTTCTCCCTTCAACGGTTCTTACGGCTTCGAGAAGGAAATTAAGGCCGGAAGCCCTGCCTCCGACGAAAGAAAAGTTCATCTTCTCCAGAATATCTTCTACGAATTGCCTGCCCATCTTCGGGTCCAGTCTCCCGATTCTCTCCGTTCCGTTCCCACTTGCTTTCATGAACTTTTCCTCCTCTTCAACCTGTCCAGCAGAGAACTCTTGTTCTTCAGTGCCGGGTCATATTCGGGGTCTATCTCCAGCGCCTTGTCGAAACACACCAGGGCTTCCCGGTCCTTCATCAACTTCTGAAACGCGATGCCCTTGTTAAGCCATCCTCGCTTGGAAACGTCATTTATCTCCAACACCTTGTCGAAGGTTTTTATTGCCCGCTGGACCTCGCCTTTCTCCCTGAGAACTATGCCCAGGCCCAACCATATCTCTTCATCCTCTTCGTCGAGCATGAGTGCCCTTCCATATGTCTTAACGGAGTCGTCCAGCAGTTCCATCTCACGGAGCACTTCGGCCCGGGATTTTAGCAGTTCCGCCGTTTCGTTCTCCCTTATCTCTTCGTCAAGTATGTTCAATGCCTCTTCGCCCCTGCCCACCTTCGTCATGGCCTCCACCATGCCAAAAAACGTCTTGTCGTCCTTGGGGTTTAATGTGTTGGCCTTTTGGAAAAATTCCAGGGCTTCCTCGTATCGGCCCATCTCTGAGTTTATTTGGGCCATTTCTCGTAGGTAACGGCTGTTCTGCCCGCCAACATCGATGGCTTTTTCTATCTCTTTGCGGGCCTCGCTTAAACGCCGCATCCGGCGAAGACCTTTTGCTTTTTCAAAATGGGGAAGGGGCGAATCTTCATCCATCTTGATGGCCTTGTCGAGTTCTTCCAGGCCCTTGTCATAATCCTTCTGCATGAGATACACCTTGCCCTTTATGAGAAGGGCATCCGGGTCTCTGGGATTAATCTCAAGCGCTTCGTCGATGGCCTGTATTGCCCCTCCCCATCTATCAAGATTCATTAATGCCTTCGCCTTGCCCATCCAACCCTCGAAGGATTGCTCGTCGATGCCAAGGGCCATGTCGAAACATGCCTTGGATTCTTCGAATTTTTTCCTCTCGTACAGTATGTTCCCTTTTCCTATCCAGGCATCGCGATAGGCATCATCCACGGAAAGCGTTTGATTGTAGAACTGGATGGCCCCACCCCAACGACCCATCTTGTTGAGGGTTTCGGCCTTGTAGAACCAGGAATCTGCATTGTCGGGATTCAGGTCTCCCACCCTGTCGAACATCCTCAGGGCTTCTTCGAAATTTCCCATTAACATGAGGCATTTGCCCTTGCCCACCAAGGCACGGTCGTTCTTCTGATTCATGGAAAGTACTATCTCGAAGTTGGAAAGCGCTTCGTCCTCCCTTCCCATCTCCAACAGGCAATTGCCCTTCATTATCAATGACCCTTCGGTATTGCTGGATTCCTTGGCAAAACGGTCCAGGGTTTCCAACGCTTGAGGATACCTCCCCTCCTCCATGAGTTGTCGGGCATTTTCAAGTAACTCGTTCTTCTCCATGGGACGGTCTATGACAAAATCCAAGGTCCCGTCTTTCTCTTTTTCAGCCCCTGCCTTTGTCTCAAGGTCCATCTCAAGTTCTTGAATTCTCCTTTCCAGAGAACGTATCTTTTTGTCCTTTTTCCCTAGTTCCAGGGCAAGGGCCTCCTTCGAGATGCCCGGTTCCTCTCTTTCAAGTTCCTTTCTTTCCAGCGCCTTTTCCAATTCTTCGATGCGCTTTTCATTTTCGTCAGCAAGAGAAAGAAGACTCTCCGATTCCGCTTCTGCTTCGATGAGTTGGTCCGTGAGCTTGTCCACTTCTCTTTCAAGAACCTGATTCTTTACGGATAGTTCCGCCGTTTTGGTTTCGTATTTTTCCTTTTCGACGACCTCTTTCCTGTTCCGGCTCTTGAGGATTTTTTCACGCATGGTAAGGTCGCTTCTGGCTTCTTCAAGTTCATTGGAAAGGTCTTCCATCTCCCTCTTTTTCATGTTGAGCTTGCGTAGTTGGTCCTCAATCTCTTTCCGGGTCTCAACCATGTTCTCCCTTGCCTTCTTCAACATGGATTCCTTTTCGACGAGGTTTTTTTCCATTTCCTCTATTTCCATCTGCCTGAGGTCAAGCTTGTTCTCCTTTTCCTTGACCTTGTCCAGGTTGGCCAATATCGCCTTCTGTCGCGTTTCTATCTCCCTCTCTTTTGCTTCCAATCGCCTTGACCGGTTTTCCAGCGCTTCGTTGCCTTCCATGGAACCTTTTCGAAAGTCTTCCAGATTCGATTTCTCCTCGGCAAGTTCCGCCCGTTCTTTTTCAATCGCGTCCTTCTTTTCGGCAAGGTCCTTCTCAGCATCCTTTAGTTCCTTCTCTTTGAGCATGAATTCCTTTTCCCTATTCCTTCTAAATTCATGGAAGGACGACTTCTCATCTTCAAATCTCGAACGGGCAGCGTCCAAATCCCCTCTCTCCTTTTTGAGATTCTCTTCCAGGCGTTTCCTCTGAAGGGCGGCATCGTTTGTTAGGTCGAGCACCTTTTCATAGAGTTCCCGCTCTCTTCTGGAGAGGTCTTTGGCTTTCTCTTCCAGCATGATCTCCTTTTGAAGCTTCTTTTTCGTAGCTGAATAGTCACGTCCTTTTTCAGAAACTTCCGTCTTATCTCTCTCGCCGGGAGAAAATCCGCCAACGTTCCGATAGATGTCGTTCATTTGGCTAGCATTCTCAAAAGACTCGACCGCCTCCTCATCCTTTCCCAGGGCCAATTGTATGCGCCCGTGGAGATGCCAGACTTCGGCCATGCCGTCGTTCATGTTCAAGCAGTTATTTACAAAGCTTTCCGCTTTTTCGAATTTCCCTTCCAGATGCATCGCTTTGGCCATGGCAAATTGAACGGAAAAGTCATCGAGAAAATCTTCGAATACGTCATAAAGGACCTCTTCTCCCTTCTTGCCAAAGCCAAATTCTATAAGCCCTATGCCGTAATTCCTAACTGCCAACGGGTCTTCCTTGCTGCGGGAAACGGCTTCTTTCCAAAGGCCAAGGGAAACATTTCCAAGCCGTTGGCGGACGACATCGTACGTTTCATCGCCCATGGCTTTTCTCATGCTTTCGGATGGAGACAGATGCGAGTAAAGCAACGCAAGCTTGTTGAGGTCGTTCCAACCGACGTTTCTTTCGTCTATGCTATTCCTTATGAATTTGGCAACCTCGGCGATGTGTTTTTTCGTCAGGCGGTCCATTGCAAGTTCATCAGAGGGCACGTATGTGTCAACGGGGACGACGAAATTCAATAACGATTGGGCCATCCTCAGGTCCTTCTTCCCTTCGGGATTCACGGGCCAGTTTTCCCTCTTGAAAGGCGATGTTTCAACGCCCTTGCCCGAATGTGGATAAGGAACCGAAGCGTTAGACAGAGAGAACAACACGTCCTCCAGATGGGACGTGCCGTTTAATCCCGTAAAGGAGAAAGCAAAAGGATTATCCTCGAGTATGTCATCTAAGCACTGGGAACATAAAGATTCTTTTCCACTGATATTCTTTCCGCATGCGATGCACTTCAAATGATGCACACCGGAAATTAAAAGGACCGTTTCGTATTAATGTTTATCGAAGGATTCATAATAAATTCACTCCGATTTGAGAAAAGGAAGAAACGGAAAACAAATTACAGTTCAGTATTCATTGAAACGATGGACAAACTAAGGGTTTTGGTTCTGGACCCTTCCTAAAGACCCTTCAAGTTCAAGCAACCTCCTCTTCAAATCCAATCCGGCAGAGAAACCACCGATTCCGTTTTTTGCAACGACCCTGTGACATGGTACGTAGATGAGAAGTGGATTCCTGCCCATGGCGCTGCCCACCGCTCGCTGCGCGTTCTCCCTTCCAATGTTTTTCGCAAGCGATGAATACGTCGTCACTTCGCCATAAGGGATGGCCCTTGCCGCATTCCAAACTTCTTTTTGAAATACCGTTCCTTTTTTCTTCACGGGAAAATCTAGTTTCTTTCTCTCGCCCCGCAGATATGCTTCCAGCTGCCCAGCGACGGACCGGATGAATAAAGAATGATTGTCCCGAACATTAACGTCTTTCTTCTGCTTAACGGATATCCCGGTCACGCGACCCCCTTCACAAGTGACGTATAGAGGCCCCCAATGGTCGTCCTTCAATACTTTTGCAACATGTTGCACGCATGTCGATGCGCCCCCGGATATAAAAAAATTAATATCCTTGCGATTTGTAATTGTGCCAGTGGGAATGAACAAGGTG
>CAZPOY010000076.1:0-8623 GCA_964588345.1 uncultured Thermoplasmata archaeon
AAAGTTTCAAAACATTGACAAAAAAATATTAATTTTGCTTGCACTCATAATCATGTCATTTGGTTCCATTTTTCTCATTTTAGTTAATTTTTGGTGGGGACTGATAATTATTATGGGCGCCTTAGTCCCATTTCTAGTCCAAAATACAAAAGCAAGAATTGCATTAATATGCGTTGCATATTTATTTGCTTCTACGGGGACGATATGCGATACTTCAAAATCTCCTCAGTTTTTTGAAGCAATTGATGGTGTAAAAGAAAACATCGAAAAAGGAGATACGATTTTTGTTGATGGGGCAAAAATTGGGGCGAATAGTTTAAGAAATCAATCGGTATTATTGTATCTTGCAGAATATGACGTCAAATTAAAGAGTTATCAGGAAACCACACCTCCAAAATTTATCTTATCACAAAGAAATTACACATATGAAAATTATACTCTTTTGGAAACCTATTATGACCATAATGATTTACACCTGAGAGCAAAAATATATCAATTCTTGAAAAGAAAAATTATCAACGAAAATTTTTCTTGGGAAAACAAGTTGCCCCCAATCCATTTATGGCAACATAATTCAACAATCCCTTCATAATAGAATTATTTCCAAAAGAAAACCTTTTTCTATCAACCGCATTTTCTATAAACGTGAATTACGAAAAATTCGTAGAATGGAAATACTCGTTTCCCCTGATGCTGTTTTCAGCATCTATTCTCTACGTATTCGCATCATGGTTCATTCCCGTTTACGCCGATGGGGCACTTTATTCCAACATCGGCATGGGCCTCATTGAAAACCATACCTACCAGACATATCTAGAAGGCGATTACACGTGGGGATGGTCCCTTACGTATTCGCTCTATCTTGCTCTGGTATATGCCACGTTCGGCCTGAGCATCTATACGACAAAAATCGCTTCGATGGTCGCCATGCTCCTTTCCGTGGTTGCAGTGTATTATTGCACGAAGGATTTATTCGGAAAGAAAAAGGGGTTCGTAACGGCCACCATCTTCGCTTTCAATCCATGGCTGATATATTTCATGGGGATGAATTATGCTGAAAGCTTCGTAATCCTGTTTTCAGCCCTCTTCTTCTGGGCGTTTTTCAAAGTCCCCAAGAGCGACAAGTATTATCTGCCCGCATCCGTGCTCGGCGTCCTTCTCTTATACACGCGTTCGAACATTGGAATACCGCTGATATTGCCAACCATCGTGGCTTTTGCCTTTTGGTCGGGGATATTCGAGAAGAGGGAATATTTCAAAAGACCGTATTTTTACATCTTTATAGTAACGCTGACGATGGGAATATTCCTTCGATACTATTTCATCCAGATGCACGACATTGGCATAAACCAGGTCAGGTATTTATCGGGATTTTCGAGCATGGGATTGCTGGGGGCGGTCCGCTACGTGGTAAACATCTCGCTGATAATCTTCATGCCGTTGATTTTTTACGCGTTCTTTGTGCCTGAAACGGGCTATTTTCTTCGGAATTTTAAAAACCGCAACAACAACCTGACGATTTTACTTCTGATTGGAACGATTGGAATAATCGTCGTTCACACCGCAGGTAAAACCGGGTGGTTCAAACCCATAAATGGCCCGGGAATTCGCTACTTTTTCAGCTTGTCCCTCCCCTTCGTATGGGTGATTCTACAATACCTGGACTTTGAAAGAGAAAAACCCCCTCACGGCGTTTCGGAACTGGGTAAAAGAATTCTCCTACGCCTTGGCAACAACAAGGGAAAATTGAAGACGTCCGCATTCGTGTTTTTCATCTTGACGAGCATCTTCGTTGCCATTGCTCTGGACCCCTGGTGGGGGCTAATATTTCTGTTTGGGACCGTATCCATGAACCATCTCAACAATCAGAAATACAGAGCGTTTCTGATTGTAGTAGCATTCGTTCTGGCGGGCATCGGCTTTACTTTCGTAAGGGTTCCCCAGGACCAACTGCATCTTGCCCTCCCTGACGCACATGACCGCATAGAACCTGGTTCAAGCGTAGGCATAGTAAGAACGGAAACGGGATATCCTACGCTGAAACCGATAACCGCGCTTGTTTATCTCGGTGACCTTGACGTTGAAATATATGATTACAACGAAACTTCCGACAAACAACCGGATTACATCCTGTCACATAAATCAACGCAATTTGAAAACTACACTCTGGTTAAAGAGTATAAAGACCCGAAGAAGACGTTATTCGTTTCGGATTGGATATTGGAAATAACGAAACAATTCCAAGGCGATGATGCGGAGTTGCCCTATGGGCAACCGACGATTTATCTATGGGAGAAAAATCCGGAATGAATGTTTCAAAACCTTTTTACTCAAACAAGATAATCACTACCCGATGGAAAAACCAAATGTCGTGGTGATGATACCTGCTTTCAATGAAGAACGACACATTGGCAAGGTCGTTTCCACGATTCCCCGAGACATCGGAGGGAACGTCAAGGTCCTTGTCATAGACGACGGTTCTAAGGATAAAACCGTCAAGATGGCGAAGGAGGCAGGCGCCGACAAGGTCGTCAGCCACCGGACCAACCGAGGGCTCGGCATTGCGTTCAAAACGGGCATTCTCAATGCCTTGAAGATGAATGCGGACATCATCGTCACCATGGATGCCGACGGACAGTTCAACCCCAAGGACATCAAACGGCTCATTAAACCCATATTGCGAGAAAAGGCCGACATGGTGACCTGCACGAGGTTTCTTGACCCCAACACCCGGGTGGGCATGCCCTTTGTCAAATTCATCGGAAACAAGATGTTCACGATATTCGTCAACTGGCTCACCAAGGGCAATTACACGGATACCCAATGCGGTTTCAGGGCGTATTCAAAAGAAGCGGCTTTGCGGTTAACGACATTCGGAAAATTCACCTACACCCAGGAGGTCTTCCTGGACCTCATCGAAAAGGGCATGACCGTCGTAGAAGTACCCTGCAAGGTAAGGCCCCAGCGAAAAGGTGGAAAGTCAAAGATTGTGAAAAATCCCATATCATACGGTTTGAAGGCACTAAGGATAATCCTTCGTGCCCAGCGGGATTATCACCCAATGAAGTTCTTCGGGTTCTTTTCGGGAATTTTCTTCATAATCGGATTCGCCATTTCCGCGATGCTGATTTTCCAGCCCTACGGTTCCCGCTTTTTCACGCCGAATTGGCCCCTTGGCCTATTCATTGGTTCCCTGTTCTTCTTAACAATCGGAGTGCTTGCCGAAAAGGATGACCGGCAGAGAAAAATCATGGAAGACATACTGTATGAAATGAGAAAAAAGGACCTTTGATTAGAATTTCAGGTTCTTTATTTTGTTGTTGAGCTTAATCCTAGCGGCATTAATTTTTTTGAGCTCGCCATCACTTTTCACTACCGATTTTCCGTCCATGTAATCGGTCTTTTCGTAGCCCATGATGTTGAGTATCGTAGGGGCCACGTCCCAGATGTGCATCGTTTCATCGAAACGCTTTTCCAAAGGCGATTTTATGATGAAAATGCCGTTCTTGTCATGATTGGCAAATGCCCCTTTTCCGAACATCTTTCCCACCAAGCTTCTTGACATCAGATATTTGTCGGAATCTATCAGGATCTCCGGTCCTTCTTCAGCATAGGGCCCCCAATATTCTTTTTCCCGCTTCATCGGGTTTATGTTCTCTATCAGGTCCATTTTTTTCATAATTTCGTCAATGTTGGGCGGAGAAGGGCTATTTTTTGCGTCCTTCGGGAAACGGTCATCGTTGAAATAAACCGCCCGCACTTCGGAAGAGGGGCAAAGGGCCATGGTATCGTTCATGTCCAGGTCGTATCCGACCTGTGATTCGATTCTGAATTTCACGTTGTTGGCCAAAGGCATCAGCGGTGAGAGCATTTTATACGCCAACAACGAAGCAGGTCTTGCCATCCACAAAGCATTGACCAATTTTACCAGCGGATTGTCGGCGCCTTGCTTTATCTTGATGTTCCTTTTCCAACTCCGTTTTGCATACCGGTTTTTTACGAGCCATTCATTCACGTAAAAGAGATGATTGTAGGTTTTGAAGCCGTGGTCGCTCATCAGAAGTAGATTGGAACCTTCGGTTAATTCGACAAAGTGGCCTATCACCTTGTCAACCTCCCGGTAAAGGTCGAATTCGGGGGTTTCGGTGTTTTTCGCAATTGCTTCCTCCACCTCGCCCATCCTCGAATGCTGCAGATGGTCCGTTTCGGATACGAGGAAGAAGAAAAGGTCGAAGCCGAGTTTATAGAGTTCTTCGACCACCTTGATTTTCTCTTCAAGGAGGTTGATGAGATTTTCGTGAATGTTTCCCAGCATTTCTCCGGTGGTCAAAGCGGGTCGATAACGGGAAAAGTCTATTTTTTCAGAGACCTCTTTAGGATAGACGGGCTGGTCCTATTTGTAAACGATGATTTTGACAACTACTCCGTCGATTTTGGCAGGCGTTGAAAGGGGCAGATTAACGGTGCAGCAGGTCCTTCCTTCGTCCCTGAGCAATTCGTAGACGGTGTCCGCCTTGATGTCCCTTGAATCGACGATGCGCGGATTCTTGCCCTTTGAATATTTAGTCCATTCGAAGATGCCGTGCTTGCCTGGATTGACGCCGGTGGAAAATGCGGTCCATGCGGCGGCGGTATGAGGTGGAAACGTCGAACGGAGGACCTTTGATTCGGATTCTTCAAAAAGTTTCTTCAGATGGGGCATGACCCCCCTTTCGGCAAGCGGCCTTATCACGTTAAAAGTCGCTCCGTCCAAGCCAAGAACCGTAACGCGCTTTTCCTTGGGAAGCGTCGTTCCGGTAAAATCTTCGATGGTCACGGGCAAGTAGATGAGGAACATGGGATTTTATTCTTTCCAATGGAAAGTCCATTATGAACCATGTCAAATTTTAAGTAATAATTAACCACATCACATTGATTGATGTCTTCTATGCCTGAAAATGAGAGGATTGCCATTCTGGGACAAGGATACGTTGGTCTTCCTTTGTCTCTTGCTTTTACAAATCACAACAAAGTTGTGGGTTACGACGTGTCGGAATCCTATGTATCGGAATTGAAGGAGAAACACGGGGATACCAAAATCGTCTTTACTAGCGACGAGAAGGATATGAAGAACTGCACCGTTTTCATCATATGCGTTCCTACGCCTTTGAGAGAAGACGGGAGACCGGACCTTTCTTATGTTAAAGACGCAACGGAAACGATTTCACGATACCTGAAAAAGGGCGACATGGTCATCCTCGAATCGACAACGTATCCTGGCACCACCAGAGAGGTACTCGGTCCGATGCTGGAACGTTCCGGACTGCATGTTGAGAGCGATTTCGACCTTGTGTTTTCGCCCGAAAGAATCGACCCGGGCAACAAGAATTTCAACGTGGCAAACATCCCCAAGCTTGTCGGTGGTACCGACAAGAAGGCCACGGAAAGGGCCGTTCGGTTATACGAGCAGATAATCACCGAAGTCCATCCGGTGGACTCGCCTGAGATTGCCGAATCCGCCAAGATCATGGAGAACATCTTCAGGAACGTCAACATCGCCCTTGTCAATGAGTTGTCATTGATATTCGAGAAGATGGACATTGACATCTGGAAGGTCATCGAGGCCGCTTCGACCAAGCCGTTTGGCTTCATGGCGTTTTATCCGGGCCCCGGCGTTGGAGGACACTGCATTCCCCTGGACCCGCACTATCTTTCTTATCAGGCGCGAAAATACGACATGCTTCCCCGCTTCATCGAACTTTCCAGCGACATAAATCGTTTCATGCCGATTCACACGGTAAATCTAGCGAGAAAAGGTCTTGAAAGCGTCGGAAAGGAGTTGAAGGATTCCACGGTGTGCGTTTTTGGTTTGTCATACAAAGCGGGCATTGAAGATACAAGAGAAGCCCCGTCGTTCAAGGTCATTGAAGAACTTGAGAGCCAAGGGAGCAACGTCCTTGTTTATGACCCATACGTCCATGAGATAACCGTTGCGGGAAAAACATACAGTACCGCCGGCTCGCTTGAAGAAACGCTCTCCAAAGCCGATTGCGCAATGTTTCTGGTTGACCACGACGAGTTCAAGGTCATCAATTGGAATGAAATGTCCAAAAAGAATGACATTGTTGTCGTTGATACCAAGAACATCTTCGAATGGGTCGAAGGGGCATATTACATCGGCCTGGGCAAGCCCAGCATGAGAAAATGAGTGGTGCAGGAATGAGAGACCCGATATTCATCATTGGCGTGGGAAGGACGGGTTCGAAAATATACATGAACATCCTGAACCAACATCCCGACGTGAACATCTCTCCTGAAATGCATTTCTGGACGCCGGTTCACAGGGATTTTCTTGACGTTCTGGAAGAAGAAATTGGCGACTTGGAAAAAGAGGAAAATCTTGAGAAACTCATGGAATACATGTTCACCGACAAATTCCGAGGGAGAATCTGGATGGGGATGGCGGGAAAAAATACAGATGAGATAGGCATTTCCCAAAGGGAATTTTTTCAAATCGACAGGGAAAAGTTGAAAAAACGGATTGCCCAATCGGACAAATCCCCAAGAAGTTTGTTGAAGATATTCTTGGAGGAACACGCTGCATCCAACAACAAGAAGATTCCCGGTGCGAAATTTCCCGTTCATTTTTCAAAATTGCCTTATCTGCTCGATTGGTTTCCCGATTGCAAGATACTATATCTGGTTCGAGACCCAAGAGCGATAGCAATTTCAAACAAAAGAAAAAAGAGAAACCGGAATACGGCCAAGAAGAAAATGGGCATATTCGGGAAGTCAAATTTCCTCATTGATTTCATGCTCATTAATTTTTCAATACATTCCTTCAGGTCTTCGTATAAAGCGTATAAAGAATTCGAGGCCCGAGAAAACGTAATTCTCATGAGATACGAATCTACCGTAATGAATCCCGAAAAGACGTTGAAAAAGCTCAGCACCTTCCTCGATATCGCTTCTTTCGACCAATCATCGGTCCCTCCGGTCGTTCAATCGTCTTACGGTCTTTCAAGCAATGAAAAGGGTTTCGACAAAACCCGGATGAACAATTGGAAGAAAGAGATTTCTCCCCTTGAAAAATTCTGGATTGACCTATGGACCCGCAAAAGTGCGAGAAATTTTGGTTACAAGATGAAATGATTACTGCTTTTTTCCTAGGAATTTCTTGAAAATGCTTCTTACTAGCATCTTGTCTTCTTCTTTGAATTCTCTCATCAAATACAGCAATCCGAAGGTGGCAAAGTAAAGCACGCCGACCAAGGCGATGGCTAGCAAGCCATCGACTGGAATGAAGAAGGCGATGGCAAAAATCAAAGAACACGCAAAGACGATCCTGATGAATGAAATTGGAGCCATCAGAGCGCCGAATCTCATTCTTACGTAGAGGGCGGTGACCGTCAAACCTAGTAGTGCTGTAATAGACGTTGAAACCGCTGCTCCCACCAAGTCGAATCTAGGAACTAGATTGTAATTGAGAAATGCATCAATGGGAACCATGAAGAAAATAATGAAAAAGGAGATTTTGGGATTGCCTCCGCCTATGATTGCCATGTTTAGGATGTAGAATGCCGAGAGGAAGGAAAGCCCGAAAATCAGTATCCTCAGCGCACTTCCTCCTACGGCATAACTTGAAGGATATAACGTTCCCAGAATCTCAGGTGCTTTTGCCGCCACTAGAACCGCTATGGGAAGAAGAAGGATGACGATGTATCTCATGGAATTCAGGATGTAGCTTTTGGCCCTTTCCATGTCCGCAAGGGCAACGGCCTTGGATATCGAAGGAAGAATCGTGAAAGAGAGTGCGATGATTACGTAGTATGGAATCCTCGAAAGGGTCCAGACGGATGTGTAGTATCCTGCATAATACCCTTCAGGCAGAAGTGCTTTGACCATCCACAGGTCAAGATTCAGGGTAACCATGAATAGTATGGAAAAACCGATGATGGGCAGGGAGAAGATGAGAATCTCCGTCCATCGAATGTCCCTCTTTCCCTCGTTTTCCAACTGGTTTACGTAGTAATAGCTGAGAATCAGGACCAAGGCGGAAGCAAGGATGTATCCAATCAATACGCCAAAAAGACCGTATCCTAGAATCACCAGAACGAATACAAGAACGACTCTTAGGACATTATAGACAATCTTGGCCATGGCGTCCTTTTTGTATTCGCCCACCCCGTCCAATATGTGCAGGTTAAGATTGTAGATGGCTCGGATCGGGATTATGAGAGCGGACAATTGCAAGTAGGGCGTCATGCTCGTATCGCCGAAGAATTTTGCAATGAAGGGCGCGGTAAAGAAATAGACAATAAAGATGAAAAGTGAAACGCCGCTCTGCGCTTTTAGTCCTTCCCTTTTTATGGAATCGAGATTGCGTCCTTCTGAGGTGAATTTGGCAATGCCTTGAGGGATGCCCCTTTGCAAAAGGACCTGCGTCACGGCAAGAAGCGATAAAATGACACCGAAAATGCCGTACTTCGCTTCGGTCACCAGTCGCGCCAGGCCGAAATGGATGATGTATCCTGCTAACAGAAAGGCCAGTTGCCCCATCATCAGCCAAAGCGTTCCCTTGGCCATCTTGTTCGTGCTCATCGACATTGGTGTAAGAATGCGGGGGGTAGAAAAAGGTTTCAAT
>CAZPOY010000077.1:0-8596 GCA_964588345.1 uncultured Thermoplasmata archaeon
TTATAGGGGTGAGAAAACTCCGACACCATACTGATCCTACCGTGCTCATAGCCAACGACAAGCTTCTGGAACTGGTGCCACGCCTTCCCCTCAACGCCGCTTTCAAGGTGGCCGACGGACTTCTCATGGAGTCCATTAAGGGCATGACGGAGATTGTTACCAAGCCGGGACTAGTCAACATCGATTTTAACGACTTGATGACCATCATGAAAGGCGGAGGTGTCGCAATGGTGGGCATAGGTTCTTCGGAAAAAGAAAGGGACCGAGTCGAAGAGGCCATCAGCCAGGCCATCAATTCACCGTTATTGGGAGACATCGACCTGAGTGAGTCACATGGTGCCCTAGTAAGGGTAGTGGGAGGCCCGGACATGACCATCTCCGAAGCGCAAAAAGCCGTGGAACTCGTCGGTGAGAAGATAAACCCCAATGCAAGGATAATATGGGGTTGTTCCGTGGATGAAGAACTTAGCGGATATCTCAAGGTGCTTCTAGTCATAACCGGCGTCAAATCGCCTCAGATTACCGGGTTCGACTCCAAAAGTGGCTCCTCCGGGGAGATAGAAGACGTCCATTGAACCGAAGGAAAAGGGACTCCCGGCCTGGAAAAGGTGAAAGAAAGCGATACGTTGGATTCGTTGTATCAGACCCGTCCATAAACCGGTCCAAGCTAATTCATCTACTGAACATAGCTACGGGCAAGGATGACGTTTCGCCCTGGCTCACATATTATGAAGACGGGAAGGGGATTGTACTCTGTTCCAACAAGAACAGAACGGTCATCGAAAAGATTCTTAAACGGGCCGGCGGGTCGGGATTGGCCGTCAAGACGATAATAACATCGGGGACAATTAAAAAAGTGAAGAACGCATTATCCATTATACATGAAAAAAAGTCGTAAGTGGGAATTCGTGCATCTTCAGTCGGTTAATTCGACCAATGATTTTCTGGACCACTATGACGGCGACTGTCCCATCTTTGCCATGGCGGACGAACAGAAGAAGGGGAAGGGGCGTCTGGACAGGGAATGGTCCTCCCCCAAAGGGGGATTGTACCTCTCCTATTGCATTTCCGACATGAAAGCGCCGGAGAATCTGGGATGGATTCCCCTCTTTACAGGATTGTGCGCCTTGGACGTTCTCAAAAAAACGGGGGTCGATGTTTCCCTAAAGTGGCCCAACGACCTCATGGTCAACGGGTTGAAGATAGGAGGCATTCTTTCTCACGCAGACCTGAGAGGTGAAAAGGTCAGAAAGGTCGTCGTGGGAACCGGCATAAACGTGAATAACGACCCTCCCGTCGAAGGTTCCACCAGCGTCGCCGCCGTTACGGGAAAGGAACAATCGGTTCAGGATTTGGCTGATGAATTCATGGATAGCGTGAAGGCCTTGTTCCGAGGATTCGATGAAAATCTTGAAAAAATGAAAGAACGCTACGCCGAAAACTGCTCAACCCTGGGACGCCGAGTAAGCGTTTCGACCCCGACGGGATTTGTCAGGGGCGAAGCAAAAGGGGTGGGGCCCCAAGGCGGCCTCATCGTTGAGACCGATGAGGGTGAAAGGACCGTTCTGGCCGGCGACTGCCTTCACGTGAAACCCGAGTGAATGTACGCTCTGACCCACCTCTTGTTCGGCTGGCTCATAGCCCATGGGACCCTATTGGAGAAGAGGGACCGTTTTCTCGCCGTTTTTGTAGCCATGGCACCGGACCTGGATGCTCTTGGATGGGTCATTGACCAGTCCCTCTTTGATTCCTTTCACCACGAATTCTTTCATTCCATTGCGTTCTGCCTTGCCATCAGCATCGTCGCAGCCATCTTTGCCCAGGAGCGTTGGAGGGCTTTTGGGGCATTTCTCCTGGCATCGGCTTCCCATTTGGCCGGTGATTTTTTTGGAACTAATTGGGGCATGCCTTTTTTCTGGCCCGCATCCGACGTTTATTTCTCATCGACAAGCTTCCTTTCGGACTTTGCCATATACGGCCTGATAAATCCGATTGGTGCGGTTCTCGTTGTTGTCGGTGCCATCCTCGTCATGAAGGAATACCGAAGAACACCGTGGGAATTCATTTCGGCAAAGTATGACCGTCGGTTCGTCAATTTTTTTCTGTTTCCCTTTGAAGAGCGTTGCCACGTTTGCGGGGCGAGGGCGTTTTTTCTGGATGAAAAATTGAAAGAGCCGATATGTCCCAGGCACGCTGACTGGGAAAAGGGGGACTTCATCGTAACTACGGGCATGGGCGATGAATCGTGAGAAAAAAGAACGTGCATTAATGTGGAAACGTTTGACTGAATGCCACTTTATCGAATGCTTTCATCTTCCAAGAAGCGGTACGGCAAGCGGAGCATCGGGCATCACAAGAACATTTTGGGGGTCCTCCAAACCGCTAAGCGCTTGGTCCAGCTTCTTCACCGGTTTGGCAAAAACCGTTCGGACCTGTTTGTCGGAAAGCGACGAAAGAATGTGGATTTTCGCTTCCTGGGAATGCTGGGCTATCTTGGCCGCTTTCTGGTACCCGAGCTTGTAGCCCTTGCGGATGAGCTTGAAGGTCCCTTCAGGGGACCCGCCTTCTTTGAGAAGATTGAAGAAGCGCTCCTTTCCGATGCCGTCCTTGCAGTCGGCCACCCATATGATTCTGCCCCCCTTTCGGACGGCCAGGGATGCGTTTTCGAGCCCCTTTTGCGCCTGATACAGCGTATGACTCAGTGGTGGATTCACGATAGCAACAACCACATCATAACGGTGCTTGATGGGTATTCCGTAATTTTTCATGGCTATTTTTGCTGCCTGTTCGAAGGAACCAAAAAGATGACCGGCGGATGCAAAGCAAGGACGCCCCTTTGGGTCAACGACGGTCTGAACGGACCATATTCCGTCGGCATCCAAAAATTCCGCTGCCTCCACCATGTCTTCGTGAACGGGATTGCCCTTGAGCCGGAACGTGGCTGCTTCGGGTTCCAACGCAAATTCGTGATTCGCCTCAACGGTTTCATACGCGGATATTCCAGGAAGAAATGACTTGCGACCTCCAGTGAGCCCGGCAAAATAGTGGGGTTCCACCGAACCTATGGGGATGACGCCGTCGGCCCAACCGAGCATCTTGTTGAATCGTACGGGGGTCCCCCGACTGGTCTTGCCGTAATAGGTGAAGTGGGATTCTCTGGCTTTGTGAATTGTCGTTTTTGCAAAAAGGTGCGGTCGCAGGTCTCCGAATATGCGCTTGAGCTCGTCTTGGGTGGGTTCCCTGTGGGTTCCCGTGGCCACCATCACCCGGACCTCCTTGTCCTTTAGATGAGGATGTAAGGTTTCTAGAACTCGGGCCGTGGGCGTTGGCCTCTGACCGTCGTTGGTGATTATCAGAATCCTGTCCCTTCCTTGAAGAAAATCCCCAAGGCCATCACCATGGCAGTTAGACTGGAGATTTTCATGCAAGCTCGATGGGTCCAATGGTCGGGCCTTGAATTCGGGGACCAGTCGTTCAACGAGTGAATCGTCAGGAAGGTTCATTTCATCTGTGAAAAAATCCGTTTCTATGGTCGCCTTCAACCGCTCACTCCCATTCGATGGTGCCTGGAGGTTTGTGGGTAACGTCATACACCACCCGGTTCACCTTTTTATTCATCGTGTTGGTGATCCTTATCGATATCTTTTCGAGAACTTCATGGGGGATGGGCGAATATGCCGCCGTCATTCCGTCAATGGACTGAACGGCCCTTACGGCAACGGTGTATCCATAGGCGCGAACATCTCCGTGGACGCCTACCGTTTTCACTGGAAGAAGTACGGCAAAATACTGCCAGGGGAGTTCCATTTTCCCCTCTTCTGCGGCCTTTTCCAATTCGGTCTCGACGATGTGGCATGCTTCCCGGACAATTTCCGCCGCCTCGGGCGTGGGCTCTCCCATTATCCTGATGGCAAGGCCGGGTCCGGGAAATGGTTGCCTTTCGGCTACTTCCGCTCCGAGTTTCCGGGCCACCTGTCGAACTTCATCTTTATAGAGGTCGCGCAGGGGTTCCACGAGTTTAAGCCCCATCTTTTCGGGAAGTCCCCCTACGTTGTGATGCGATTTTATGGTGTCCCGGAGTTCCCCTCCCGATTCAATCCAGTCCGGGGCGATGGTTCCCTGTATGAGGTATTTGGCACCCCACAGTTCCGCTTGCTTGTCGAATTCTTCAATGAAGGTCCTGCCGATGACCTTTCTCTTCTCTTCCGGTTCAATGACGCCCTCAAGATTCTTGAAGAATCGGTCCGAAGCATCGATTATCTTGTGATTGACCCCCGTTCTGGTGAGCAGGCCGTCCACGTATTCGGATTCGTTCTTGCGCATGAAGCCGGTGTTTATGTAGATGGCAAGAAGGTCTTCGCCGATGGCTTCGCTTGCCAGTAGTGAGGCCGTAACGCTGTCCACACCACCCGAACATGCGATTATCGCCTTGCCATCAATGGCGTTTCGTATCTCTTCAACGGCGTTTTTGATGAACTCGTCAACGTCGAACAATCTCAGACACCCTCTTCAAGCTTCATTCCAATGGCTTCGTCTTTAAGGGCAAGAATTCGCAACGCCAGAAGGGCTCCGTTGTCCCCTCGGTCAAGCCCTACGGCACCCACGGGAACGCCCTTGGGCATCTGAACTATGGAAAGGATGGAATCCAGGTTCACTTTGCCCGACACGGGCACCCCGATTACCGGTTTTTTGGTATGCGAAGCGATGACGCCGGGAAGGGCCGCTGAAAGGCCCGCTATGGCAATGAAAACGTCTGGGTCGCTACTTTTTGCAAGTGCCTTGACCCTTTCAGGATTCCTGTGGGCTGAAGCGACGTGGGTTTCGTATTCAACCCCATACTGGTCCAGCACTTGTTCTGCTCTCTTTGCTATCTCCATGTCGGATTTGCTGCCCATTATTACGAAAACTTTGCTCATTGAAACACACCTCAGGTTCTTACTATCATGAAAAGGAATATGGAAAGCGCGATGAACGCTGCCACGAGGCCCGACGCTATGTAGAGGATGCCCTTTACCGCTATTTCCAATAGGGGCATGCTAAATGACCCGATGGGTCCGGCAAGGAGAAAGAAACCCCCACTGATGGCCACTGCGAGAAGGACAAGAACGATGCCTAGGGTCCGACTCTTGCCACGTCCGAAATATGCAGAGAAAGCACCCTCAATGAAAATGACCATCGAGAAGACCATCGTGAAAACGACGGCGAATATCTGGACGCCTTGCCAGATTGTCACACCGGCTGCCATGGAATCCCTTACAGGTCTATGCAGGTATGGGTTTCCGTCTCAATGACGCTCTTGATGTTCCTAATCTTGTTCACTACGACCTGTCCCAAGGCATTGAAGTCCGCTGCTTCTATCTTCGCTATAAAATCGTATTCGCCAAAAAGTGCGAATAACTCCTTTATCTCGTCGATGTCCTTGAGTTGCTCATAAACGTCGTGATCCTTACCGGGTGCGGTGCTGATAAATACAAAACCGATTGCCATGTTCTCACCGAAGGTAGTATTGCTTTTGACTTATATATGCTTTGGGTCGGCCTTGCTCAATCGTTTCCTGTTCTCGGCGGTGGTCAAGGCGTAAAGGACGCTGTTGGCTGGCACTTCGATGCCGTGCTTCTGGGCCTTGCGGATGAGTTCTCCATTGAGCGCCTCCACCTCCATGTGTCGCCCCTTTTCCTTGTCCTGCAGCATGGACGTTCTGGTCCCCGTGAAGCGTTTCGTATTCTCGATGCTCTCATCCACGTCCACTTCCGGGTCAATGCCTTCGGCCTTGGCTACGGCCATCACTTCATTCATGGCTGCCCTTGCCACCCGTGACGCCTCTGGCGATTCCGCGGCTTCTCCAGTGCCCAGTCCCGTTATGGCCGTAACCGGATTGAAGGCCGCGTTCCAGACCAATTTTGACCACTTCCTACGCTTCATGTCGTCAACGAGTTTGCAGTCAACCCCTGAATGCCTCATATCTTCCTCCAGGTCTTTCATTTCCGGCGAAAGGGTCCCATCCATTGGTCCGAAGTTGAAACTTGCCAGCTTGGTCTGTTCGACGACCCCCGGTTCGGGCATGTCAGCTGCGATGTAGGCAACCCCCGCGAGAACATTTCTGCCCGGAAGCCCTTCCTCCAGCTTCTCCTCATTGCCCAGGCCGTTTTGAAGCGTGATGACCGTCCCGTCATCCTTCAATCCTTTTTCAAGAAGGGAGATGATGCTTTTCGTATGATGACTTTTCACGGCCACCAGGGCAACGTCATATTTCTCTTGCGGCTTCTCAAAAGCATCTACTGCGATGGTCTCTTCTCCGTCATCGGTCCTGAGCAAAAGGCCATTCGTCTTCAGTTTTTCAAGCGTCTTTCCCCTTGAAATGAATCCTACGTCAAGCCCACCCTTTTTCATGACCGCACCAAAGTAACCCCCAACGGCACCCGTCCCGACAATGAGGTATTTCATGAGTCGTCCTCCCTCATGCCCTTTAGAAGCTTCAGGTTCTTTTTGTAAGAGTCGTCGCCTGAGGGAAGCGGTGGGGTTTCCAGCACACCTGGAAGTTTTTCGAACCGCTCATCATTCACAAGAAGCTTGAAACCCTCCTTTCCAATCTTTCCCTCTCCTATCTGCTCATGGCGGTCAACGTTTTTGCCAAGCTCTTTCTTGCTGTCGTTGAGGTGGAATGCCTTTAGATTGGATATGCCGATTGTCCCACCCCATTCTTGAAAGGTTTTCTCGTATGCTTCCGCGTCCCGGATGTCATACCCCGCTGCGAAGCCGTGACAGGTATCGTAGCATGCACCAATGCGCTCAGGAGAATCGACTCCTTCGAGCATTTCAGCTATCTCCTCGAAAGAAGAACCCATGGACGTGCCGTGACCCGCCGTATTCTCAATCAAGATTACTATCTTGAAACTGGCGGTCTTGTCCAATATGTCGCCCAGGGCCGCGATGACCCTTTCCACACCTTTTTCCTTGCCGGACCCGGTGTGCGAACCCGGATGGAAATTCAGGTAGTCTAGCCCCAATCGTTCGGCCCTTTCCATCTCCACGAGAAAGGCTTTCTTCGATTTCTCCCATAATTCATCTTTCGGGCTTGCCAGATTTATGAGGTAGGAATCGTGGGATATCACTGGCCCAATGGAAGATTCTTCCCAGGCATTCTTGAATTTCTCAACGTCAGCATCCGTCATCTCCCTACCTTTCCAGCGATTGGCGTTCTTGGTAAAAATCTGGATGGTTTCGCATCCGTCCTTTTCACCGCGTTCAAAGGCCTTGTGATAGCCGCCTGCCACCGATTCGTGGGCACCTAATAGCATGGATGGGAGAATGGGAAGTGGATAAAATAGGGTTTGGGTTGATTCATTCATGACATCCTTTCCACATAACAGGCGTGTCCTTTTTATCCATCATTCCAATTCCGGCATCATGCCCCGAAAAGTCCTGGTAATAGGCGGAGGCCCAGGTGGATATTCCGCTGCCGAAAGGGCCGCAAAACAAGGCGCAGAAGTAATCCTCTTTGAAAAAGAACGGCTGGGCGGAACGTGTGGCATCTGGGGCTGCATACCGACCAAGACCCTTTTCACAGCCGCATCGGCCCTGGCAGACAAGGAACGGTTCGAACTAAACGGCCTGGACCCCTCCCTGGACCTCGACTTTGGCAAGATGAAGAAACGGATGAACACCGTCGTGGACCATACGGAAAAGGGCGTGGCCTTCATCCTTAAAAAGGCCGGGGTCGAAGTGGTCAAGGGCGAAGCAACGGTGGACGTTGAGAAAAAAAACGTTAGGTGCAACGGAGAGACTTACCAAGGCGATGCCATTGTCCTTGCCACGGGAACTACTGAAGGAAGGCCCGGGGTATTCGACAAAAAGGACGTGTGGACCAGCAAGGAGATATTGGCCGCCGAAAAAAGGCCTGATTCCCTCATCGTGGTAGGAGCCGGTGCCGTGGGGTCCGAGTTCGCCTGCATATTTGCGTCGTTTGGAACGAAGGTCACGCTCATTGAGATGGAAGACCGGGTACTTCCCTTGGAAGACGAAGAAGTATCCAAGCATCTTGCTCGTTCCATGAAGAAACAAGGAATAAAGGTGATGACGGGGAACACCGTGGAGGATGTTTCCGACGATGCCAAGGAGGTCGTTCTTTCCAATGGAGACACATTGCAGGCAGAGAGAATTCTCCTTGCCGTGGGCAGAAAGGTCAACTCCGATTTCCCTGGACTTGACAAGGAAAAAAGACGGTTCATCGCCGTTGATGAACGATTCGAAACCAGCATCAAGGGCATTTACGCCGTTGGGGACATCATCGGTGGCAAAATGCTTGCGCACGAAGCCCATGTTGAGGGCATGGTTGCCGGCATCAATGCCGGCGGTGGCGATGAAGTGAGAAGATGGGGGTTCGTTCCTTCGTCAACGTTCACCATCCCGGAAGTGTCCTCCGTCGGACTCACAGAATCTCAGGCAGAAAAGAAAGGAGACGACATTATAACGGGAAAATTCCTTTACAGGGCCCTTGGCAAGGGTTTAGCTGAAGGTCACAAAGAAGGATTTGCCAAGGTCATCTGCGATGGCCAGGGCACTCTGCTGGGGGGCCACATTTTCGGTCACAACGCTT
>CAZPOY010000078.1:0-8559 GCA_964588345.1 uncultured Thermoplasmata archaeon
GTCCTCCTTTCCAACCTTTCGTACTTGGGTACGTACTTCTCGGTTTCCTTCGATACTATGATTGTCCTTTGCATGTCAGCCGACTTCACGGTACCCGTTATCTTCATGCCCCTTACTCTCAAGGAGCCGTGGAAAGGGCACTTGTCGTCTTCGCATACCCTTTCAGGAGGGGTCACGTCGACCCCAAGGTCCCTGTGCTTTCCATTGTCGGTATCGCTGGATTCCATTGTTTCACCTCAGCTTTGTTCTGTCTTGGGGCCTGGCCAGAAGCCGGTCCCCGCTAATCTTGATATTCTCATCATTTAATGTGAAAGAGAAATGCTTGCCTTTTTTGGGCACGACCTTCTCTCCCGATTCCGTTTCGATGACGACCGTCTTGTAGGTCTCATCGACGACCTTTCCCACCATTCCCTTGAAAGTGGAACAGTCAGACCCGGTCACCTTGACTTCAAGCCCGATTATTTCGTGCTTGTGCAAATTCTTGGAATTCCTGTTCATTCTACCGTCTCCACGTTGAATCCCATTTCGTCCAGTACTTTCTTGACCTTTCTCTTGTGGTCGCCTTGCAGTTCAATCTTGCCGTCCTTGACGGTGCCACCCGCCGCGCATTTGGTCTTGAGTTTTTTGGCAAGGTCGTCAAGGTCAATGTCGCTCTTATCGATGCCGTCGATTATCGTCACGACCTTTCCGTATCTTCTACGGTCCATGAATATTCGGATATTTTGTTGTTCTCTTGCTATCTCTTCGCACATGCAAAGTTCTTCAGGCAAGCCACATTTGTTACATATTCCGGGCATCAGTCCTTTTCCTCCCTCTCCTTCATGACGGTGAGTATTCTTGCTACGTTGGTCCTCATGGCGCGTATTTTACCAGGATTGGGTGGTGCTCCGCCCATGGAGGCTTGACCCTTTTCGTGCATGAGGTCGTTTCTCATCTCCTTTAGAGTCTCTTGAAGTTCTTCATCGTCCATGGACCTGATGTCTGCGGTTCTTAGCAAACTCATTCTTCCTCCTCCTTTGACTCACTGTCCTCTTCCTCAGTACTTTCAGACGTTGTTTCTTCGGGCGCCTTTGTTTTCTTCTTTTTGGCGGAAGATTCTGCCTTGGACTTTGGCTCCTCGGCTTTGGGCTTTGGCTCCTCTGCCTTGGACTTTTGCTCCTCAGCTTTGGGCTTTGGCTCCTCTGCCTTGGACTTTGGCTCCTCTGCCTTGGACTTTGGCTCCTCGGCTTTGGGCTTTGGCTCCTCTGCCTTGGACTTTGGCTTCGAGGTTCCGGTCTTCTTGGGAACGTCTTCCGGTTCCTCTTCCCCGGTTTCCTCAACGCCTACCTCCTTCCTCTTCGCTTCAAGGTCTGCTTCAGGAGGAATGGCTTTTACAAGGTCAAGCTCCTCATCATCTTCAAGAACGTCTATCTGGACGCCCTGCTTCTTGAGGTTCTTCGCCTTGCTCTTTACCTTCTTGAGCGCTTTGGACTTACTCTTGGATTTCTTGTCCTTCTTTTCGGGCTTTGATTCTTCCTTATCGTCCTTGGTGGAAACCTCTTTTTCCGCCTCTTCCATCTCTTTCTCTTCGTCCTTCTTCGACTTCTTTTCTTCCTTTTTGGGAGAAAATACTTCGATGTCGTCGGGAAGCTTGGCCTTGGGGTCCATTATCTGGACTTTTACGCCTATGACGCCCAATTTCACTTTGGCAACGGCGAAACCCTCCTTTATCCATTTGAGCTTCGGTTCTCCACAGAACTTGATGTGGCCCGATTTGAATTTCTCCATTCGATGCCTCTGTCCCGTTAGTTTGCCAGAAAGTATCACCTGACAGCCCTTGGCTCCAGCCCTGATGATGTTGCGGACGGTAGAGTGACCCGCCCTTCTGAAATGCCAACCCCTTTCCAGGGCATTGGCCAGTTTTTCAGCCATTATCTGGGCGTTGAGATACGGATTTCTTACCTCTTCGACCTCTATTTGCGGATTGTCGAAATGGAATCGGTCCTCAACGTCACGGGTGAGTTTCTTTATCTCGCTTCCGCGACGTCCGATGACGATGCCCGGCCTCTCGGTTATCAGCTTGACGTGAGTGCCCATGGGGGTTCTCTGGATGTCGAGCCCTCCGAAACCGGCCCTGGCCGTTTCCTCCTTTACGTATTCGGTTAAAAGGTATCTGCGGATGTTCTCTGTTACCATCTTGCGCTCATTCGCCAATTTTACTCCTCCTTAGCTTCAAGGATTACCTCAATGTGAACCGTCTCCTGATTGAACGGCGTGCTTCTGCCCTGTGCCCGGGGCCTTTGTCCTTTGGTAATGGGGCCCCTGTGGGCGGCTATCGTGATTATCTTAAGCGAGTCCGTATCAAGGCCTTTGTATTCTGCGTTGGCCTGGGCCTGTTCGATGACGGAATAGATGGCTTCCGAGACCTTGACGGGATATCCGCCGGGTCCGATGCCCTTCTTGTGTGCCACCCTTTTGTTGTAGCGCCCGTATTTCACGGCCTTCTTCTTTTCCATGACATCGTCAAGGAAATCAAGAGCGTCAAAGCTGTTCATGCCCCTCAGGGAGTGACATACTTCCCTGGCTTTCTTTGGTGAAATGGGAAGTTCCTTGCCCAGCGCCCGGGCCGTTGTGTCAGGGTCCGTTTCATTCGTGTATCCTACCATCTGCTCACCTCACTTCAACGGCATGAACTTGGACGACTTGGTTGCACCTACGCCCGGTCCCGAATGCTTCGAGAAATTGCGGGTCATGGCGAATTCACCCAAGTAGTGCCCTATCATCTCCGGTTTAATTTCGAATTCCTTGAATTCCCTTCCGTTATATACGGCCACGCGCTTGCCAACGAAATTGGGAAGGATGACCACGCTTCGACGGTGGGTTTTAAGGACCTTTTTGTCGTCGTTCATCAGTCGGTCAATGAATTTCTGTTCTTCGTAATTGAGGCCCCTTTCAAAAGACCTTCTAGCACGGGATGGAAGAAGAGGCAGTATCTCATTGAGGGACATCTCCTGAAGCTCTTCCAAAGTCTTCCCCCGATATCGGAATTCCTTCTTGCGCCGGGCTTGAATGGCGCTTTTCTTCTTCCTTCTCTTTCTCCTGGCGGCCTTTGCAGACCCTCCCGTCTTCTTTCTTCTTGCCATTCGATCACCTGCCCTCCTTCTTCTTTTTCTTTCTTCTTGAACGTTTCTTGGGCGATAGCCGTCCTACCTTCCTGCCAGGTGGCGCATTCCTCGATACCGTCGAAGGTCCGCCTACGTGCTTGTGACCTCCGCCACCGTGGGGATGGTCAACGGGGTTCATCGAAACGCCGCTGACTTTGAAATGCCTTCTTGCCTTGCTCTTGCAATGATGGAACTTCTTGCCTGCTTTTGCAAAGGGTTTTTCTGATGCTCCACCGCCGGCTATCTCACCTATGACGGCCCTGCAGTGAGGGTTGAACGTCTTGAATTCACCTGAAGGAAGCTGTACGACGACCTTCTTTGATTTGGATATCACCATTGCGTGGGTTCCTCCGGCCCTGACGAACTTGCCTCCATCACCGGGTTTCGCTTCAATATTATATACAAAGGTTCCGTCGGGAACGAATCCTAATTTCATGAGCGCTCCCCTTTCAACCCTGTTGGTAACTCCCAATGGAATTTCAGCACCCACATGGATGCCTTCTGGAGCGAGCATGTGAACGACGTCGCCGTTTTCTATCTCCACCTTCATTATCGGTGCGTTTCTTCCAGGGTCGTGGAGAAGTTCCTTTACAACGCCCGTTCTTCCCGAAACCGGCGGATGTTTCACGCCTCCCTTGTGCCTGTGACTGGGTGATTGGTAGTTTCCGCCTCTTCCTCGGCGCTGTGGAATGATACGTTTTCCCATCTTAGAACACTCCTATTCTCATGCCTATCTCTTCGGCTTTGCCTTTTTCCTTGAGCTTGATGATGGCGTGCTTCCCATCTTTCCTGATGTGCGTATTGATCGAGACAATCTCGGCTTCGAAAAGTTCCTCGAATGCCTCCCTAATCTCCGTCTTATTGGCTTCGAGCCTTACGATGAATTCTAGGCGGTTGCCATCGGTGTTGTCCTGCTGGGGCGTTCCCGACATCATGTTCAAGGATTTTTCCGTCACGTACGGGTGATATAGAATCTTATACGGGTCTACTGCCATTTGCCCACCTCCTTGATGGATCCCTTGGTGAATACGGTTAATCGGCCCGGGTCGCCGCCTGGTGCTAGGTTCTCACTGTTGAGAAGCGTGGGCGTTATGACGTCCACGCCAGTTAGGTTGCCTGCGGACCGAATTAACTTGGACGGGTCCTGTGCAACGATTAGAATCGACCGGGGCGTCTTATAGCGCCTTCCCCTTGCCTTGCCCTTGCCTGGACGCACGTGTTTGCCTTCCTTGGCTCTTTCCACATCGGACCAGATTCCGACATTCTCGAAAAGCTCCTTTAGGTCAGCCGTTTTCTCGACGCCCTCAAGTGAATCATCGAATATCAAGGGCAGTGCAAGTCCGTCATCGAACTTGTGCCCCCGGTTCCTGACCATTTCAACGTCGAATGCCGCTGCAAGAGCGGAATTTCTAGCAAGTTTCTTCTCTTTGCGGTTCATCTTCCTGGACCACTTCTTTTCGGTCTTGGGAGGATGAGCCCTTCTTCCGCCTACGTTGGGTGGCGATTCTGCTGCCTTGCTTCCCGAAGTAAGTCGTTGGACACGGGCAACGCCACGACCCTTGCCCCAGGTTGAAACGGCATGTCTCATGCCGGCTTTTGGGCTTGGTGAATATGGCTGTCTCCTGTTTGCGCGATAAGTGAGGACGGCCCTCCTTATCAGGTCTAGACGCAGGGGCGTTGCGAAAACCGCGGGCAGTTTCACTTCCCCCGTATTCTTTCCCTTGGCATCGAAAACCGGTACCTTGGCAAGCTTCTTTCCCGTGGGCATTTCCGCCTTGGTCCTCTTTAGCTGTTGTTCCTTGACCTTGGGCTTCTTCTTGGCTTTGGGAGCCGGGGCCTTTTTGGCGGGCTTCTTCTTAGGTGCGGCTTTCTTCTTAGGAGGTGGCGGCGTCTTCCCCTCTTTCTTTGGCGGTGGGGGCGTCTCCTTCTTGGACGGTGGCGGTGGAGTTTCCTTCTTCGCTTTATTCTTCTTGTCGCCTTCTGCCATCTTCAGGCCCCCTGTTTGGATTCTCGTGAAATGTGTTTGATGTCCAGGTCTCCCACGGGACCTTCCTGGGCCCGTATTGGAAGACGCATCCTGATGAGTCTTTTTGTAGGTCCTGGCACGGACCCCTTTATCAAAACGTATGGATTCTTGACTTCGCCATAATGCAGAAAACCGCCCTTGGGGATAATTTCCTCTCCATCATCTCCCACCTTGAGAACGAGTTTGTTGTATTCGGTTCTCTGGTGATATCCCATTTGTCCCGCCTGCCTTATGGTGGGAAGAACGTAACCGGAATCTTTTCCGCCTCCCTGACTCTTGGGGCCCAGGTTTCCTATCATCCTTCTGTGCTTGCTATTCTTGTGCGACAGCAACTTGACGCCCCATCGCTTCACATGGCCCTGAAAACCCTTTCCTTTTGTGAAAGCAGCCACGTCTATCCAGTTGCCTTCGTCGCTGAAATCCTTGAACGTGATGGTTTTGCCCATTTGCTCTTTGGCGAATTTGATGTTCGCGTCAAGGTCATTTCCGCCTATGGGGAGTTCCATGAGTTCGGGAACTTTCTTGGGAATGCCTTTCACAAGATGCGGTTGCGAATAAGCAATCAAACGAACTTCGTCAATGGCATCCGTCTTTTCCTGGTCCATGACGGTTTCGCTGTGCTTTGGAATCCTCCGCATGAGGTTCTTGTCCTTCACGTTTTTCCAATCTTCTCCTAGAACTTTTAGCCCATAGGGCGAGTTGGTGTAATATCTGATTCCCACTACCTTCATGGGGGGTACTTCAAGTACCGTGACGGGCACCTGTATCTCCTGGTTGGCCGTGGTGCTCTTCTGCCTGTAGTCGGTCATGATGATGTGGGTCATGCCCGCCTTGTAACCTGCGAATCCCATTATCTTGGGACCTTCCGCAAGCTCAGGCCACGATGAAAAACGTGGGGAAATGCGTTTGACTCTTTTTCTGGGGCCGAACCCCATTGATCCTTTCTTCGGACGACTTGGTTTGCCCATTGGCTTCGCCTCCTATTGAGGTTAAGGCTGGTTCCTCGGGGGGTTTTCTCCCAGTACCGTAACGATTCCAAACCGCATAAAACGAGCCTTGGCGTCAGCGGTTCGAGTTGGGGATGGTCATGCCAGAGCCCAAATCGTTTGGTCGTGGTCCCCGAAGGGATTGCGTCCTATAGATATGTCATATAAAAGGTTGATGGTGTTTTTCACCTTCAGTAAATGGCGCGCTTGACCAGATATATCGGAAGAGTGAACAACAAGCCCAGGAACGTTCCCGTGAATCCAAGGCCTACGGCGGAAAGATATACTTCGAGGGAAAAGTCCATCACGGGCGTGCCGGTCCAGAAGGGGAGATATCCCTGGGATTGAATGAAAACCAGTATGAAAAGCACCGCCAGGAAAATCACCATGCCTACAAAGGCGTTCTTCATGTCCTGTCCCGAAGGAGAAAGAGTGGCAGAGATGGTGAATGCGAGATAGCAGAAGAGATAGAAGCCGATTTTACGGTATCCGCTGTGGTCGATGAATGAAATCTTGAATGCTAGAAGCATGCTTTTAACCGTGGTCCAAAGCCCACCCGAAAGGTTGGCGCTTCTAAGTCCTCCGGGGAGGAGAAGCCATGCCAGCAGGAAAAGGAATAACGCGCCTCCAAGGAAAGGAGCCGTCCCTATGATGAAATTTACAATGGGATTGCGTTTTTCGTGGGTCACGTGCCCACCTTCCCTCCCCATGAGCTTAACTTCCTTGACCTTTGTGAATGTTATTTTGCACGCGAGCCAGTGGGAAGTTTCGTGGAGAATCACGCCTGGAGATACGATGAACCAATAAGCTCTGCCGTAGGTTTGACCTCCCAGCCAATCCATTGCCCTACTTGAAAAAATCAGTCCCAGGGTCCAAATCCCTGCTATCAATAGGTCCCAGTAGCCAGCCATGTCACCACCACTCGATGCGCCATCCCTTGAAAAGAGCCGTAAGTAGCAAAAGAGGGTCGGGATTCACGGCAACGGGTTTTCCAACTTTGTCCAGAAGTGGTTTGTCTGAGATGGAATCTGCGTACGCATAGGTGTTTTCTAGGTCCAGGCCGTACTTTTTCGTAAGCTCATCAAGCGCTTTCCCTTTTTCCTTGCCATATACGATGCGGGTCATCTTTCCCGAAAAAAGCCCGTCGATTACCTCAAGTTTTGTGGATATGAAGCGTTTCTTTATGCCAAAATATTCTGCAAAGGGTTGGGCCAGATATGGTGACGCACCCGTCACGATGAATAAAGCATGGCCACTCTTCCTGTGCTTCTTGAACCGCTTGACCGCTTTGGGACGGATGTGCTTGATGACGTCCTTCCTGAACCACTCCCTTGTGGCCTCAATCATCTCTTTCTCCTTGGTGTCCTTATATGGATATGCCGCGACCTGGGCCACCTTTTCTATGTTAATCAAGCCGAAGGTATGGAGAAGCTGCCAGAGGGTAATGCGTAGTATCTGAATGACATTGATCTCCTTTTTACGACGGAGGTGAATGACATACAGTAGGCCAGAAGAAGGCTTTAACATGGTGCCGTCGATGTCGAACACTGCAGCCGTTACCATCAATTGACGGTGAATGATAGGGGCTATTTACATTTTGGCTTTCAACCCTAAATACGGAATTCTTTAATCAGGACAACGCGGTAATGGGGCTTATGCGCCTTCCTGTATCTTTCCGAATGGTGCACGGGAGGGGGGTCATCGCTTTTTGCCAAATGGGTCAATTGATGGGTATGTTCGTCCTCTTCCATCCACTTCAGCATATCGTTCCAAACAGACAGGAAATCGTTTTTCACGGGAAATATTCCGGCGCTCCTTACCACGATTTTCATGATGCGGTCCGAATCCATCCCTTCGTATTTCGCCCTTTGCAGATTCAAGCGGGCAACCGACCCGTCAGCAGAGATTGTTTCCAGCATTTCGACCTCCTCCTCCGCTTTGATTCGATTCAATTCGTCTTCAAGGTACCTTTTTGAAGTTTCGATGTCCCGCAGGATGTGCGCCGGACCGTAAGTGCGTTGATAAAGGGTCTTGTAAACGTCTCTCGAATCGTATTGCTTGTCCTGGAAAAAGGCCTTCAGAAATTCCAGTTCCCCCGGCGCGGTCATGAATATTCCAGAACAATGGATTATTAATTTTTTTCGGAACGCCTGCATGATTCATAATAACTCCTTTTTCTAAATTATTAATTTGGAGCAAAATCTTATTAAATAGCCTTTCGTAGTTAACACGCATGAAAAAATTGACCCGGGTTTTGACCATGGCCTTGCTCCTGGTCCTTGCGTCCTCCCTTTCGGGGTGCTTTAATGTTGAGAAGGAACCGGATTACCCCTACAAGGTAGCCGTCACCATCCCTCCTCAGATGGAATTTCTTCAGGCCGTAGGGGGAGAACTGGTGAAAGGA
>CAZPOY010000079.1:0-8310 GCA_964588345.1 uncultured Thermoplasmata archaeon
GAATACACGGGGTTTGAGCTATCGGATTTCAAGGATGGGGAATGGTATCCCGAAAAGGTCAACACGACCATACTTGAATGGATTGCCAAGACCAAAGGAGAAGAATATGTAGAGGATGCAGGCAGCTACACCATCAAAGACCTGGGAATACTCTCATACATGGTCCGATTCGCCTCCATTCAGATGATGTTAAAAAGAACGCCCCACCAGTTGAAGGACGCTTTTAATTACGGAAAAGTATCCACGGAAATTCACGAGAATTCTGCCATGATAAAGATGAAGGACCTGGCCGTTCATCCTTACGCTTGCGTTGCCTGGAAAGGTGCCCTCGAAGGCCTCTTGGAAGTTACCCATACCAAGGGGAAGGTCGAAAAAAAGCAATGCCAGTTGGAAGGAGCACCTTATTGCCTATATGAGATGACATGGGAATGAGGATTCAAAAACCCCAGGCAACGTCAAAGGGGTCGATTTCCTCAGGTATTTTATTCTCAAGGCACGCAAGGACCAGCGTAAATCGTTGGGCACCACCCTTTACAGTGTAATCCCTTTCTTGCTTGAACAACTTCAAGGCCTCGCATTTCAACGTGTTCCGGAGAATCACCCTGGGATTCGTTTCGCATTCTACGATATATGTTCTCGTGGGATATCCTTTGGCACCGTCCTTGTCGAACCATCCCGCCTTCTTTTTGCCATTTGTACGGTCGACAAAATCTGCTACGATGTCCGGGTAAAACGTAAAATTCTTCTTGAACAAGCTCGGAGAACTGGGTGCTCCGTTCATCTTTATCTGGAAGTCTATCTTCTCTTCCTGATGGAACCGCATGTATAGAGAAAGGACATCCTCTTTTTCCAGTATTTTTTTCGCTGACTGCCGGACCAATTCCACGTGAAGTTCACTTTCGTTTCCCTGTTTCACGGTCATGTTATCTTCATCACACATATCAATGGCACGTACAGGGTAGGGTGAAACTGCCAATCCAATGACAATCCTTATTTAAGAACGCGTTTTGGCATCGGTTGCCATTCTGGCACCTCCAATTTTGGGTTATTCATGGTAGGCAAAAAGGAAGGACCAGCCACAAATTCGGTGGATACGCTCTTGGGAGACCCGAAAAAAGCCATTCTGAAGATATCTCTCCCCTTGGTCGTCGCAATGTCGATGCAGACCATATATAACCTGGCCGATGCTTTCTGGGTTGCCCGGGTCGGACCCGAAGCATTGGCCGCCGTCGGTTTCTTCTTCCCCTTCTTTTTCTTCGCCATGGCGGTATCTACCGGAATCGGAATTGGAGGGGGCTCGGCGATTTCAAGACGCATTGGTGCTGGAGACAAGAAGGGGGCAGATTCCGTGGCAGCCCACACCATCGTCATAATGTTAATCTCAGGGGTCGTTCTTACCGTTCCCTTCCTAATTTTTTCAAAGCAGATATTCATGGCCATGGGTGCGGAAAACGCCTTGGATTACACCCTGGATTACGCTTACGTTCTCTTTTCTAGCATACTGATCATATTTTTCGCCAATGTTTCCAATGCGATACTCAGGAGCGAGGGTGATTCCAAAAGGGCCATGTACGCCATGCTCATCGGTTCCGTCCTCAACATAATCCTGGACCCCTTGTTCATATTCACATTTAAATTGGAGGTACTGGGGGCCGCTCTTGCCACCTCCTTGTCGCTGGCAGTCTCCGGGGCAATGATGTTCTATTGGCTTTTCATAAAGAAGGTTTCCTACGTGGATTTTCATTTCAAGGGCTTTTCCTTCAAAAAGGATATTCTTAAGGACATATTCCGCGTCGGCCTTCCTGCTTCCGTTACCCAGCTTTCCATGTCCCTGAACATGCTAATACTCAACGTCATCATCGTATTCATCGGCGGAGAGATGGGCGTGGCCGTATTCCAGACCGGTTGGAGGATAGTCACACTGGCCGTGATGCCCTTGATGGGCATAGCCGCAGGCGTAACCCCCGTGACCGGGGCAGCCTTCGGTTCCCGAAGGATTGACAAGCTGGAAACGTCGTTCATGTATGCAATAAAAATCGGATTGGCCATTGAGGTGGTAATTGCGGTTTTTACTTTCGCTTTTGCCAGACCCATAAGCGTTTTCTTCACAAACACGGGTGATTCAGTTGTCCTTACGGACCCCCTAACCAGTTTCCTTATGATGATTTGCCTATTCTATCCCGGGGCCGCTTTTGGGATGCTCTCGGGAGCCATGTTCCAGGGGACGGGAAAGGGCTTTTACTCTCTCATCACGACAATCTTCCGGACGCTGATAATGGCTCCGCCTGTGGCATACATTACCGGGCACGTGCTCGGTTTCGGACTTCCGGGAGTATGGGCTGGCATCGTCCTAGGGAATCTCATGGGAAGCGCCTTTGCCTTCATATGGGCCATTTATTACGTCAATGGATTGAAAAAGAAGCAGAGGCCCGAAGACATCATTCCGGCTTGAAATTCGCCATGTGCTCCTTCATGATGTCGATGGCATTTTTGATGGTGTCCATGTCTGTTGCATAAGAGAATCTTATGAACCCTTCTCCGCCAGGTCCAAAGCCCGTTCCGGGCAGTACGGCAATCCCCATCTCCTCCAGCATGTAGTTGGCAAATTCCATGCTTGTCATACCCGTTTTCTTGATGTTCGGGAAGGCATAAAAAGCTCCTTGAGGCATCACGCAGGAGATGTGGTCCACCTCGTTCAGCCCTTTGATTATGACGTCTCTTCTCTTCTTGTAATCGTCTCTCATCCTTTTTACCTGGTCCTGGGGACCGGTGATGGCTGCCTTTGCCGCCTTCTGGACAAAAGACGTGGTGCAGGAATCAATGGTCTGGAGGGCCAGCGTCATCTTTTCAACGACGGGCTCGGGTCCCACGAGAAAACCTATCCGCCAGCCGGTCATGGAGTATGATTTTGAGAAACCGTCAAGAAGAATCGTTCTTTCCTTGCATTCGTCTCGTATGGAAGGTGTGTAATGAGGGTAATCGTAAGTGAGCTTGCTGTAGATTTCATCCGTGACCAGATAAACGTTATTCTCCTCTGCAATCTCGGCCATTTCTGCGATTTCCTGCTTGGTCATCACCGACCCAGTGGGATTCTGTGGGCTATTCATCAAAATGAGCCGCGTCTTGTCGTCAATGGCCTTTCTCACGTCGTCCGGGTCCATGCGAAAATTGTTTTCTTCAAGAACTCTGACCTTGTTGGCACCTATCCCCGTATAATCCACAACGGCATAATATGTCATGAAGCCAGGGTCTTGCAAGACGATGTTCTGAGATTGCTCCACCAGGCAGGCAACGGAATAATATATCCCAGGGTTCGCCCCGGGCATGACAAGGACCTGGTCTCTGGTGGGACGAAAGCCCCGTGTTTTTTCTACTTCGTCGCATATTGCTTCCCGAAGGTCAGGAATTCCCTGTGAAGGGACATATTGGGTGAATCCGTCGTCCAGAGCCTTTTTAGCAGCATTGACCACGTGGGGGGGTGAGAGAACGTCGGGTTCCCCGATTTCGAAATGGAGAATTTCCCTGCCTTTTGCTTCCATGGCCTTCGCTTTGGCAAGCACCTTGAATGCGGCCTGCCCCGACAATCGATTTGCGCTTGAGGTGAATCTATGCATGTTAAACCAACTTCCAAAAGTCAATGGCATTCAACGATAAAAAATCTGCCGAGGGGATTTTCCCGGGGCCTCCTTTTGTCCGGCAATCGAAATTCTTAAGAATAAACATGTTATCACATAGCAATAAGCGGAGAGGAAATAGATGACCCTTGATGATTTTCAGATAACGCCTGCCCGGTTGAACGACATAAACTCCTTCATCACGGACCCCAACAACCCGTTGATGCTGGACCTTCTTCAGATAGTCGAAAAATACGGAGGCGTCGAAGAGATAAATCGCAAATGCCGGGAAGCAGGAAAAGTAGAAAACCTCATGTCCAAGCTCGAAGGCAAGCACCCCAAGCACGTGGAGAAGCTAAACTGGCTCATGAAGCAAAAGGAGACCGATGCCTTCATCTCCGTTGACGATTTTCGCGGAAATGTGCTGGGCGACCAACTTGACGCCTGCAAGTTCGACATGTGCAACGCCGTTACACTGGAGATTAGCGCCTGCCAGTATTTCGATTTCTTTGTTAAGGAAACGGAAAAAGCCATCCAAGGACAGGAACTCATGCCTGGAAGGTTCATACGCGTGAGGTTCATGAAAGAACAGGAGGCCGACGGAGACCTTGCCGCAATGCAGGCCGCCATGAAGATAATCGGTTCCAGCGTTTGCGAGACCTTGGACACCAAAGGGACCGACGGGTCAAACGTTCATCTGGGGGGTCCCGAAACGATAACGGGATATTTCGGAGGCGTCGGTCAGCCCAACGATTATGGCTTGAAATGGATAGACGAGTTCCTCTATTACTACACCAATTACGGGGTGAAGCAGGTTCTCAACGTAAATCCGGGGACCGTCATGCTGGGTTACATGTTGCATAAGCTAGGCGTCGACATCGAGTTCAAGATATCCGTTTACATGGGCAACGACAATCCGTATTCCGTCCTTTGGACGCTCATGACGGCCAAGCTTCTATCTCGCAACGACGGAACGACCCCCCTCATCGGCTTCAACTTCTCCAACTCGGTCAACAACGAAACGATATACGCCAGCGACAAGATACGGTCCGCCTTCGGATTCACCGAAAACGTACGTTTTGAACATCACATTACGGAAACGTGGAAGAGCATCGTAGTCCAACCATACGATAGGCGCGAAGAACTTCTCGAACTTGCCGACAAGGTACCCAACGTCAGCGCAAAGCACGAAGGCGGAGATATTGAGGTGGAAAAGAAGAGGGAGAAGAATGAAGAGCATCCCTCAGACATTCTCGAATATTTCATTCCCAGGGAAGAAGTGGAAGCAAAGGGGATGATGCCGCTGCTTACCCGAAATTACCTGGACAAGCACGATGCTTTAAACCACACGGCAAGGGCGCTGACTGAAAAGGGAGAGACGTTCATCGCTGCCAGGGAACTGCATCATTAGTCAGAAAACACGTTGAGAACGAGTGCCGGGCATTTACAATCCGTACTCTTTCAGCGTTTTCTCCGTCGGTCGTCCTTCTTCGTCCCACCCGCGGTAATCGTAATACATGCTGACGTGGTCCTTGAACATATCTAAGGGAATCTTCTTCCCCTCCATCAGTCCGGCAATGCTCTCTTCTTTTAGGAAACGCCCGGGGATGGTTACGTCATCTTTGTGAGTCCTGCCCGTCCTCAGGTTGTACTGCCTTGCAAGATGGTGGATGCGGGTTCCGACCTTCTGGAGTTCTTCTTCATCAACGTCAAAACCCGTCAATGCACGTAGATAGGGCGCAATGTCCGAAAGCCCATAGGGTAAAAAGTCGCAAACAATCATCGAATTGCGTACGTTCACGCCATCTTGCCCTTCAGCAATGTATTCCACAAGACTTTCATCTAGTTTCAAATTTCCCACCATCTCATCCGAGGCGGACCACATCCGGGTGTGACTTGCGAAATCGGAAGTGGCCAGCGAAAGGAGCATTGAGTAAGAGCCGAGGGGATTGACGCCGGAAAGCTCCATGCCACCAATCTGGATGGCATAGTGGTCCGTTCCCTGGCCAAGTTTCTTGGAGGCGCGTCTTGTTCCTTCTGCAAGAAGGTCTCCAATGCCCTTTCGATGGGCGATCTTTTTCAAAAGCCCGATGACCGTTTCGGCAGAGCCCCATTCTATTGGGATATCGTCGTCTTCGAGAACCCCTTTTTCCGCCGCTTCCATGGCAAAAGAGATGGTAACTCCTGCAGAAATGGTGTCCATGCCAAGGTCGTTGCAGATGAAATTAGCTTCGGCGATGGTCTTTGGGTCACTTATCATGCAGCCCGAGCCGAGGTAGGCGGTGGTTTCGTATTCAGGCCCTTCTATCATCTTCCCCTCCCACTCGGCCTTTTTCGAACAGCGTATTATGCAATTGTAGCACCCAGAATGTTCCCATCCGAGTTCTTTGTTCATGGTTTCGGAAGTAATCTTCTCATAATCATCAAACTGCCCCTTCTGGAAATTCTTGGTGGGGAGAAAACGTCCCACCTCCTGGCCCATGCGAATCCACATCATCGTTCCCAGTTCGAACCGCTTGTTCCTGTTGTCATTGTCGGGGAGTTCCTGAGCCATCTTGACGGTCAGTTCTCTGAATTCTTCTTCATCATGGCAAGGAATGTCCTCGTTCCCTTCGATGACCACGGCTTTCAGCATCTTCGAACCCATCACGGCACCGGCTCCGCCCCTTCCGAAATTCCTCGTCCAGTCAGTAGTAACGCAAGCGAACCTCACCCTATTTTCACCGGCAGGCCCAATAGAAGCGACTTTGGCTTTTTCGTGCTTCTTTTTTAGAAGCTTCTCTGTTTCGAAGGTGCCTTTTCCCCAGTAATCCGAAGCATCTTCCATGGAACCGCCGTCGGGAGTCACGTGTAGATATACAGGCTTGTCGGAAGCCCCCGTGATTATCACGTAATCGTATCCCGCCTTTTTCAGTTGATTGCCGAAGAATCCGCCTGCATGGCTGTCGAGGAAATTTCCCGTTAGCGGCGAACGTGTTACTAGACAGCTTCTACCCGAAGTTTGCATGCTCGTTCCGGTAAAAGGCCCCGTGAGAAAAATCAGTGGATTTTCCGGGTCCAGAGGGTTTTGGGAAGAGTCCATCTCCGCGAGGAGTGACAGGCCCAGACCTTTTCCTCCGATGAACTTTCTTAACCGTTCCGGGTCCGGTTCCCCCGTGGAAACCTCTTTAGTTGTTAGGTCAAAGTGTATGAAACGATTCTGATATCCTCCCGGCATTTATCCCACCTTCATTTCTTGCAGGAGATTTCCCGATGGATGGCCAATGCGTCAATCAGTAGGGCATAGCCCGTTTCTATCTTGCCCGCCCCGGGTCCCTGAACTGTTATCGGCCCAGAAAGGTCCGTCATCACCGTAAGAGCATTCATCGCCCCTCCAACGCCTGCCAGCGGGTCCGTGAGTGGAATCTTCATTGGCTTGACCGATGCCTTGATTTTGCCGTTCTCCTTTTTAGCCGAAGCGATGAGCTTGTACCTCTTTCCCTCTTTCTTCGCGTTCATGATGTCCTGGGGAGTTATCTTGCTGATGCCCTCCCTTTCTGCATCATCGGGCTTGATGTTACCGCCAAGGACAACATTCGACATGATGACGATTTTGGCCAATGCATCGAAGCCCTCAACGTCAGCTGTGGGGTCCGCTTCGGCATAACCAAGGTCCTGAGCAAGCTTCAAGGCGTCGTCGTATGCCATGGCGTCCTCTTCCATTTTCGTGAGAATGAAATTGGTGGTCCCGTTCATTATGCCCTTTATCTCCTTGATGTCGTTGCCCGCAAGGCAAAAATCGAGTAGGTTGAATACCGGAGTACCGCTGAGAACAACGCCTTCGTATCTCCAACCGACGCCGTTTTCCTCTGCCATTTTCGTGAGTTCTTTTTCAAATAATGTAACGGGTCCCTTATTGGTGGTAGATACCCAACTTCCGGCCTTGAATGCCTCCCTGATGTGGGTTGAAGCGGGTTCGCCGGTCTCGATGTCCGTATAGGTGACTTCCATGACCATGTCAGCTTGAGCTTTCTGGATGGTGTCCACGGCGTTTAGGCCGTTCTCTTGGCCGGAAAACTCATTTATCGATTTTTTTTCATCGAGATGTTTCAGGAATGCCCCGATGTCGATGCCTTTCGAATCAATGACGGACCCTTTTATCATGTCCGAAACCGCCACGAGTTCCGCTTCGAAATCGAATTTTTCCTTTAGAAGTTTTTTCTTCTTGTTCAGTATTTCTAGAAAGCCGGTTCCTACGACTCCGCATCCAATGAGAGCTATCTTGTATTTCATGCGTTCTCTCTCCAGGATGGGTCATGCAAGGGTGAGATTTAACTGTATTGTTATCCCATGCTATTTTCATATTCTACAATAACCAAAATTCGCGCAGAGGGGGAGCGAGAATTTACAGCGTAAATTCGAACATGCCTCTGATATTTTCACAATCTACAACTTCAAACTTTACGCAGAGGGGGAGTAAGTGAATTATGTTTTAATTCACGAACAACCCTCTGTCTATTTTTCACTTTCCAAAGTGAAAAAAGCGCAGAGGGGGAGATTCGAACTCCCGTGGTGCAAAGCACCACCGGATTGCTTGACCTCAGTGGGCTCTCAAGTCCGGCGCCTTGAACCTGGCTTAGCTACCTCTGCTTTTGGGCATTCTATATATGCCCATTCTAGAGGTGCTCTCATAAAAAGCTAGGCCTTTTACTCGAAC
>CAZPOY010000080.1:0-8236 GCA_964588345.1 uncultured Thermoplasmata archaeon
GGACGGTCGGTGGGAAATAAAGAGAAAAAATGTGCAAACATTTTCTTTTTTTCCGTAGCGCCCGTTCAAAGGCGCATTCATCAATGGTTAGGTAAGGGCGGGTATATGCAAATACAAGCATGGACGGGGGAGGTATGGTGGGATAGAAGAGAAAAAGGATTTAGTTGAAGATAAAGGTAAAAAAATGAAAAAAAAAAGAAAATGTGACGGCTTGCTCAGCCGCCGCCGAAGAACCCTCTGAGGGCCGGATGCATCTCCATGAGCTGTTCCTTACCCATGGCCTCATAGAATTGGATCATGATGCCTACGGCCAGCAATACGCCGGTTCCGCTTGCATTGCCCACGGTTCCAATAAGGTCGGCTCCCGCTGCAAGAGCGCCCACGATGGCGCCTGAAAGTATGGTGATAGGCGGGATGTACCTTTCAAGAACGCGCTTTAGAATGCGCGGTTCCCTCCTGAACCCAGGCACCTGCATGCCTGATTGGCCTATCTGTTCGGCCACGGCCTCGGGGCCCATGTTCGTGGTTTCAATCCAGAACTTGGCAAACAGTATAGAACCGAATATCATGACGCCCAAATACGTGAATAGATGCAACACGATCTGGTATTTTTCATGGGTCGGGTCGGCATACTGGTCGGAAATTAGCGGCAACAGCCATTGACCTATGCCATTGATGGAACTGAGGTACCACGCCAAACCCGCCGTCGGCTGGGTCTGGCCGGGTGGGTAGTAGCCCAACCACCACTTGTGACCTATGAGCGGTATCTCACTCATGGTCGGATTCTGCCAGAACAGCAGCGTGAACATGCTCACGTTGGCAAGGAGTGCCGCAATGAGAATGACCGGGATGTTTGATGCGTAAATCAGCTTTATGGGGTATCGGCCTCTTGCTCCTCTGGCTTTGTCGTGCGAAAGGGGTATCTCAACCCGGGTCGATTCTGCGTATGCAACTATGAGGAATACGATGACGGTGCCAAACACCGCTATCAGCGGGTTGGGCTCATACAATAGAATTCTTTCGTACCCTCCTCCCGAAAGAGATGAAAGGGGCAGATTGTGGAAAAGATACCACGTCTTGGGAAATGCTCCCGAGGGGCAATCTCCAGCCCCAGATATGGCAAGATGCTTCGTGGATTCGCTGGGCATCCAATTAAGGGTCCCCGTGAACGTGGCTTCGGCGACGCCGCCTGCGATGAAAAGCGAAATGCCGGAACCGATGCCCCATTTGGATACAACTTCATCCATGAGGAACACGAGATATGAACCGAACACGAGCTGAAGCACGATGACCCCCTCTGCCAGCAACTCTCCGTTGCCGGGGTACAACCCATCCATCAAATTGATGAATCCAACTTCAGGCGCAAGATATCCGAATACCTGGGGAACGGATTCCACGACTATCATTACAATGACCAGAAGTTTCTGGGTGCCCTGATACATCGACTTGTCTTTTTCATTGGCAAGGTCCAAGTCGATGATTTTGGCTCCGGTGAACAACTGCATGATGATTGAGCCGGTAACGATGGGGCCTATGCCAAGATGCATTAGCGAACCTGAAGCACCGGCGAGGATGGCCCTGTAATTCTCAAAAAGGTCCTGGGTTTCGCCAAGGCCGAATATGAATACGTTCACCAACATGAAATAAAATACCATGATGGCAAAGACCCATATCATCTTCGTACGAAAATGCACGTGGCCTTCGGGCTTGGTAACGGCGGGAAGCCGTTCCGTGACTATCTTCAACCCGTGGAGACGCGAACCTTCCTCGTCATAGGACAGCATCAGATAAAGCAGGGCTGCCAGCGGGGCGAGGACTAACCCCACGACGACCATAGTCGCCATCGTCGGTTCTTTCCACCAATACAGCAGCCCCATTAGGGCTACGTATATCAGAACGGTGGGTATTATCATCTTGGGGTCTCTTTTCACATCTCCTTCCAAGTGTATCACCGAGCAGTTTATTCAGTTGTCTCTTCCATTGTGTCGGGGTTAATAATCTCTCCCCCGCTGGATTCTATCTTTTTCTTGGCACTGGCCGAAACCTTTTCGACTATTACTTTTACCGGCGAATCGATGTTGCCCGCGCCTAGTAGCTTGTCAATGCCCATCTCATGAAGGTTGAAAACAGGCATGTCCGAACTCGTGTCAGCCATGTCAGGGTTCTCCACCAGCCACCGCACGTTGATGATTTCGTTGGCTGATACGACGCTCTGGGGCCTCTTGAATCCCTTCCTGCCGAAATGGTCCTTCTTGAATTTTACGGTATGCAGGTATTTGTGCTTGTGGAGACCGGCATTACCTCTGCCTCCCCTTTTTCCAGCACCCCTTCCGGCCTTCATGCCGCGACCGTGGGTCCTGCTTCCTCGAAATTTCTCCGTTCTGCTGGTCATTCCAATTCCTCCGGTATCATTCTATCGATGAGTTTATTGATGTCTTCTCCCCGGTACCCCAGGGCGCCTCCTTCGACGTATGAACGCTTGATGCCTTCGTAACCCTTGATTGGAGGGTGAAGGCGGAATACGCGTTCCACGCCGGGAAGTTCCTTTATCTCGGCTTTTCCTGCTGAAACGGCCTGCGAAAATGTCTTCAGGTCCTTGAATTTGGATGCCTCCTTCAACTGGGATTCATCGTATTCTCCACCCTTGCGGAATATGAGTTTTTCAACGGTCCCGGGCTTTACTTCGCCCCATGTGACGTAATCCTTGACCTTCTTTAGCATCCCCAAGTAGTACTTGTTCTGGGGAACCAAAACGCAGTGATTCACTTTGTTGAGCTTGAGCATCTCCAGCGTCTTTCTGATGTCCGGTTTTGCTTTGACAGTGCTTCTTACCCTAACGATGGCAAAGGTCACGATTCTCCCTCCGCTTCTGCCTTCTCCGCTTCCTGGACCTCTTTGATGGTCTCTTCCACGCTTTCATAAGTTGAATCAACCTGAATGGCACCAGAGGTGATGTTCATTGCCCTGGCCTGTTCGGGGGTGACCCGCGTTTCCGCACCTTTTTTCAGTGCATTGAAGGTAGCAAAGGCATAGTTCATGGTAGTCCGGGTATGACCTCGGGCGAATCCCCATGCATCTTCCACGCCGGCCAATTCCATTATCTGCTTGGGAACGTCGGCTACCGCCAAGGATATCCCCCGGGGTGCCGGCTTGAAACTCACTTCAACGGAACTGGACTTACCCTGCATCATGAATGGCAACGAATGATGTCCTCCGCAACCGCATTCCCATGAGCCACAGCCCCTTCGTATCTCTATGATGTTCAACTTGGCAAAATCTATGGATTTTCTGATGGTGGGCCCCACTTCTTTCCCTCGGGCTTTTCCCACGCCAACGTAACCGTCCCTGTTGCCAACGGCGGATACCACGGTGAAATTAACCCTTCGACCTGAATCGGTCATCCTCTGGACCATGTTGACGTCCAGGACTTCATCGTCGAGTTCGGGAAGAAGAATGTCCGCTATCTCGGGCTCTCGAATGGGGTAACCTGTTCGGAGCGCTTCTCCCATGGTGGTGATTTCGCCTTTCTCGACCATCTTTCCAAGCCGAGTCTTGGGCACCCAATCATCCGTCCGGGGACGGCGCTTCTTCTTGTTTCCCCCTCTTCTTCTGTTCATATCTCTGCCTCCTCTAAGGCTTTCATAACTTTTTCGAATTTGTCTGGAGTCCCCTCGGTCATGTGCTCCCCGCGTATCCTTTCTTCGGTGGGTACCACTTCGTCATTTACCGGAATGTCCAAGCCGGCGTCTATGGCGCCTTTCACCGCAGCAAAGGGGATCGAACCGGGAACAGGTTTTCTAAGACCTATGTCAAGCACGGCTTCTTCCGTGCCTTCTTTGATGCACCGCTTGGCTGCAAGATAACCCGCAAGATATGCACCCGGCGTATTCTTGGAATTGCCCTCCCAGCCAAAATCTTTCAATTCGGAAGACAAGGCCGTAGCGGTTATTTTGTCGCCGCCTTCGGCATATTGAACGACCTGCACGGTTACTCTGTTCAATGACCTTCTGACCACAAACCGTGGCTTTCCACCCATGAGGAGTCTCTTCCTTAGATGGAAGTCCGTAACGCCTTCCCTCCTTCTTCTAAAGGGTACCTTGTATCTTGGTCCGGTGCTCATTCTTCCACCTCCTTGAGGTCGCCCCTTATCATCATCTGGGTCCTTAGATGGCTCTTGCTCTTGAAAACGCCACCTTTGGCCTGACGGTAGTAGAGACGATAAGTGCTTCTGTCGATGACGCCATCTTCACGGTACTGCTTGAGAAGTTCCCTTATGGGGCGTATGGTTCTTATCCATTCCCGCTTCCGTGGCCTTCGTGCGTTCTTGGTGCCTTTCCGGCTCCCCTGGCCCTTTCGACGTCCTTTCCGCTTCTGAGCCATGGCCTTATGTTTGCGGGCCCGGGAAATGCCCTCCTTGGGCTTTTTCCTGATGGAACCGGAATTGATCTCGGTGCGGATGTCGCTTCTTGTTATGCATTCGGCGACGTCTTCCATTCTGGTCGGGTCTATCCACACCCTGTAAGTGCCGCACTTGAGAATCTTGGCGGCCATCTGCCTTTGAGAACTCAGGTCCATCAGTAATCACCCCTGTTGAGAACCTTTATGCCCATCTCATCGGCCCTTTCTACTATGAGTTCCCTCTTACGGTCTCCCACGGTGCCGACTATCCTGGCGGCCTCCTTCTTTGGGTCAACCTTGTCAAGTTGCGATGGGTTTGCTATCATAACTTCCTTGAATCCGGATGGGTGCAGGTTCCGTGCCCCAATGGGTCCTCTAAAGCCAACCTTGACCTTTTTTGGCCGGTAGACCTTGCCTCTTCGAACCTTGCTCCGGTTGCCCCTGGCCTTTCTCCATGAGGTGCCCAGCCGCTTGTAGCGGAACCATTCCTGCCTGCGGAACTTCGGCTGCTTGTCCTTCTTTTCTTTCCTAAGTTCAAATGCCCTCTTGGTCGATGGTTCTAGTTCGGGCTTTATCTTAGGCGAAGGTGCCTTTTCGACGATTTTTACTTCTTCTTTTGAATCTTCAGCCATCCTTTCACCCCTTCTTTACAATGTAAATGCCGTCCTGGAACACCCTAAGGTCCACCTTCTCGATTTTGGTGGCCTTTTCGATGTTCGCCGCCGACTGCCCCACTTCTTCGATGTTCGGGCCTTCGAGGGTCACGGCGTCTCCTTTTACGTTTACTTTCGTATCACCCAGAATCTTTGCCGACCTGGGCGCCTCTTCCCCAAGGAAATTCTCTATCTTCAACTCTTTTCCTTGGACCGAGACCTTCATGGGAAAGTGGCTGTAAACGATTTTCATCTCATAAGTGAAACCATCGGTTACGCCCTTTAACATGTTGGTGATGTGCCCCACGTAGGTTCCCATCATGGCCGATTCCCTTTTACGGGGCATTTCGGCACTCAATACTATCTCCTTGCCTTCAATTTTCAAGTCGATTTTGGGATAAGGGAAATGCCTCTGCATCTGCCCTTTGGGGCCCTTGACTTCAAGAACGCGGTCCGCGAGTTTGGGCTGAACCTTGTCCGGGACCGCTATCCTTTCTTCCATGTGTCCGGTAATCGTCATCCTCATTCCTCCTAATAGACATAAGCGAGCAGTTTCCCACCTATGCCAAGCTGCTTTGCCTTGCTGTGGGACATTACTCCCGACGTCGTGGTTAGTATCAGAACGCCGAAATCCTGGGCCGGCAGGAAGCGTGACTCATATTTCTCCAGCACCGTCCTCTTGACGGCGAATCTTGGCCTTATGACGCCACAGTTGTTGATATTTCCCTTCAACTTGACGGTAAATCTGCCTGACCTCCCGTCTTCGATGAATTCGAATCCCTCGATGTAATTGCTGTCGGCCATGACTTTTAAAACACCGCCTATTAGCTTCGAGGTGGGGGCTATTTCGCAGATGCCTTTTCCTGCCAGTTCCGCGTTTTTTATCGTCGACATTGCGTCGTTCAATGGGTCGTGTCTCAAGCTCTCACCTCATGAATATTTCTTGAATCCTATTTCAGGAGCAATCTCTCTGAAGCATTGCCGGCAAAGATGCATGCCGTATCTTCGTATGATTCCCCTTTTCCTGCCGCACCGTATGCAGCCCTTCTTTCTTCCGTAGTCCTTCTTGGGTTTCATGTCGACCTTCAAGATAACACCTCCACCTTGAAGAAGTTCTTGACGTAGGCCTGACCTTCTTCCTTCGTAATCTTGTGCTTTTCCGCTATTCTGCCGCGCCTTATGTTGCGCTTTTGGACCCTCTTGCCGGCTCTTGACAAGCTCACGCAGACATCCATTCCGAATATGCCAATTTCAGGGTCGTACTTCATGCCTTTGAAATCTGTGTAATCCCTTATGCCAAAGGAGAAATTTCCGTTTGGGTCGAAGGACCAGTTGGGTATCTTGTTCTGATTCACCCAGAATGCCTTTTTGATGAATTCCGTAGCGGATTCGCCCCTGAGGGTCACCTTGCATCCGATGGGCATTCCCTCCCTGATTCCCAGGTCCTTGTTCGTGGTCTTTGAAATCGTCTCGACCGGGTCACCTCCGGTTAGCATCTTAAGAACCTCTTTTGCCTTCATGAGCCGTTCTCCGGCATCGCCGACGCCTATGTTCACGACGGCCTTCTCAACGTGAATCATCCTCATCTTGCTCAAGCAATCACCTCTTGTGGCGTGCTGACCTCGGGATGTTTTTCACCTATGACAAAGACGTTCCTCTTTACCGTCGAAAATCCTTCTTCGAATCGAACGGTGTTGTCCGTGATGTCCCTTGTAATCTCAATATCTTCAATCCGGGCAATCTGACCGATGTGTGCACCGGATGTTATGAAAGCAAGTGACCCTTTCTGCATCGGGTAATGAGAAACGACCTTCTGCTTGGGAACTTCTATCTTGAGGGTGTCCCCGACCTTGTATCTGTCGGCTTTGAGGAGCACGTTTCTTCCGTCAAACAGATTCAACTGGGTCCGGCCGCCCTTGACCGTCGTCTTTCCGATTATTTTCGTAAGTTTGAACTTCGATTCTTCCTTGGGTATGCGGGTTAGGACCCACTTTCCCCTCTTGTCCATCATGACGCGGTAAATGTCCTTTAACTCAGGAATCTCGATGACGTCCATGAGCCCAACGGGAAACTTTCTGTCGGTGACGGCCTTGCCGTCCACCAGCACCTTTCCCGAACCGATTATCATCCTGGCTTCCCTTGAGTTGTCGGCAAGTTCCAGCATGTCCCTTACTACGACCAATAATGGTACGCAGAATTGTGTCGGATGAGGGCCGGCTCTTGGTGAAACCGCCCAATAATATTCTTTGCGCGGTATCGTCCAGCTTGTGGGTATCGTAATCCTCTTCATGTGCTGAGCCATTATTCTTCCTCCTCGGTGGATATTCTAGTCTTTCTTCTAGGGTCATCGAGGTTCAATCGCGTTATCACGACGTTGCTCGGAGATATCTTTCTTGCAACCTCCGTTCCGTCTGCCTTGGCCATGGTTACGCCGTCGATGGAAATCCGGTAATGCTTTCTGTCGACCAGGTCAACCTTTCCGACGTGGCCCTTGATGTCGTCGTCTCCCCTCATGATGGCCACGGTGTCTCCTTTCACAACGGGGATGCTCCTCTTGCCATGCTTGGTTCTGAGGTCCTCTGAAAGATGAACGCCCATCTTCTTCTGTCTCCTGTGATGGGGGGCGTTGTAATGCGCTTTTCTCTGCTTTCCTTTATATTTGCTTGCCATCTTTATCGCCCTCATATTATCGTTGATGCCGTTGCGGCAATCCTCGGCCACCTTTCGGCCGCTTCTCTAGCCACGGGCCCTTTTATGTCGGAACCCTTGGTCTCTCCGGTGGGCGTGGTTATCACCACAGCATTGTCCTCGAACTGAACCATGGTGCCATCGGCCCTTCTGAAAGGTCTCTTCTGCCTGACGATTACGGCATTGATTATCTGACGCCTCATCTGAGGGGTCCCCTTCTTGACGCTGACGACCAGCATGTCGCCTATGCCCCCTGAGGGATAACGCCTGTGGACCCCATGATATTTCGGGACCTCCACTACTTCGACGATTTTCGCCCCCGTGTTGTCTATGCAAGCGAGTCTTGCGCCCTTGGGTATGCCTCGGGTCTGCTTGCCTGGAAGCCCTTTCATTCCGTAACCTCCTTTTTATCTATTACAACGTAAGAAACGGTCTTGGAAAGCGGTCTGCATTCCATGATGGTCACTTCGTCGCCTTTTGAAACGTCGATGCACGGT
>CAZPOY010000081.1:0-8178 GCA_964588345.1 uncultured Thermoplasmata archaeon
CTACCTTAACCCCCGAAAGCGGATCTTCGCCTGGGTTATAAAGGGAAATATTAGATGGAAATGCCTCATTATAAACTATTTTGGTAATTCATCTTATTTGGATTACTTTTTTAGTTCATCTTGTTATGAATATGAAAAAGTTCATAAATCTATTTTTCCCACTAATTCATCTACAATCTCATCAATAAAGATATGCTACGCCGCCGGAGGATTATGACCCCCATTTTTTCTAGTAAATTTCCTCTTCAAAACTGTCCTATAAATTTTTGCAATACCAACGAAATCTTCATCAATGTCACAATCCTGCAATTTTTATAGTATTATGACGCGGAGATATAAATCAATATCAGTCATTTGATAGGAGATTATCTTATCAGAAAAAGAGGTTAAAAACGGCAGATGGGTGGCGATGAGAGAAAATTCTGAAGACCCCATGCTCAAACGCTCGGAAAAGGACTTCGAAAATTATGTCAAGAACATATACCGCGTTTTGCTCACCAGGGGCATGAAGGGGTGTTTCGTGTACTTTGTTGATGATGAAACAAGGGAGTATTTTGAGAGTAAGGTCGGATGAAGTACTTTTCTTCTACTTTCACCCCAATCTTGACATGTCAAGCTTAGGTTTCACCCCAAATTTGACAAGCAAATCTGGTTTTTACTCAACTTTGCCATGCTTCTTTTTTATGATATGTCAAAGTTGCGTTTCACTCGACTTTGACAGAAATAACTAATAAATGTCAAAGTCGCGTTTCACCCAACACTATTCGCCGATTGTTTTTTAAATTAATTCACCACATTATTAACTATTTAGGTAAATCTTTATATATAATTTACTTGTTTAGTTTATTTTGCGTGAATGCGAAAAGTGCCGTCTTTGCTCTGATTTCGGTCAGGTCTCAACCGCTACGGAAACTGGTTGATAGGTTGCCTTATGCTTCTTCTACGGTATATAATTCAGTCAACCAGTTGGAAGATGAGAACAGGGTGAAAAAAGAGAATGGCATTGTAATGGTTGTCGAGAATTATGAAAATCAGAAGCTTTCAGAGATTTACATCCAGAGCCTAACCCACGGCGTAGACCCCGAAATGCTAATGAGAGACACGACCTTGTCTGTTTGGAAGGCCCTTGAAAACGTTTCGACCATTAAGGGCATCAGAAAAGAAACCGGGCTGTCTGCAGCGTATGTTCAAAAGATTCTCGCTTTCTTGAAGGAAAAGGATTTGATTTTATATAAGAAAAGAAAACCCATTATCGCTGAACACGACATGAATCATCCCCTAAACAAGATTCTAAGAGAATACCTCGAACCTGAAATAAGAGGGCGGGCTGTTCGATATCCCGGAAGCATTCCGTTTAACGAAATCATGCAAAGCCCGGAACAGATTGAGAAGATTCTCTATGAGAAAATTGATGAGAGCCTCGCAGTGAAAGATACCGGATTTTTGGTCAAAGGTGATTCCGAGAGGATTACCCTCCTGGAAAGTGTTGATGAGGAACTTACATACGAGGAAACATTCTTGAAAAAACTGTTCACTACAGAAGGTGTGGAGGAATACTGCATCTTGATGATAAAACAAGGTTTACTGGATTATGAAAAATTAATGCGTATCGCTGAAGAGAAAAATATGATTAATGTAGTGGGTTGCTATCTCGACATCCTGAACAGCATTGATGAAAAATTGGTTCCATCATCAATTATCAGGCTTTTTCGAAGGCACATGACAAAATCCAAAAAGACCTTCCTCTCTCAGGAAAAAAAATATGGCAAACAAGGTTGGGAGATGCCATTTGAAAAGCGATGGAACATTGACCTTTACCTTGACCGTGGAGCAATTATGCATGGAGTTAGATCGTTATGAATCTAGAGCAATTACCTAAGCAAGTAAAAGAGGATATAGAGGATCAGAGCTTGGAAATTCTTGAAATGATTACCCCGCAAATTGTAGTCATCGGGGCGTGGGGGGTTCGCGCCCATCTTGGAGCAGAACATCAAAGATACACACTTGATGTAGATGGCGTTACAGATGAGAAATCTCTTGACGAATTGAGGGGGTTGTTCAAATCTATGGGTTTTAATGAAGAAACCGCTAAATGGGGTATCAAGTTCTTTAAAAAATACTCTCCAAAAGTAGAAGTTCCAGATGATTTGAAGGAATTAATAAATAAGATTGAAATTAGGATGGAAATTTCACCTCCTAAAATCAAAGAGTATGATACTCACCATTATTTCGAGTTCAGATTAACAGAATTTGACATCAAGGAAATTCCTTATCACTTAAAAAACGAAAGTGTTAAAGTACGGGTCCCGCCCCTTGAGGAAATGACCGCAGTAAAACTAGGTCTTCCAGTAGATTATAAGAATAACCATGATGCGGCGATGTTGCTTCGCATAAGCGATGTTGATAAGGTTATCATGTCAATTGAATCCAATGACGACTGGGCAAGCCTCGTTCTAAGAAGAATGCCAAAATTAAAAGGAAGAATATCTCAAGCCGGAAGATTGGAGAACACACTAGCACTTGCTGCAAGGCTTAACATTAAAGAGCACGTTAGAAAACTTCAACGGATAGAGAATGCTATAAAATAAATTTATTAATTCGTATCCGCTTTTAAATTACATCTTTTCGAATTATAATCTCATCAAAAAAGGATGAGCTATGCCGCCGGAGGGACGAGGAAAAATGCAATTTTTCCGACTAATCCGGCTTTACTTCAAATATTTAAAAATTGAAGAAGCCGCCGGAGGGATTCGAACCCTCGACCTACTGATTACGAGTCAGTCGCTATACCGGGCTTAGCCACGGCGGCATCTGGTTTTTTCGAGCCGCCGATAGGTCGGTTAGCGACATTGTCCCGAAGATTGCGTAGCAATCAAGGCAAAGTCTTACGCAAGTAAGACAAAGGCTATACCGGGCTTAGCCACGGCGGCATCCGTTTGAATCTCTTCAAACAGCAAAAACGGGAAAATGCCTTTTCTTAAATAACTGTTGCCTTCCCCCAAATAATAAAAAATGGATTAAAACTATAACTAATTAAGACATTAACAAGAGCGTTGGAAGTGTATATTTGGGTGAATATACAGAGAAAAGGGAAACTATGGAGCAAACTAGGGAAAAAATCCTGAACTTAATCAAGAAAAATCCAAAAATAACCATGAGAGAGATGGCTCACAATGTCGGAATAAGTGAGAAAGGTATCGAATGGCAAATGAAGAAACTTAAGGATGAAGGAATAATTGTACGGAAAGGACCCAGAAAGGGAGGACGATGGGAAATAAAGGAATAAAAATAATTCAACTGCTTTCTTTTTCTAATTTCATCCCTGTGAAATTTCCTCTACAGAAAATCATCCAACCTCTTCTGTTCTTTCCTCTGCTTCAAAAGCCAGGAATCGTCGGCCCACCTCTTCACCCGCACCTCCTTGGTCATGGCGGATACGGCCTTTTCCATGGTGTCAAAGGTCCTGGGCTTGCCCGATAGGGCCTTTCCCACCGATTCCCGTATCACCCACACCCCCAACGGAGCCCAGTACTCGTCGGTGATCTCGCGGTATACCAGTGCCGAAGCCTGCCTTTTCATCCTCAACATGTGCTGGAGCACCCTCAATCGCGCAGAATAATACGCTCCCGTTATCTTGGAAGCATAACTCTTCCTCCCCCGAAAATCCTCGTAATCGCTCATGCCCGCAACCACGTCCACCTTCTCTCCAAACGCCACTCCCTTGTCCCCGGCCCACATGGACCCCTTCAGCCACACTTCACGCATCTCGTAGGACCAAACGCCAGGCAACAACAATACATGAAAATAATTGCCGGCATAATTCGAAGTGAAAAGCTGATACTCGCCAAGATGCTGCAGGTCCATCACCGAAGGTATCAACTCCTTGCCAAGTGAATCATCAACGGCTGTAATGGCCCACCGGGTGGGAACCAGACGACGCCGGGATTTCTTCCCCAGCAATCCAACGGAAAGAAGCTTCTGAATGGCGTGTTCGTCCACCCTCCGAGCGTGTAGTTCCCGCATGGCCGTAACGGCTCCGGCATCCGAATCGTCCACAAGAGCATCCACCTGACGGGGGATTGAAGGATTCTCGGTAAGTTCGGCCTTCCTGGCCTTCAAGGACGGACCCAGGGGCGTGTTGACGAAAGAGAAGATGCCCCTGCTTCGAGAGGGCGGTTTTTCAAGGAAAACTTCCGTCTGAACGGGCTTTTCACTCATGGCAAGAGAATGCGTCACCTCAAGAAATCGACCCGAGGAAAAGGGCTTGGTCACCTTCACCTGCCTGGCAGGGCGAATCAGTGAAGAAGACCGGGCGATGATGTCCTCCACGGGCCTGCCCCACCAGTCCGGTTTCATGTCCATCTCGGAAGAGTTCTCCATGGGGCCGCTGGGAAGCATGGGACCGGCGTTGACCTTGGGATAACCGTAACGGCCAACGAATACCGAAGGAGGCGAATCCCCGAAAATGTGATTGGACTTAAACTCCAGGGATGGCATGACGCGCCGAGCGTTATCAAGAACCTCGCATCTGCCCTTGCCGCATAAGTTACGGCCTCCTTTGCAGAGCAGACACATGTTCGGGTCCATGGAATGACATTCTATTCAGGTCTTAATTTAGTTGCGGAGGGGAGGATGAAAGTGATCGGACATCCAGATAATACCGGGCTGAAAGGGAATCATATTCAAACGTGCCCGATAGTTCCACGTAGGCCCCTTCCTGAACGACTTCCGAAGTCCTAAATTGAAGAGAATAATTGACCGATTCGTCGGAAAAGGACACATAACCCGTATTATCAACGCGCCCCTCGTAAAAGGCAAAAACGGTGCCCCGTGTTGCAACTTCCATGCCAAGGAACAGGTCGGGAGCATTGCAAAGGTTCGATGTGGGCACATAATTCTCCGAAGACTTTTTCACAAGTACAAGGGGATCGGGCGAATCAAGATACATGGAATATCCTCCTTCCTCAACCATGAGTTCGCCGCGCACCTTCCAAATGGACCCTGGCATGAGTCCCTTTTCCTGAAGAATCGAACCGTCCTCGACAAACACCTCAAGCTCATCGCCGGTGACGGGGTCTTTGAAAACGACCCATGCACCGCTTCCCGTGGAAGACACTTCCGAAACCATGCCTTCGGCTTCCAAGATGCTTCCAGACATCCCCGGCGAGAGTTCGCTTATGGGGACGGACGCCGAATCCGTTGATTGGGCCACCATGTAAGTCCCACTCAGACCAACTAACACAACAACCACCGTATACAGCAACAGCGATGAGTCTTTCATCTGCTTTCCTCCATCGAATTGACGGCCCCCACCGCCAAACCTTCCGGTGGTCACAACGGAATTTTCATTAATAACGGTTTTGATGGATGGTTCAACCTGGCAGAACCTTTTCTTTGAGAAGGGCTCAATCTTCCCTTAGGTCCACTATCCTCTTGGCCTTGCCCAGACTCCTGGGGATGGCTCCTGGTTCTAGAAATTCGATTCTCGCCCGGACGGTAAGAACGGCCTGAAGTTCTTCGGAAAGGGTTTCCATCAACTTGGCCTGCTTCTCCCTATCCTTCCAGTATTCGTTGGTGAGTTCCACCCTCAGTTGCAGCCGGTCCAGGATGTCCCTGTCGATGACTATCTGATACTGGTCGCCGACGCCATCGAAGTTCATGAGAACGTGCTCGACCTGACTGGGGAACACATTGACGCCGCCGATTATCAGCATGTCGTCGCTCCGGCCCTTTATCCGCATGATGCGAGGGTGTGTCCTTCCGCAGGCGCACTCCTCTTCTTCCAATACGGCAAGGTCCCTGGTCCTATATCTCAAAAGAGGCATGGCTTCCCGGGAGAGCATGGTGAATACGAGTTCTCCCTTCTCTCCGTATCCCAGCGGTTCGCCCGTCTTCTGGTCGATGACCTCGGGGTAGAATTCGTCGGACTGGATGTGGAGTCCGTTCTGTTCGGGGCATTCGATGGCTACTCCGGGTCCGTATAATTCGGACATGCCGTAATTGTCTATGGCGGTGATGTTCAGGGCCTCTTCTATCCTCTTCCGGGCTTCTTCCGACCAGGGTTCGGCTCCGAACATGCCGATTTTCAATGCGAAATCTTCCTTGGGGTCCACGCCCTCCTTCCTGGCCACCTCTGCGATGTACATGGCGTAAGAAGGCGTACAGCAAATCACCGTGGACTGCATGTCTTTGAGCATGGATATCTGCTTCCTGGTGTTGCCCGTTGCAATGGGTATGACCGTGCATCCCAAACGTTCTGCCCCGCTGTGAAAGCCCAGTCCGCCGGTGAAAAGCCCATATCCATAAGCATTCTGAACGATGTCGTCGGAGGTTGCCCCTGCCGTTGCATAAGCCCGGGCCATGAGCCGGTACCAGGTGTCAAGGTCGTTGCGGGTATAGGTTACAACCGTGGGCTTGCCCGTGGTCCCGGAAGATGCGTGAAGCCGAACCGTTTCTTGAATGGGCACGGCCAATATGCCGTATGGATAATGGTCCCGGAGGTCGTCTTTAAAGGTAAAAGGTATCTTGGCCACGTCTTCGGGCCTTTTGATGTCGTCGGGCGTTATCCCATTCTCCTTGAACCGCTTCTTGTACATCGGCACGTTGTCATGGGCGTAGCGCACCATCTTCTTCATCTTGTCAAATCGGTATTTCTGTAGCTTTTCCAGTGGCATCTTCTCTAATTCGGGCTCGAACATCATATTCCCCCAGGGGTCCAAGAATTTGAGGCGTTATATCGTTTTCGTTGCCAATCACATCATTGTGATGCTGAATTCAAGGTACGGTTCATTGGACGGGGGAAAACGTCAATATTCCGACAACGTGCCCTTCTTTCTCACGGCATCTTCCTGCCATTTGTAGAATAAATAACCGAATATCGGCATCAGGATGCCGAAGGCAACGACGATGACCAGTTCGTATTCCAGGGGCAAAAGTTCCGTTTCCCTGCCAAGCAGCACCGACCTGAACGAATCCACACTGTAGGAAATGGGAATCAATTTCGAAACATATTTGACTACGAGGTCGGGGAGCACGGAAAAGGGGAACATCATGGCCGTCAATAGCATCAAGGCGAATTGTGCCACGTTGATGAGAAGCTGGATGCTCTCTTTTATCCTGAGGGCCAGGGCCGCAAAAGTGAAGCCAACACCAAAAGTTCCGGATATGGAGAAAACGAGGATGAATATCGAAAGGCCGACGTTGTTCATGGGCATCTCGTCCAAAATGAAGCTCATTATGAGAAGTACGGATGCTGCAATGGCACCCGTCCATGCCAGCGTCGGGAAGACCCTGGAGACCAGATTCATGAACTTGGAAGCAGGCGTCAGATAAAGCGATTCGATGGTGCCCTGATACTGTTCGTCGCGTATGGAATGGCCGATGGTCCAGAGGGTCTCGGACAGGAATATGAACATGATGAGCCCGTAAAGGAAAAGACTCGTCAGGGTCCCGTCCACATCGGTGATGGTCCCATTGACCCCGTCCACTTTGTATCGGCTGGTAAAAGAAATGAACGTGCTGTCATTGCCATGACTGGAATTATGATGTGTGGCCCAGGTCGATTCGTCGGCAACCGATGCGCCGGAAGGATACCTCCATTCTGCCGAATAAATGAGAACGGAAATGGTCCCGTTGTCGAGGATTTCCTTTGGATAGGCAAACTCCAGTAGGCCGATTGTGCCGTTGACGGAGGAGGGAGGTGTCGTATTTTCAAGGGGCGGCAAATCGCCTGAAGATGAATCCCAATGGACTCCGGAGGTGAATGTTCCGTTGATGAACATGAAAACATTCCCTGAAGGTTCCTCAAGTTCTATGGCACCCATGACCAGCGTTTCGTTCTCGGCCAGCCACAGGTTGCCCCCCTCCATGCTGATGGCATCGTCTGCGGTCCACTCGGTCTGGATTTCGGGCATGAACATGACGACGGCAAGGAAGAAAATGAGGAATATCATGAATATCTGACCGAAGGAGGTAAGGAAGGATATGGGGTATCGCATCATTACGATGAGCTGCTTTTTTGACATGTCCAGAAAGGTCCTGACGTACTGGACAAGGTCCTCCTTGGCAAGCCCCTTTTCCTTCAAAACTGGCCCACCCCCTCTCTCTTGCGCATGTGCTCGTCAACGCCGCTGAAGATGAACCATCCCAGGGCAGGGTACAATGCAATGAATAGCCAAA
>CAZPOY010000082.1:0-8070 GCA_964588345.1 uncultured Thermoplasmata archaeon
AAATAAATGGAATCATCTGGGTCAGGAGAAACGTTCTCTGCCTCATCCAAATATGCTTCAAAATCGCTCTGAGGGACAAAATTAATTCGTGACGACATCTCATCCAGCACGATATTGAATTCTTCTGATGTTCTTTTGGTTTTCTTCAGTATTAATTATTCATGCTTCTCAAACTCATCCAGTAAGAATTCAGGAGCGTACAGATGAAGCCTCTCCACAAACATCAGTTTTGCAGTCATGCTGTTCTTGATTAGGGCTGCGAAAAGTATGTTTGCATCAACAATGAGGTCCATTAGGAGTTCCTCTTATATCGTTTCTTAAGCTCCTTGTTGACCTTACGACCCAGCTCTATGGCTTCTTCTTCTGTCAGTTCGCTGTCTGATGTGAATTCCTTGAGTATTCTGAGCGCATCTATTTTCCGCTTGAATGCTGCTCTGGCTACCTCTGACCAGTTGATCTCAGGGAAATCGTCCATATCCTGCTTCAGTTCCTTCGGAACAGCCAATGTCATATTTACCATTCTATCACCTGTGTATTATGTGTATATGTGTGCAAGCAACTATTTGAATTTATCTGGTCGTAACCCTACAAAATGCTCATAGCCAGTCTTCGCCAAGTGAAACATTAATGTCATTAAAAGGTTATATCTTCATTTGTAAGCTTACACTCTCATTAATGCTGACCCTCCCCGCCCCTGCGTTGAACCTGTGATTGCTACTTCCCACCCGCGGGGTAACGCTTTCTGCCGTGTTTGCGGGTAATAAAAATCGCTACCATGCGTTGGTCAGAACCTGCGGTTGGGTTCCCTCCTTCGGGGGGCATCCATGTTAGCCTTCGGCTCGGGGGGTCCCCGTTTCTCCCACCCATTTGATGTAATTGGTACAAAATATCTATTTATAACGTTTTTTCAGAACGATATTAGCGAGATAATACCTATCAAGAATCATTATAAGTCATAATACCGATTATGTTCCGGTGAGAAAATGGAAGACCTAACGAAAGTCGGTTCCGTGTTTAAGTATTTTAGAAAACCCAAAGTGGCAGCCATCAAGATGGAAGGTGACCTGAAGATAGGGGACACCGTTCTGTTTAAGGGGGAAACCACGGATTTCAAGCAGAATATAACTTCGATGCAGATTGAAATGGATGACGTGGAGAAGGTTTCTGCTGGGGATGACGTCGGGATAAAGGTAAAAGAAAGGGTTAGGGATGGGGATGATGTTTATAGGGTCGGGTGAAAAGGTCCGCCTCAAACATACCCAACATCTTCCTCCTCTTTCTTCTTCCTCTTCTTTCCCCCTTTATGCTTGTACCTCCTCCTCTGCGTTGGATTTCGTCCCAGGAAAAAGACGTCCCCGCGAATCTGCCTGATGTACGTTTTGTCGGGCAGTGGTTCCAGTTGGATTATCCCTTTTTTCTGAAGTGACCTGAGGCCCATCTCAACCTTTTTTTCCTGTAAGCCCAGTTCCTTCTGGACCTCTTTGACGGTTATGGGATAACGGTCCTTGATGGCTTTGAGAATCTTCTCCTCAATGCTCCCCTGCTTTATCTCGATGGGCATGGATTATAAATATGCAATTAATGGTTTATTAGTTTTGACCTAGGGTTCTGCCAATGAGTTCGAAAAAATCTTCATTTCAAAGAAAATGCCTTTCAATATTTTAATATGATTTCACAAGTGAAATCTCATGCATAAAAAATGAAATGAAAAAAGCAGAAAAGAAATTCGAATGAAATGGATGATATCAAACGAAAAGAATCAACCGTAATATCCGGCCTTCTCCTCTTCCATCTCTTCTTTTTCTTCGGCGGTATCCAGGATGTCGATGGAGAGGATCATGTGAGAAGGTATGACTCGAATATTCTCATCTTCCATTTCCATGACAAAACCCACGTCCTGCCCGACTACCGCCAGACCGATGTATTTTCCCTTGGTTTCCAAAGGTTTTTCCTTGGTATTTATTGACCTAATTAGATAATGTGAACCTATCGTAAGCTTGACTTCGTTGTTGTTCTTTACCATTCTTGTTCCTCCACCAGATTCTGCAGATGTTCAATTGTTTTCTTGTAGTTTCTCATTGCGACCTCGACGTTGGTTTCCGTAAAGGTCCATGCCTTGGAGAGATTACCGTACCTTATCCGGTATCCCTTCTTCTTGATGCCATCTTCTTCATCCCGGTGCCCCTCCTCCAGGATGTCCAGGTTCTTCAGCTTGGTGAGATGCCGATAAACCGTTGTTTTGTGAGCGTCAAGTTCCATGGCCATCTCCTCCACGAGCCAGATTCTTTCCGGGTCCTTAAAAAAGCAGTGGGTGAAAATGCCCACGGGGACCGAGTCGACTATCTCCTGGCCCGGTTCGGGCGCGGAATACCCCTCCGAGATGTATCCAATGCTCTGCAGGAATTTCACCAGTACCTCATCGAGTTCGTCGACGGAGGTCAGGGGTACGTTGTTTTTTACCTGCATTTGGAAAGGCATGGGGGGCCATTGTGGATTAACTTAAAAAAGTTGTTGATTATGCGGGAATCGAGTGAATAGGCAATCACCATCTCTTTCTCCCGGCGAAAACGACTATCGGAAATAGTCCCACGCTCATCATTAATATTACATTGCACGAATCACCGGCATCGTTATCTGATTCAGCAAATGAAATCGAGGTAGACTTCAATGTAGTTTCGTAATTTTCTTTGGAAGCTTTTGTAGATATGGTGTATGTGCCCGCTTCGTCACTTGTCAAAGTGAAAGAAGCTTGTCCGTTGGAGTCGGTAGTCGCGGAGGTTGCATCGGCGGTCATGCCCTCAGGTACGTCCAAGGTAATGGTGGCACCCGATACCGGAGTCGATTTTTCCGTGTCAATTAAAGTGATGGTAAGCGTCACCGAATCTCCCACACTGGGGTCCTGATGGTCCACGGTCATGGAGGTTATCTGCATTGACAAATCATCTACAATAAGATCGAATTGAAGCTCTTCTTCTGCATAATATGTCTGTCCATCGTCAGGGTTCAGATAGCTTGAATTTGTAAATATTGTGACAACCCTGTTATTAGTTAGGCCTTCCGCCGGCGTATAAATGAACTCGGCTAGGCCGTCTATGGTAGTGTTTTTCGTGTTGAAGTCAAATGAACCGTTGAGGTCTGAACTGACACTTACTTCTGCACCCGACAACCATGCACCATTGGTGTCTTCTACCCTGATATTGAAGGGGACGCCCAAATCCAAAGCTTCCTGGTAGTCCACCGGGGTTGAGATATCAATTTCTCCCGTTGCATCAATCCAGAAAGCGTCTTCAGGATAGACCATAACGAGCATTGATGAAATTTCAGTGGTATATTCTGAAGTCACGTCAGCTTTAAGTGAAATTGCTATTTGTGTTTCTACGGTTTCGGGATAATAAACGAATTCGAATATTCCGTTGCTATCCGTATTTCCGTTCTCAGGAGTGATTATTCCGCTTGCAACCTGCATCTTCACCGAAGCGTTGTGAACCGGGTTCCCCTCCCCGTCTACCACGGTTATGGTATAGTTGGTTGCCTGTGATAATTTATCCGGGCCTTCAATATCAACCGTCAGGTCAATACCTTCTTCAGTCCGCAATTCCCTGATGGTCCATTGGTTGAAAAGACCGCCCCTCTCTTCCCACCAGCCATACTTCCATGTCTTGGTGCTGTAAGTTTCGAGATTGTCCTCGTAATAGAGGATGTTGTAAACCACATCTTCAGCGATGACTCCTTGGGCCCACTGGTTAAGCCTAATCCTCTCATGAATGTCCAGTTCGACTCTCATGGCATCGACTATTTCATCGTATGAAGAATTCCTGTATCCTGCAAAGTTGTATCCACCGAGAGTATCATTTGGGTCCGTCCGGAAGAAATCGTACATATAGCTTCCATCAGGTGAGTCGATGGACCATCCCCAAATTATTACTTCGAAATTGTGCTCATGGGTTTTTTGACTGAGCATTGCGTAGGACGAGGGTGTATTCTCTGCTAGAATTCCTATGGCGGTCAACTGTTCAGCTATCATTCTCCCAATACTAGAAGCAAGTCTAGGCTCAAAATCTGCAGGAGGATGAATAATTTCTATTACACCGTCGCCATCAGGCCCGTCAATGGGTGAACCGTCGGGTGAAACATACCAACCGTCAACCTTGTAGTAACCGTTGTCCTCAAGAACTTGCTGGGCTAGTGTTGGGTCGAAGCTGTATGTCTTCACAGTGGTGTTGTACCATTCCGGGTTAGCAGGACTGACAGCGGAATCGCCTACGGTTCCGTATCCCTGCAGGAGCTTCAATACAATATCTTCTTTATTTATGCAATGGGAAACGGCCTCTCTGAGAGGTTTTCCTATATCGGCTCTTTCGGGGCTACTGAAATTGTCATAACCGAAAGCTGGATTCCTGAAATTGAAAGATAAATAATGGAAATCTAGTTTTTTTGTCTTAGAGATTTCCAGGTCAGGATTTTCCCGAATCGTTGGAATATATCCTGGTTGTATAGACCATGCAATGAAATCGACTTCATCCGATTGCAGAGCAAGAATAGCCGAATCGATGTTTCCGTAAATCTTGTAAAGAATCCCGTCAATATTGGGTATCGCGCTCTTATTCCAGTAGTGTTCGTTGGTCTTTAGGACGATGACACTGTCCTGTACCCAGCTCTCAAGCGTGAACATGCCGCAATAGACGGCTTCGTCGATGGTGGGTTCCCAGGTAAATTTCTCGTGCATATGGGGCGACCAGATATGTTCCGGCCAGATGGGGAATGCAAGGATATCCATGACGAAATCGGCAGTGGGTTGTGCAAGCTCGTACTCAAGGGTGTACCTGTCTACGGCTGTTACCCCTAGAATGTCGTCGCTAAGGTCATGAGTCCCGTTCGTGTCAATTCTGAGTGGGTCAACTGCGTTTTGATATCTCGGAGCATCCTTGACAAGGTTGTATGAAAACTCAAGGTCGTACGCGGTCACTTCCCGATATCCAGGCGTTTTGCTATAGTTCGTCTCGCCCATGGCGTAGGTATCACCATCGTAAAGGACTTCCTCGCCATAAGTGTCGAAATCATGGTCCGTCCAGAACATGCCTTTTCTTAGCTTCATGCTTGCAACTAACGGATTGTCAGGTGTATAATTCCAGCTTTTGGCCATCCAGGGAAAGGGCTGTTTCGATATCTTCTGACGATTTACTGACCTGTCCATCAGCCATTCCAGGACGTTCCAGTCCCATACGTTATGGGCTGTTAGAGTGTTGAGGTGCATCATGTCGTCTTGCATGGCCACCCGGAAAAAGTTACTTTCGTTCACCGATTTTGTCTCCTGGACATCACACCTTGACGAAACGTCAATTTGGTCTTGTGATTGTCTCTCATCTGAAAGAATTCCCATTGATGCAGTTGATAAAACCATGATGAAAACAAGCCCGAAAGCCAGGCCTATTTTTGTCAATTTTTTCCAGTATCCTTGCCTTGAAAGAGAACAGCTCCTCTTCATCGTATCACCCTGTCCTGAGGACGGTTTTAATTTGTGGTTATGCTATAAAAGGACTTCCTCATTTTTCGTGCGATGTCCAATTGGCACATTCGATGCAATGGAAAATCTGGCCCGTCACTTTTTCACATTCACCACCCCCTTCCAAAACCGTTTATACCCACATCTTCTACATGACCCGCTTGATTGACTCTGAAATGGAATTTCCCGACGAAATAAAACAACTTCTGGAATTGAATGGAATAAAGGAACTTTACCCACCTCAAAAAGAAGCCATTCCATTTGTTTTTCAGGAAAAGAATCTGGTAATGTCCGTTCCAACGGCTTCAGGCAAAACCCTCGTTGCTTACATCGCACTTCTAAGAAAAATCCTTGAAGGGGGAAAAGCCGTTTACATCGTTCCACTACGTGCTCTTGCTTATGAGAAATATGAGGAACTCAGGGAAATGGGTGAGACCTTCGGCTTCAAGACCGGCCTTGCCGTGGGCGACTACGACGATTCAGGACAGCGCTACGACCGTTATGATGTTCTAGTGGCAACATCCGAAAAGATGGACTCGCTTCTCAGGCACAAGGCATCCTTCATAACGTCCATGTCCGTCCTCGTCTCTGATGAAGTGCATCTGATAAACGACAGGGACCGAGGCCCCACGCTGGAGGTAACCCTTGCCAAGGTGAAAGCCGTCAATCCCGCCGCCCAGATAATCTGCCTTTCAGCCACCATAGCCAACGCGTCTGAACTGGCAGAATGGCTTGACGCCGAAGTTGTTCTTTCTGAATGGAGGCCCGTGGAACTGAGGTACGGGGTCGTTGAAAAGAATGTCATCACCTTCACCAATGGGGATGTCCAGACCCTGGAGGATTCGTCTGTCTCAGCCATCGTGGCGGATAGCGTTGAAAAAGGGGGTCAGTCCCTGGTCTTTGTAAATTCCCGGAGGTCGTCAACGGCATTGGCTGAAAGAGTCTCTTCAAGGGTGTCACGGCTCCTGCCCATGTCGGAAAAGAAACTTCTTAGCCAGATTGCCGACGAAATCGCATCAGGTAGTTCTGTAGACCTTGACAAACGGCTGGCCAAATGCGTCCGGTCGGGAACGGCTTTTCACAACGCAGGTCTGGCATCCAAAAGCAGGAATCTCGTGGAGAGCGCATTCAAGAAAAAACTCATCAAATGCATCTGCGCCACGCCGACCCTGGCTGCAGGAGTAAATCTCCCTGCCAGAAGGGTCATTGTGAGGGACCTTTACCGCTATGATTCGAACCTGGGTTACGTACCTCTTCCCGTGATGGAAGTCCATCAGATGTTTGGCAGGGCAGGAAGACCTCAGTACGACCCCTATGGAGAAGCACTGATGATATCCAAGAAGAAGCGCGATTCAGACAAATTGGTCGAAACGTACGTCAATGCACCTCCCGAAAGCATCACCTCGAAGCTCGGAACGAAACCGTCCCTGAGAACCCATATTCTGGCATCAGTGGCAACGGGTTTTGTCGCATCCAGGGAGGAACTGGACGAGTTCATCGAAAGCACATTTTTCGCAGTGCAGATGGAGCCGTGGACCATAAGCCACATCGTCGAGGAGGTACTGGATTTTCTCACGGAGGAAGGGCTCCTTCTTGAAAATGACGGAAAGCTGAAGGCAACAACCTTCGGTGGCCTAACGAGCGCTCTTTATGTGGACCCCCTTTCCGCCTCCCGCCTGCGTCACTCTCTTGAAAGGTCCGTGGACATGGAAAACATCCCGATTTACAGTTATCTTCACGCAATCTGTCTAACGCCGGACATGTATACGCTGTATCTGAGAAAATCCGACAATCGCTGGGTCCAGGGCCTCATGGAGGAATACGAGGGACGCTGGCTTTCAGACAGACCCATGTCCGGGGGCGAAAGGCAGGAGTTTGTCGCTGCGGTCAAGACGGCCGCCCTCCTGGAGGATTGGATAGAGGAAGTGCCCGAGGAGAGGATGTGCAAGAAGTACAACATTGGCCCAGGGGACATACGCAATAAAACGGATACCGCTTGCTGGCTCATTCACGCTGCAACGGAACTTTCCAAGTTATTTGCACCCAAGCAGACCGAAGACCTCCAGAACCTTCACGCGCGGATGATTCACGGCGTCCGTGAAAACGTTCTCCCGATATTGGATTTGAAAGGCGTCGGTAGGGTAAGGGCTCGCTCATTGTTTTCAAAGGGATACAAGTCCGTCGAGATGCTCAAGGATGCCGACGTGAAAGACCTTTCCAACGTTCCCATGATTGGGGCGGGCATTGCAGTATCCATCAAGGAGCAACTGGGACAAGCCGTTTCAAGAAAGGAGAAGAAGATGGCGAAGAAGAATCAGGATGCCGGGTCACAGGATGAAGAGGGGCAGAAGAGCTTGTTTGATTTCGATTGAAATGGAGAGATTCAATATCGAATGTATATTTTTATGATATGAACTGTCCTTGATTTTTCCTTAATAACCTTCAACCAGCATAATAAAATGAATTCCATCATTGAGAATTTAGTTATCGTTGCAGCCCAAATTTGACAAGTAAATCTGGTTTTTACTCAACTTTGCCATGCTTCTTTTTTATGATATGTCAAAGTT
>CAZPOY010000083.1:0-7636 GCA_964588345.1 uncultured Thermoplasmata archaeon
ATCAAAACATTAAAGAGTTTTGATGGGCCCGCCCAGATTTGAACTGGAGTCTATGCGTCCCGAACGCACAAGTATACCAAGCTAACCCACGGGCCCATGTATTTTTTTATGGGCCAAAGGGTTAGATTGTAGCTTGAGGAAACTTTGTTTCCGAACCAGACTAATCCAAAGGATTGGTCGTCGAACCCACGGGCCCATGTATTTTTTTATGGGCCAAAGGGTTAGATTGTAGCTTGAGGAAACTTTGTTTCCGAACCAGACTAATCCAAAGGATTGGTCGTCGAACCCACGGGCCCATGTTCTATGGTCAGCAATAGTGGTGGATTGTCCAATCGGATATAACTTTTATGCTGGAGGAATTTTCATGTAGATTACGATATTCAATGAACCTTCCACAATATCTCTTTTATATCCATTAGTCCTTCTACCCTTCGGTGGAAAAATGCAAGAACTTCTCGAAGAAATGCTGTCAAAACACGGTCCAAGTGGATATGAGAACGAGGTCCGCGACGCCGTCAAGTCAAAGGTCAAGGGCAAGGGCCAGGTCCGGACGGATAACATTGGAAACCTTATTTTGGAATTGGGAAGCGGAGAACCTCATTTTGCCGTTGTGGCTCACATGGACGAACTCGGTTTCGTTATTACTAAAATCGACGATTCGGGAAGACTTTTCTTTAGAAAAATCGGAGGCATAGACGACAGGATGCTTCCCGGGTCCGAAATACTCGTTCTGGGAGAATACGGTCCCGTTGCTGGCGTCATTGGAATAAAACCCCCCCATCTCATGCTGGACAGGTCCGATGTGAAAAAAACCGTTAGTTCGGAAAAACTCTACATTGACGTTGGTACTAAGAACAGGGAGGACGCTACTGCACTAGGCATCGACATCTCAACCCCTGCCGTCTTTGAAAAACGGCTACGCAAAATGGCACACAACGTCGTTTCCTCAAGGGGCATGGACAACCGATTCGGCGTTTCTGCTCTTCTGAAACTTACCGATAAACTGGCAGCTGACGAATCCCTCAAAGGAACCATTTCACTTGTATGGTCCGTGCAAGAGGAAGTGGGGCTCAGGGGCGCCCAGGTCATCGCCAATACGCTGAAACCCGATTACATCATCGCTCTGGATACATGCTCTGCAACGGACATTCCCAACGTCCCATCCGTTTTTTCCGATGTTAGAGTCGGCGAAGGACCCGTCCTGAGGATAATAGACAATCGGGCCATGGCTTCTCCATTGATGAGAGAAGTCGCCGAAGAATATGCCAAAAAAAGAGGCATATCTCTACAATACGCCATCTCAGGAGGGTCCACCGACGGTGCAGCCGTCCAGGTTTCGGGTAGCGCCATGATGCCCATCTGCGTGCCTGTAAGATATACTCATTCAAAAGTGGAATGTTGTTCTACCGATGACATGGTTCAGGCCGTGGACCTTTGCTATGGCCTCATGAAAAACATTCTTTCGTGATTTAATCCTTGTCGATATAATGGGAAAATACGTTTACGTATATGCAGACCGAAAGGACGAACCATAAGAAGAATGAAGTGTAAAGTGCCGCCTCCGACGTCCCTTGCAGTTCCCAAGAATCAAAAGCTAGGCCCACCACAGATTGATACACCATGGTAGGATTAAAAAGCGAGAACTTATCGATGAGTGCAAGATATGCCTGGGTCCTGAATCCTTCAGATGTTTCCAATGCAATGCCCGTAATCTTTCCCCATGAAGCGGGAATGAGGGGCCAGAACAAAACAAACAGTATCCAAAGAGAAACGCCCGAAAGAGTGGCGCTCCCCGTAGTTGAAACCATCGAAGAGAGAGTCTGCTGAATCGCAACGAATATGGCAACATACATGGCTGTGAATGTGAGAAAACCCACAGAACCCCAGAAGGGAAGAGGGCCCAGCCGTATGATTATGACGAGCAATGCACCAAAAGCCGTTATCATGAAAGGAATGAGCAGAGCCAGATACACGCCAAGGAACTTCCCCAGCGCGATGGTTCTCTTCGTAACGGGTCTTACCAGAAGAAGATATCTGGTTTTTTGTATCTTTTCGTTAGCAACGGTATCAAAAGAGAGCACGATTACCACTAGGGACCCGAAAAAGTGGATGAAGGCCGTCACAAGCGTCATCACTTCCGCAGGTTCTTTTACGACCTTGGTGAGGTTGGGAATCGTTCTGTTCAGAATGGCCATTTCGGCTACCCCATAAGAAGCGCCGGTGACAGCAAGGAGCAGCAATACGAATAACAGAAGCATTCTCCATGAAATAAGATTGTACTTCAATTCCCGCTGAGTGATGTTCCAAAGCCCCTTCATTCACTTCCCTCCACGGCATCGAGAAAAAGCTTTTCCAACGAAGGGACTTCCGAACGAAGTTCCCTCACGCGAACGCCATTGCTGGCCAACTTGAAATTGACTTCCGGAACGACATCGGAACCGGCCTTGGCCATGACCATGATGGACCCCGCGCTTATCTCTACGTCGCAAACACCTTTAATCCCGTATAGGACTTTCTCTATCGAGGAGTCCACTTCTCCATCGTAATTGACGATTATCCGTGATTGGGTCTTGGCGACAAAAGCGCTCTTCAATTCGTCAAGCGTATATACGCCTACTACAGACCCCTTATGAATGATGAGAACCCTGTCGCACACCTCTTCGATGTCCCCCATCACGTGGCTTGAAAAGAACACGGTCATGCCCGTACGGGCCAGTCCCTTCATCATCTTTTTGAATTGATTGACACCTTTTGGGTCCAATCCAGATGTCGGTTCGTCTAGTATCAGGACCTTTGGGTCATTAACTAGGGATGTTGCCAAAGCAAGCCGTTTCAGCATGCCCCTTGAGTAGGTCATGGTGGGTTCGTTCTTGAAATTGGAGAGACCGACCCTGTTGACAAGTTCTTCAGCTTTAATTCTGGCCTCCTTTTTGTCCATGTAGAAACGGGCATAATATTCCAGGGCATCGACACCCTTCATGTTAGGATAAAAACCAGGGCTTTCTGGCATAAGGCCCACCTTCCTTCTGATCTCCATTGGTTCCTTGAGTATGGAATGCCCGTCGATGAATGCTTCTCCCGAAGAAGGTTCCATAACCGTTGTTAGTATCTTAATCGTAGTCGTCTTCCCAGCCCCGTTTAGGCCCAGAAAACCGAACACCTCGCCTTTTTCTATTTCAAAATTGATTTTTTTTACGGCTTCGAAGGTCCTTCTTCCTGATAGATGATACGTCTTTGACAAGTCATTTACTTCAACTACGGCCACAAGGGAAAAGCACCCTTTGGTTATGTAAAGGTTATCCCAATATCCATACGAATCAGTAGAAATCTTTCAAGGTCATTTCTTCCGGCTTCTTTTCTGGTTTCTTCTTCACCCTTTCCGGTTCCTTTCCACCGGAACCAAAACCAAACAACGAGGTCTGCTGCGTTCCCGTAAGGAGTGCCCTGTCATCCCAGTTGAAAACCTCGGTTATCCTTCCCAAGGTCTGTGCAACCCTCCTTGCGTAGTATTCGTAATCCGGGGTGAAATGAAAATGCTTCTCGCTGAGAAATGGTTCTACGTCTTGAGGGGTCTTTTTGGAATCCACCACTATCCACGACACCTTCATTCCCGGAGAGACCTCTTCGCCCATCTCTTCAAGCTTCCTCTTGATAATTACATTAGCCATGCTATCTGGGTTTTTGTACGAGCTTTCGTTCTTTACCGTCCTGGATATCACAAGGTCACCCAGAACGACATCTCCTTTCAACGTCTTGGTCACGTATTGCTTGGCCACTTCCACCGCCTCATCGGGATTTCCGTCCATTATCCTTTCGAAAACGGCCATCATCGCTTCCGACTGGAGATTGAACGAATCGGTCCTCCTGACTTCGTAACCGCGTATGACCATTTCGTCTTCTTCGGGCCACACTATCTTGCCGACATATCGCTTTTTAGCCCCATGTGAAAAAAAGGGATTGAGCACCTTTTCGAATTCCAGGGCGGCTCCTTCAACGGAAAAACGCTTGGAAACGGCCTTTCCATGCGATACCGCTCCATCTAGAGACTCTTCCGGGGATTGATAGAACACCGAGTCCGTGTCGCCATATATGACATCTACGTCTTCGTTCTCAAGGTCGGATATCACTTTTTTCGTATTGGCACGGGCAAAAGCGGTGATGCTGGCACCAATCTCCCTGTCCGTGAAACGATAGAAGGCAGACGCGAATACGCCGTAGAACGAATTCATAAGGACTTTAATTGCGCTTTGCAGACCGTGGTAATATCTTTCCTGGTCCGGGTCCTTGGCTTCTTTTTCCATCACCTTGGTCCTGTCTCGCTCGTCCATCAGTTCCTTCAGGATTCTCGGCACCAGTCCTTCGAACACGTCTTTGGACACGTATCGTACGCGTTTTCCGTCACCGATGTCAGGGCTTTCATATTTACCATCAGGCGATTTTGTAGTGAAGCAGATGTTGTTGGATATGATGAGTGAAGGGTACATGCTCTTGAAATCAAGGACATTGACCCAATGATAGATGCCCGGTTCTATGGCATGGACGTATCCGCCGGTAATGGGGTTCCGTCCACCGTAATGTCTGGTCATGGGAACGGCAATTTTCTCTCTGTCGGCCCGCCTTATGAGAATAGAATCTATCAGCACCGAGGTCGTTCCGTTCAGTACTTCTTCAAAGGGGAGCTTGGAAACCGTCGCAAGGTCCATGTTCTGCCGAATGACTTTTGTCTCTTTCAGTATTCGTAGGGCCAGGTCGGCATCCTTCAAGCAATATTCAACGACCTTTTCGCTGTCGGCTTCCCATTCGGCATCAATGTTGGATGCATCAACGTCATCCTTTTCTTCTCCCAGAAGCAGCTTGGCAACGTAATTGAGCGTTTCTCTCTTCGGTTTTACGGTCATTTTCACGTTCCACCACGCATCTGCAATGATACGTCCGTCTATCTCCCAGTAGCGCTGTCCCCTGCCCTTTCTCAATGTGGAACCGTCCCTCCCAAGCACCATTTCGGCAAGTCTCAGCTTCTGCCTGCGCTTCTCCATGTAATCGATGTCGTACCGGTCTATGTTGTAACCTGTGATTATGTCCGGGTCCCATTCCTGGACCGTTTCGGAGAACTGCTTAATTATCTCTTTTTCACTGCCAAGCAGGGCCTTTTTTCTCATTTCTCCATTTTTCTCCATCACGCAACCCACCGTGAGGAGTCGCCCCGTCTCTATGCTGTTTTCAATGTCGAAGGAAAAAATGGCTAGGTCCGGGTAGAAGGGGTCAATATTCACCATCTCCTGTTCCTTAATCACAAGGTCCGTCGAATAATTTGAATGGGGTATCTCTTTCCCCGTCACCTTTATGCAAGAACCAAGGTCTTTGGCGAAAAGGAACCTCAACCGAAAGAGGATGTCAGCGGCATAAACCCTTCTTTCATCGGAAAGTTCCATCACCCGCTCTCGAATCTCCCTAACATCATGTGGTATTGAAACCGTTACCTTTATGAAGGGATATCTTTCCAATCCCAAGCGAAGAACGTCTTCTTCAATGCAGGTTATCTTTCCTTCCCGCTTCTTTTCCTTGATGTAGGACTTGATTTCCTCGGTGGGCTCCTTTACGTGAAAATATGGTCTGAACCCTCTTGAAAGGACGGTTATGGATTCTCCCTCCCTCGTCTTTCCCGTAAGCGATATCACCGGTTCGTCGTTCTGAATGAAATAGGTAATGTTCAGTATCCTAACGTCACGTTCGATGATTCCCAATGTCACACCTTTGCCACAATGGAGATGATGTCCCCGTCTTTCAACTTGTATTCCCTGCCTACGACCCTCTTCGACCTGGCGTTAATTGCCCTGATGAAGTTGTCTCCCAGGTCTGAATGAACCTTGTAAGCCAAGTCAATGGCCGTTGACCCATCTGGTAGCAGAAACGCATCGGGAAGTACCCTCCCTTCCTTGTCGGTTAATTTGTTCTCATCTTCCACGGGAAAAACGGCTATCAGATCAAGCATGTTGAATGCGGCCTCTTCCAAGCAGCGCTGAACTCCGGTTCCTCCCAATTCATCCAGAACCATCTCTATCTGTTCTAGTCCTTCCTTCTGCTTTCCGTTCAATTTGTCCGATTGCAGAACCTCGAAAGTCGATTCCCCGCTGTGGTATTCTATCAAGCCCGCTTCTGAAGCACGGGAAAGGGCCAGTTCGCATTCTGCTGATGTAGGTATCACGATGTAATCGTTGAGATGTTCGAGTTTGTTCATGTTTTCCTTCGGAGCGATGTCTGCCTTGTTGGCAGCAATGATTATGGGTTTAGCAACGTTCTGAATGTTACGTGCAAGTTGCTCTATGTGTTCGTCGGTCCAAAGAGTCGTTTTTTCAGGTAGGTCCAAACCCCTCATGGCTACAAGCACGTCCTTTTCAGAAACGCCAAGACCGGTCAACTGTTCGTGTAATGCCTCGTGAGTTGATTGGTCCGTTAGGTCGATTTTTCGACTTATCTTCTCCCATCCTCTTTTGATTATCCCGATTATCCACTGGCGTACCTCGTATTCCAGAAATTTCACATCCTCCATTGGATCGTGCTCACCAATCTCTACAGGGTTCCCCTCAAGGTCCGTTGAACCGCTTGCATCAACGATGTGTATGAGGGCCGTGGCCTGCCTCAAGTCGTCTAGAAATTTATTTCCCAAGCCCTTTCCCTCGAAAGCACCAGGGACCAATCCTGCCACATCAAGTATCTGTATGGGGATTCTCCTCATTCCGTCATCGCATTCTGAATTTCTCGGTTGGCACTGAACGTTGAATTCTTTGTGAGGGCATGGTCTATTTACGAAGGCAACGCCCATGTTGGCATCTATGGTGGTGAAAGGATAATTGGCAATCTCCGCCGGTGCTTTTGTACAGGATGAAAAGAACGTTGATTTCCCAACGTTGGGTTTGCCTACGACTCCTATTTCCATCATCCGAAAATGTGTATCCGTTAATCCTTAAAAAATATGTTGTGGGTTGACCGAAACTGATGGTGGTGAATAAATAGTAATATAGGAGTATGCAATAATCCTCTCCACATAAGCCACTATGAGACCTCGAAACAAAGTTGAGCTTAGTCAAAGGCGACAAGAGGGAAACTTGTTTCCCGAGTAAGCCTTTTATTCTAGCTTGACTACCGAACATAAGCAAATACAAGCGGAGGTAGTTCGAAGGAATTACAAAATAATTCCTGAGATAGCCCTCATCCAAATAGAATAATATAGAATAAAAGGATGAAGGCATATCGACAACTTGCCTGCAAGTTGAAAGAGCACCTCTGCTAACAATTCAACTGTAAATGTTGAATACACAAGCGGAGGTAGCTAAGCTTGGTCAAAAGCGACAGACTCAAGATCTGTTCCAGTAGTGGTTCGCCGGTTCGAACCCGGTCCTCCGCACTTATTCTTTTTTTCAAGAGACCTCACACAAGAGACAATATTAAATAGAAAATCACCTTGCACGGTAAATGAGTATATGCTTCCGTGGTGACTCGGTCTTTCCGTAAAAGACCTCACATGAAAAAAAGTATTTTTCATGATATCGCCCAAAACCTTCGGTTTTAGGTTAACACACTACGGTCGCTAAACTTACATTCGCATATATTCGCTCCCGTAGTGTATGCCGGTCTT
>CAZPOY010000084.1:0-7634 GCA_964588345.1 uncultured Thermoplasmata archaeon
CGCTTCCATGCTTCCGGTATGCCCCACCATGTCCAGATTCGCATAATTCATGACTACCAGGTCAAATTCTTCTTCTTCCAGCCGGCCCATCACTCCGTTGGTGAGTGGAATGGCCGACATCTCTGGTTTTCTGTCGTAAGTGAGAACGTTGGGAGAGGGAATGAGCAGGCGTTCCTCTCCGGGAAATTTTTCTTCTTGTCCTCCGCTGAAGAAATATGTGACGTGGGCGTACTTTTCCGATTCCGCGGCTCGAAGCTGCTTCAGTCCAAGTTTGGAGATGTGTTCGCCAAGCCCGTTTCTTACGTGGTCTTTCGTGAAAGCAGAGGGGACTTCAAAGGACGGGTCATAGGTCGTGAGCGTCACGATGTCAAATTGGGGTTTGGGACCGGTGTCAAACTTGTCAAAATCGTCCTTTATCAGCGATTCGGCGAGCTGCCTGGCCCTGTCGGGACGGAAGTTCATGAAGATGATGCCGTCCTCTTTTCTAAGTGGCTTTCCACCAAACATGAAGGTTGGGGTCACGAATTCATCGGATTCCCCGGCGAGATACGCCGTCTTTAGTGCTGATTTTGGGGTTGTGGATTTCACCGTTCCAGTCCATACGAGGGTGTCGTATGCCATCTTTATCCGGTCCCAGCGATTGTCACGGTCCATGGCGAAATACCTTCCCGCAATAGAAGAGATGGTTCCAAGACCGTCCAGCGCCTCTTCGGCTTTTTCGATGTATTGTTCAGCGACCCTGGGAAGCGTGTCCCTTCCGTCTAAAAAGGCATGCAAGGACACGTCCACGCCAAATGAGCGGGCAAGTTTGAAAAGGGCGAGAAAATGGTCAATATGACTATGTACGCCGCCGTCGGAAAGAAGGCCAAGAACCTGTAGCGTTCCGTTTCTCTTCTCCGTTCGCTTTATCACATCGACAATCACCGGGTTTTTGAAAAAAGAACCGTCATCAATGGCTCGGTTTATCCTGAGAAGGTCTTGAAGAACGGGCCGCCCTGCGCCGAGATTGAGGTGCCCCACTTCCGAATTGCCCATCTGCCCATGGGGAAGGCCTATGGCCTCTCCCGACGCATGCAAAAGGGTGTTGGGGTACTGACCGAAAAAGTTGTCCATGTTGGGCGTTTTCGCCCTGGATACGGCGTTTCCTTCTGCCGGTTGGCCGATGCCCCAGCCATCCAGTATGGCCAGGACCACCCTCTTTTCCGGTTTCACAGCATCATTATCAGCCACGCCAAGACCGCCCCCATTGTAATCGATACGAAATTGTTCCCGTTTTTGCCGATGTGCCCCCCTCGTTCAATCGTAGCACCGATGACCGAATCAATGTTGCACCCGATGAAACCGATGAGGAGCGGTATGAACATTGCAATGGGGTTCAAGGTGCTGTGGAGTAGGAGAAGATAACCAAGTATGGAAATGTAAGCCGCTCCAAGAAGTGCCCATGACGTCCCATATGTCGATACGCCACCATCCGTTCCCGCTGGCACCGTCTCCCATGTGGTAATCAAACGTGGATTCTTTGAAAGTATTCCCAGTTCGCTTGCCATGGTGTCCGCACCAGCCACGCTGATGGCTGAAATATAAGCAATTGCGCCGATGGTGTGGTCTATTACGTTGATGTATGAAGAAGACATTATGGCGATTAGCGTTGCCGTACCGCCATTGGCAAGAACGGAGAGGGCTCCCCGTTCGCCTTTTCGCCCCTCCTGCAGCCCCATCTTTTTCTTCACCTTGAATTTGTACTTGGTGGCCAGGATGCTGGAGAAGAGGAGGATGAGTAGCAGCATGAGCCAGGAGATGCCTCCAAAGATGCCGATAAGTACGCCCATGGAAAAGGCGATGAGGGCCGCGGGAGTCGTAAGCAATTTTTTCCAGAGAATGACGACTAATAGAAGGGTACTGACGAGTAGGACTATCAGGATTTCGGTAAGCAGGGTCACTTCCATTGCCTTTCTACCGAGATAAAAAATATTTAAAAGACTTTTGGCTGTGTGATTAAATAGTCCGACCTTATAGGGACTGTCGCTTATGTCAATAGTTGCCAGAAACAATCAAACGCTGAAATTCGTAGATAGAAAGGAAGAACTTTCCCAACTTGAGAAGCATTTTCATCGGGCCACTCAGGGTAGTGGGACGACCATATTTTTGAAGGGAGAGGCTGGCGTTGGTAAAACCGCTCTATTCAATCATTTTGTTGAAAATACTGTGAGAACGGATGCCAAGATAATGAGAGGGCGGTGTCTTTATCAGGATGATACGGAGCCGTACCTGCCTTTCATAGAAGCCCTCAAGCCGAAGAAACGGCGTTCCGTCATGAAAAGGACCGTTCCTTTGGGATTGATAGGCCTTGGCGTTGATGAGGAAGAGAAGGAAGAAGAACAGGAGATTCCACTGGGACTCTTTCACAAGGCGGAGGTTGAATCTGGGGTCATGGAGAAAAAAGACGTGGACAAGGAACGGGACCGGATGTTCTCCATGATTCTTGATACCATAGAAAAACTCTCGAAATCCCTGCCACTCATCCTTTTCATCGACGATATACAATGGGCCGACAAGGCGAGTTTGCAGTTGCTTCATTACGTTTCAAGGCACATCGGCAACATGAAGGTTTTGCTTATATGCGCTTACCGACCAGAGGAGGTCGGAATCGGCCACGAACAGGAAGATGCGTTGACCGAGATATTCCGAAGGATGAGCGAAGAGAACCTTTCTGAAGACGTTGAGGTCGGAAGGATGTCACGGGAAAGCATCGCAAAGATCGTTGATGCCATGATAAACTCAGACGTGCCCGAATCGTTCATGGACCGAATGTACAGGGAGAGCGAGGGGAACCCCTTTTTCGTCATCGAGGTGATAAAATCCTTATGCGAAGACGGAACGATAGATTGCGACAGTGTTGTCTGGGCTCCCAAAAAGGACATCGACTCCCTGGGCCTTCCAAGCAGCGTCAGAGACGTCGTCACCAGAAGAATTGCACGACTTGATTACAAGACGAAGAAAATCCTCATGTATGCAGGCGTAATTGGCTACAAATTTCAATTCAAGGTATTGCAAAAAGCCATGGACATCGACGAAGAAGACCTCCTTGACAAGATGGACCAATTGATAGAACTCCACCTCATAATAGAGGAACCTTCTGAACTGGAGGAAACGTTCCGTTTCGACCACGTACAGATACGGCAGGTCATTTCCGAGGGGCTTTCGCGGTCACGGGCTCGGGTCATGCACAAGAAGGTCGGCGAACTCATTGAGGACATATACGAAGACGACTTGTCGGAAAACATCTATAATCTCTCCCGGCACTTCTTCATAGGTCAGGTATGGGACAAGGGATACAAATATTCGGTAAAAGCGGGAGAACAGGCCACCAACATGCTCGCCCTTGACGATGCTGAGAAATATTACCGGCAGGCCCTGCGGTGTCTCGATAGGATACGGCCTTCCCAATTCCCTGGAGGAAAAGAGAAGCTCGAAAGAGAGAAGTCGGAACTAATGATGAGGGTCGGAGAGATTGTGTATAGTTCCGGTCGGTTCAGCGATGCCATTGAGAATTTTTCCCTCGTTTTCAACTTTGCCAAAAGACATGATGACGAAGCATTGAAAGCCGATGCCTTGTGCCATATAGGCCTTTCCAAAACCCAAAAAGGCGATTTCACCGACGCCGAAAAGGACCTGGACGCCGCTCTTGAGATTTATGAAGAACTGCAAAACCATAACGGTGCTGCCAAGGCGAACAGGGGTCTTGGATACGTTCATTGGCGCGCTGGTGAGTTGGATGAAGCCATTGAGCATTACAATGAGACCGTTGAGAACGCCATGAGGGTGGGCGATGAGCGGCTCAAGGGTACGACGTACATCGACATCGGCAACGTGTATAATCACAGAGGGGATTTCGTCAACGGGCTAAAATTCTACAACATGGCCATCGAATCCCTTGAAAAGGTTGAGGACATTTCAGAATTGGCCCGGGCCTACAATAACATCGGCGATGTTTATATGCAGATGGAGGAATGGGATACGGCCATCGAATACTTTGAAAATTCGGCCAACGCTGCCAAAAAGATAAACAACGTTTACCTGAGGTATTTTGCTTGGAACAACGCGGCACAGGCCATGGCCCACAAAGGAGAACTCGACCGGGCGGAAGAATTCGCCAAAAGGGCGCTTGAACTCAGCGAGTCCCGGGACGACAAGATAACCATGTCAGGCGTATTCATGACCTTGGGTATCATTTACCGCAAAAGGAAGGAGTGGTCCAAATCCATTGAGAATCTAAACAAGAGCATACTCATTATGGAGATGATGGACATACCCTTCGACCTTGCCCAGTCTCAGATACAGTTGGGATTGACTTACCGGGCCATGGGCGAAATCGAAGAAGCCGTTGAGATACTCAAAAGCACCAAAGAGATTCTTCTCGAATTGGGAGCAAAGAAAGAACTTGCATCGGTGGAAAGTTACCTCAACGAACTGGCCGAAAAGTAAAAGTCGCAAGATGCGGTCTCCATTTTGATGACGATGAACGTATGTCCACTTGATTACCGGTACGGAAACGCCGAATTGAAGAAAATCTTTTCCGAAAGGGGAAAACTCCAGAGGATGCTGTTGGTGGAAGCGACGTTGGCCAAGGTGCAGGAGAGATTCGAACTGATTCCCGAAGAGGCAGGACGTATCATATTCGATGCTTACGAATCGGGTGCCGTTACCGTTGAAAGGGTAAATGAGATCGAGGATGAAATAAAGCACGACATCATGGCCGTGGTCAAGGCATTGGCTGAACAATCAGGAGATGCAGGAGAATACGTTCATTTCGGTACGACGAGCAACGACATCATCGATACATGTACGGCCCTCCAGATACGGGACTCCCTACCCTTTTTGGAAAAGGGGTTGAAGGACATGTGGCAGGCCCTTGCGTTGCTTGCAGACAAACACAGAAATACGGTGATGCTTGGTAGAACACATGGACAGTGGGCCGTTCCACTCACCTTCGGGCTTAAAATGGCCGTGTATGCTGCTGAAATGAAAAGGCATTTCGACCGATTTAGGGAGATGGAAAAGCGAGTCGTTGCCGGAAAGACGCTTGGTGCTGTCGGCACGGGGGCGGCCATGGGTGGCCACGCGCTCGTTGTTCAACAGGAAGTGATGAGGGAGTTGGGCTTAATTTCTGAAACTGCCCCTACGCAACTTGTTGGGAGGGACCGCTATGTTGAACTGGTCAATTGGTGCGGTTCCGTTGCATCGTCGTTGGAAAAATTCGCCACGGAAGTTAGGAACCTGCAAAGGCCTGAAATCGCCGAGGTTTCAGAAGCGTTCGACCTTGAAAAACAGGTGGGGTCCAGCACCATGGCCCAAAAGAAGAATCCCATCACTTCCGAAAACGTATGCGGATTGGCAAGAATCGTTCGTTCCAATGTCGTACCCCAGATGGAGAATGTAATTTTGTGGCATGAACGCGATTTGACCAATTCAAGTTCTGAGAGATTCATACTGCCCCATTCGATAATCCTCACCGAGGACATTCTGGTGAAGAGCGCTGACGTCTTCCGCAATCTTCACGTAGATGCCGATAGGATGAAGAAGAACCTGGACTCCACGGGAATGGAGGTTATGGCAGAATCAGTGATGATGTCTCTTGCCAGAAAAGGAATGGGACGTCAAAAGGCCCATGAGATGATACGGGAGGTCTCGATGTCAGCCCGAAAGAACGGGACGACCTTCTTGGAAGAATTGAAAACGTCAGACATGTCGGAAATGCTTGGCAAAAATGATTTTGATTTGGCCTTGGACCCGGAAAAATATACTGGTGTGGCAAATGACATAATCGATAGGGTTCTTTCCGAAAAACCGGCATGATTTGGTCAATGAATTGTTATCCGGTTTGTGACCTGGGAGTTTATGGTTTGTCGCCGATTATTATTTCTGATTCCTTTACCATGACCGTGTTTTCGAGTTGCTGGAATATGCTGCGTGCTTCTTTTGCCATCTCTATGGCTTTTTTGGTCTCTCCAATGTTTCTCAACATCTTGGCATATTCCAACTTCGCATCCGCTAGTCTATAAGGCATGCCCAGTTTTTCCCTCAGCTTCAGGGATTTTTCGAAATGTTCCTTGGCCATTTCGTAATTCTGTTCGGCTCGATAAATCACGGCATATGCCATGTAAACGCCTGACATGCCAAGGTCGTCTTTGAGGTCTTCAAAGATGTCTTCCGACTTGCGGCATTTTTCTATCGCTTTTTCCGTCTGCCCCAATTCGCCATAGACTTCTGCAACGTTAAAAAGGGCCCACCCCTCCATCATGACGTATTCAACTTCATGGGCGAGTGTTATGCATTTTTCGTAGTGTTCTGCGGCTTTTTCCATGTTCCCCATTCGGGCATATGCGACCCCGATGTTGTTGTTCAGGGTGGCCATGGATTTCTTGTCGCCTGTTTTTTTTAGTATTTCCAGTGCTCTCTCACTATATTCAATGCCCTGGTCGTACTGCCCCTGTTCATCGAATATGTTGGCAAGTCCCAGGTACGCCCTCGCCACAATCTCACCGTTTTGCAGTTCCTTGCCTGCGTGAAGTGCTTCTTCGAGGTGCCCCTTGGCCCTGGCATATTGCCCCATGCGCCAATAGACGTTGCCAAGCGCCCGGTTGCTCTTGGCTATGCCTTCATTGTTGTACGTCCTTTTGTTGATTTCCATGCTAGCGAGGGCGGCTTTTTCGGCCTCTTCGTGCTTTCCCAGGCGCAGGTATATGGACGAAAGGTCTCTTTTGATGTTGGAAACGACCCCCCATAGCGAGATGCTTCTTGCAATCGGTTCCGCCTCTTTGAATTTCTTCAAGGCGTCATCGTAATCGCCTGCTACCATGGAGCCTTTGGCTAAGTCCAATGTCATGTTCAACCGGATGTGGGGGTTGGCTTGGGAGTGAACCAGGTCCTCCATCTTTTTCAGTTTCTTTATCTTCTCGTGGATGTTCTTGGCCTTTTCTTTGCCAAACATCGTCATTGCTTCAGATATCGCCGCTGAAAGTTGGGGAAGGTGGGTTGCTTCTATTTTCTCGGGGTCTATGTCGAGCTTGCGGCACTGCTTCTTCAATACAAAGGGACCCATGTCTCCCAGTTCATCACTAAGAATGGTTTCCAGTTTTTCGCTGAGAGGTGTCGCCGTTTAACCACCAGAATACCCTAACAACCCATTATTTTTGAGGTTTTCTGTTGATTTGAAAAGCGCCTGTACGTTAAAAAAAAAGGCATATTGTTGTAAGGGTGGGAATCGGTGTTTATAAAATTGGAAGGGAGGCAATACGGAATAACGTCGTATTTTTTATTCGTAATGAGCACCCATCAAAAGGCGCATCTCTAATGAAAAATAGGGGTGGGAAGAAGATTGTTGAAGCAAGGTCGGGGGTGGTTAAGTGGGAAAAAAGCTGAAACGCTTCGCCCCAACGTTCCCCGATAAATTTTCGCCCACGTTTTGCCCGAAGGGGAAAAGGTGGGGGGGTGGGGAGAAGCATATGCAATATTGGCGGGTGGAAGGATGGAGGGTACTTTTATATGCAATATAAAGTGGAAAAAGTGTAGTCCACCAAAACCCCCTGAGAAAATTTTCGCCCACGTTTTGCCCGAAGGGGAAAAGGTGGGGG
>CAZPOY010000085.1:0-7502 GCA_964588345.1 uncultured Thermoplasmata archaeon
ATTCCGGATTTTTTGCCTTGATGTTTTCCAGCATTTCGTCGAAAAGGTACCATTTGACCGTGTCCACCAGAGTTATCTTTTCATCGATTATCAGATATGCATTGTAAGTTGAACCGCGCTGGGTGACGTATCCGTGGAAATCCCGAAGGTCCCAGTCAATGCCGCCTACCCAATGTATTCCATTTTTGATTTCTACCATTCTCACACCGTCCGTTTTGAATTCATGCCATGTAACCCATCATGGCTTTTTAGCATTACCCCTCAAATTATTTCATTCGTTCGTCAGCACCCTCTTTGCCTCGTTTTTTGTAAGATTCATCTCCTTGACCACCGGAACCATGAGCGAACGGACAAGGTCCGGCTTTTTCTTCAGGAGTTCTTGAATGAGAAGGCCTCTTGCCTTGAGAATTCTGGATTGTTCGGAAGAGTTCTCCTCAACCACCTTGCGCTCTTCCTGAAGCAGATTCCGCAGTATCCTCTCCTTCCTCTCAAGGTTTTCCACCCTTAATTTCATCCCCCGGAGGTAGGAATCCGTGGCACGTTTCATGGCTTGCTACTTGGCCTCGAGAACTTCATTATCTTCTATTACTTTTGCCATCGTTGTAGTAAATACCCCTTCGTACAAAATATTTTCATTGGGCATAAAACTAAATATCCCGAATGTAAATGATGCAGCATGGTCGAACGATTGGTCCAGCACGCCCACTGCAGGATGTGCGGAAAGGCAACGCAGGTGGATGAAGAGTTTTGCAGTGAAAAATGCGAAGAAGAGCACAAAACCCTCATGAAGAAGAAAAAGCGGCAATATTACATCCTTCTGGCCGTGGCCGTCGGCATGATGCTCATATCCATGATATTGTTATATTCACGCGGGTGAGTGGAACTATGAAAGGATGCCTGGGAGGGACCTTCGACGTCCTGCATCAAGGTCACGTGATGCTATTCGACGCGGCTTTCAAGACATTCGAAGAATTGGTCGTCGGGGTAACGACGGACAACTTTGCCACCGAGAACAAGAAAAGGAATGTCCGACCATTCTCTGACCGAAAAAAGACGGTTTCCGATTATCTTTCAAGCAAGGCCGAAATCCCCTTCGAAATCGTCGGGTTGGACGACCCCTTTGGCCCTGCCCTTTCCCCCGACATGGACGGCATCGTCGTTTCGGAAGAAACCGAACACGTGACTGCATTGATCAACAGGAAACGGTGCCAGGATGGACTAATGCCCCTTGAAGTGGTCACCGTTCCGTTGTTGATGATAGACGGTGAGAAGATAAGTGCACGCAATTACGGCACCAGCAAGGGGGTCAGCATTTCGTTGGGGAGCACGAATCAGGCAAAAAGGCAAGGAACGCTATACGGATTCCTTCGTTATTACCCGAGGGTGGACATTGATGCGTTCGATGTTTCCCAAGACATGACCAATCAGCCCCGGGACGAAGAACTACTGGAACTGGCAAAAGACCGTTGCCTCCTGGCCCTGGAGCGAAAAGAAAACGATTACGGCGTGGGGATTGAGGCAGGTACCATCTCGCTTGGCAATCTTGAATTTGCCGTTCAGGTCGCCGTTGTTTCCGATGGTGAGGATTTTCTCTCAGCGGGCATGAGCCCCGGCTGTCTGTTGCCCGAAAGCATTTACAAGGAACTGGATGACGGTGCAACCCTCGGAGAAGCGGCTGAGAAGATGAAGCTTGAGATGGACCCGTATCAAGGGGCCGTTGGCCATTTGTCCAAAGGTGTCATTGACCGAGTAAAATTGTCCCAATTATGCGTTTCATCGGCATTGATACCCCTGAAAAGACCTGAAACTTATGGAAGGGGAGACGGTGGTTGGCCTTTGAAAAGAGGGAGCGGGATGAAATGAGTTCTTTGCTTTTCAGTACTTTTCGCCTATCTTCTCGGCGACCCATTCAAGAAAATTCCGGTCAAGTTGGCCAAAAGCATGGGTTTGGAAACCATCAATGTCGATCTCTCCAATGACCTCTTCGTTGCGGCAGATGGGAACGACGATTTCGGATTTGGTATCAGGGAAGCACGCCAGATAGCGGTTGTCCTTGGACACGTCATCCACTATGACGGTGTTCTTTATTCTGGTTGCAAGGCCACAGATGCCCTGTCCAACGTCGATGACCTTATGTTCCGTCTCTTCTTTGCCGGCCCACGCATCCAAATGGAGTTTGCCATTTCTCAGCATGTAAATGCCCACCCAGGGATAATGAGGTATCTTCTCCTCAAGAATGTCGCAAATCGCCTGAAGCAATTCTCTGCCTTTCTTTTCCGCAATGACCTTGTGGATCTCGGGCCGGACTTTCTTGAAGGTTCTTTCCATGTCATTACCAGATGGATGAAATAGGTTAATATATTTATTTGACATTCAACAAAATGCGGAAACGCAAAACTTATCAGAACGAAATTGTTTTCATGCTTAATTCAAATCCGAAATTAAGGAGCTAAATAATATGGCAGCAGACACACCCGTCACATCTGAACTCAGTAGGGACTTGGGACTATTTTCGTTAACCATGATAGGCGTAGGTGCCATGATAGGCGCGGGCATTTTCGTCCTAACGGGCATCGCTGCTGGCTATGCAGGCCCTGCATTGATACTCGCATTCTGTCTCAACGGCGTGGTTGCTTTTTTCACTGCGCTAGTTTATGCTGAACTAGGTTCAGCCATACCTGAAGCAGGCGGAGGTTATCTCTGGGTAAAAGAGGGGCTTCCCGGAAGCAATGCATTCATGGCGGGCTGGATGAGCTGGTTCGCCCATGCCGTAGTTGGTGCCGTTTATGCCCTTGGTTTCGGGGCTTACATGAATTGGATCTTGGAGGTTTATGGCGTAAACGTTGGCATACCCGGCGAGATATTTGTTAAACTGCTGGCCGTGCTAATCGCGATTGCCTTTGTCGGCATAAACTTCAAGGGCGTTTCAGAAACCGGCGCGGCGGGTAATATCGTAACTATCGGGAAGATTGTCATCCTCGGCCTTTTCATCGCTTCAGGCATCATTGCCATAGTCAAGGAACCTATTCAGCTCAGGGAATTTTCTCCTTTTACGCCTAACGGCATTGGAGGTGTGGTGACAGCCATGGGTTTCACGTTCATCGCTTTTGAGGGTTATGAGATAATTGCTCAGGCGGGTGAAGAGGTCAAGAACCCTCACGAGAACATCCCCAAAGCGATATTCCTTTCAATGGCGATCGTCATTCCCATCTACATTCTTGTGGCTTTCGTCGCCATCGGCGCTGTCCAGCAGGGGCAATATGATTACAATTGGCAATGGCTCAGTCATCACGAAGAGATGGGGCTTGCTGAAGCAGCAAAAGCGTTCATGCCCTTCGGAACGATCCTTTTGCTCATCGGCGGAGTCCTTTCCACCATGAGCGCACTAAACGCCACTACCTATTCATCAACCCGAGTAAGCTTCGCCATGGGCCGTGACAAGAACCTGCCGGACCTTTTTGCCCGGATACATCATAAAACAAGGGTTCCTCACTTTTCCCTCATTTTCTCAGGGATATTCATCATTATCTTTTGCGTTTTCGTTCCCATTGAAACCGTAGCATTCTCGGCGGACATCATGTTCCTTCTACTCTTCACGCAAGTCAACATCGCTCTCATCACCATAAGGAAAAAATACGGCAAGAAACTGAAATACGGTTATGTCATCCCTGCTTTTCATTTCATTGCCATCACGGGCATCGTGCTCAAGTTCGCCCTTGCTGTTTTCATGTTTATTACCAGCCCTGAAGCATGGATAATCACCATCATCTGGCTGGCCATCGGCTTTGTCATTTTTTCAACTTATGCGTCTAAAAGGGAAAGAGAAAAAACGGTCACGCCCGTGGCCCGTTTGGAAAGAACGGGTTTAAGCGACGAGGGATACTCCATACTCGTCCCCATCGCCCACAAACTTGACATCGAATATCTGACCCGATATGCATGTTCCTTGGCTGAAGAAAGGAGAGGAAAGGTCATTGTTCTTCACGTCGTGACCCTTCCTCACCAACTTCCCCTTTCCGAAGGTTACGAATATGCGGCTGCTAGGGAAGTCATCCTTCGGGAAGCACTTAAAAAGGTCAAGAAGGAGGGCATAGAAGCAGAAGGGCTCATCAGGATTGCCAGGGACCCGGCATTGGCCATCGTAGATACCATTGAAGAAAGAAAATGCGACGTCGTGGTCATGGGATGGCATGGCAGAAGCCGATTTTCAGGGACAACAGTCGGTAGCACCATCGATACGGTCATCAAGAAGGCCAATTCCAATGTCATAGCACTTGAACTCCGACAGGACATCAAGCCCAAGAAGATATTCGCACCCGTAGATAAATTGAAGGGCGCCGACCTGGTTCTTCGAAGCGCCATCATGCTCGGCAAGGAAGTGGAAGGGTCATACATCGATTTATACCACATATACAACCCCAGCGAAAGCGTTTCAGACAGGAAGAAATTCAAGAAGGATTTGATGGAGATAGTCAAAGACATCAAAAAAGAGACGGGATACAAGAGGATACGATATCTTACCGATGAAACTTACCAGGTATACGAGGAGATAATTGACAAGTCATACGATTACGACGTGGCGATATTGGGCTCAGGCAAAGACACTTGGTTCTCAAGGAAAATCCATGACAGTCGGGTGCAGTACATCGCAAGTGAAACGGATACGCCTCTGGTACTTACGCGAAGAAAGGCCTCCAGGGTTCGTTTTTCGTTGCAAAATTACTTCCAGTTCTTCAAGGACATTGCAAAGAGCGGAGAGGGAGGTGAAGACGAATGAGTGAAAAAGAATTGGATGACCTGGGCCTTTTTCTACCACCGGACACCTGGGAAGAGAACGAACCCCACGCCAACATGAGCATTCCCATCTTGTTACTGATTGGATTCATAGGCGTATTCTCTTCACTCCTGATGTACATCGGTGATGGGCACTTTGTCTCAATTATCGGAATGGTCATATTCATAGCAAATCTATTTCTTTTTACCCTTTATGGAATGAAAGCCATTAACAAGCAGAATGAACACCTCCGTAAAATGATGAAGCGATGATAGAAGCTACTTTGAAAGTAAAGATCCCCGAATCGTGGATGAACGACATAAGAGAACCTTTCAGGCTTATTTCCTGCAAGCCCAATGGCGAAAAGGGCGGAAGGTCCCTGGTCGAGATAAAGGACGAAAACGCAAAGAAGATTGCTGACAATTTGAAAGATTATCCCAACATATGCGACGTGGATTTCACAGACATGGAAGACGGAGGCGTTTTGGGGACCGTCACCACGGACCGTTGTCTGGCTTGCGCCCGCCTGGCTGGGTCCGAATGTTTCCTTACTTCTGCGGTAGGAACAGGCAACGGTTGGGTTAATTGGAATCTCGTTTCAACGAACAGTGATTGCCTTCTCCGTTTGGTGGAATCCCTGGAGGAGTCGGGTGTGGAGGTGCGGGTGGTAAAGAAAAAAAACCTTCAGACCGAAGATGAACTTACCAATAGGCAGAGGGAAGTCGTCCGGTACGCCATTTCCACGGGCTATTACGAATGCCCCAAGAGGACGAATCTCAAGGCAATCGCAAATCATTTCGACGTGGCCGTTTCCACCATCTCGGAGATTCTCCAGAGGGCCGAAGGGAAGATAATGAAGGAACGCTTCATTGGGGAAAAGTGATGAAACTATGCTTTCACCTTTCTTTGGAACCTCGTCCTAACCGGACATATAAGGCAAATATCCTTTTAACATCTAATCGAATGCCGTTTCATGGCCGAAGAAAATGTACAGAAGAAACCGGGAACATCCACTTTTTCCATCGAGAAAGTGCCCAATGAGACCAAGCACACGATTCTTGTCATGTCGGGAAAGGGAGGCGTGGGAAAATCCACCGTTGCTTCGAATCTTGCATTTTTTCTCTCTCAACAGGGTCACAAAACCGGAATAATGGACCTGGATTTTCACGGACCCAACATTCCCAAGATGTTCGGATTGGAAGGAAAAAAGGCCACCGTTGACGATTCGGGAATAGAACCTCTTCCCGTCAATGATAATCTCAGCATGATGTCCATGTCGCTTGTTCTTCCCGATTCCGATACCCCGGTGATTTGGCGAGGGCCCGTTAAGATGAATGCTGTCAGGCAGTTCATCAAGGACGTTCGCTGGGGAAAACTCGATTATCTGGTAGTTGACCTTCCACCGGGAACGGGAGACGAGCCTCTCTCCATCATTCAGCTCATGCCCAAAATCGACGGAACGGTCATTGTGACGACTCCGCAGGAAGTTGCTGCAATGGACTGCAGGAAGAGCGTGCTTTTTTCAAGAAAGGTAAATACCAGGGTTCTGGGCGTCATCGAGAACATGAGCGGTTTCATCTGCCCTCACTGCAAAAAGGAGGTAAAGATATTCGAAGGGACCGGCGGAAAGAGCATATCGGAAGACCTGGACGTGCCATATCTAGGAAAAATACCCCTTGACCCAAGGATTAGCCGCCTTTCGGATTCAGGAAAAATCGGGTCGGTCAAAGAGCATTCGGACCTGGAAAAGAATTACCTGGACATAATCGGAAAATTGATGGACCAGTTGTCTGAATGATGCGTTTTAATTCAGCGTAACCTCAATTGCACATGAATTTTTAGAGATTTTCATTTGCGAATGCTCCATTGACATATCTCAAACTTGACAGAATGAGTTTGGGTTTTGCTCGACATTGACATAAGTTTTTTGTGAAACTTCGGTTGAAAATCTAATCACGAGGGGGGCAAAGCCCTTCTCTGATTCTTTTTTACTTGTGTCCCATGTAAAAACGACCCTGGGTTTTTACGTAGTAATGTTTCCTTTTTAACATAATCTTTCTCAGGGAATGGAAATTGTTATTTTCAAGGTACTTGAATATCCGTCGTTGTCTAAGGCTGTGACATATATCTCGTAAATACCTGATTCATCGAACACGTAACTGATTAATTCACCTTGAGTGCTCGATTGGCCGATAAACCAGCTGTATGATTGAATTCTTCCATCAATATCATAAGACACGGATGCATCGAATATCACCAATCCGGTCTCGGATAAGGATTTTTCAACGAAATCGTTCAGGTTTGCGGTAAATACACTATTCTTTTTTTTGTTGAATGAATGGTTTACCTTATCAACGTCGAAATCACCTTCGATATGGATTACGTTACCGCCGGTACCTTCCCATTCGAATCTCACTCTCGCATCTTCATTAAGATAAGATATGAATACAACCCGTTAAGAATTTGGTTTTCCACGTGTTCTTAAAATATTCCCGCTTCCAACAATTTCGTTGCCTGAATAAATGGTATAATCCACTTCCCCTCCAGGCGTACCAGTCAAAGTGAAGGTCATGTTTACAATGGTATATGTCTTGACTTCAATCACTGGTGCTCTATTCTCAACGAATACCGATGCAGTTACCGGTTCACTTGAAACACCTCCATCGTCATCTATAGCCCACGCAGTTATGGGATAGTTGCACGGACCATCATCATACATGTGATGAAT
>CAZPOY010000086.1:0-7479 GCA_964588345.1 uncultured Thermoplasmata archaeon
ATATTCGGAAGAAAAATGATGCTATGCAAGGTTAACATTGTGTAATTTGAAAAATAAATTACATCGCTAGTAGGATTATATAATTCAAACCAGTCTGAACCAGTTGTGCTATTTGTATAGTATATTTCATTAATTACGATGTGGTTTGATTGGTAGTCGTGCAATTTTTCCTCACCATATTCATAAATAAACAAATATGAAACCGCCCCCGCTGAAATCAAAAAAATGACAATCCCAACCACAAACACCTTCTTATTCATGCGAAGCAAACCTCACCGTGAAAACGATGTGGGAACGCTTCTAAATATTCTTTTCGTGTCATAGAAAAGTACAACCCCAACATTTTATACACCTTCGCCCTTTCCCAAAACCATGATTTCTGTAGTACTGGGCACCCGGCCCGAGATAATAAAAATGTCCTCGATAATCCGGGAACTGCAAGAACGTGGCGAGGAGTATGAAGTGATTCACACGGGCCAGCACTACGACCCGAACCTTTCGGAGGTTTTCTTCGACGAACTGGACCTTCCCAGGCCCGACCATTTCCTTGAAGTGGGTTCCGGGTCACAGGGCGAGCAGACGGCAAAAGCCCTCATGAAGATAGAAAAAAAACTTATGGAATCGGACCCAGACGTAGTTCTTGTCCAGGGCGATACGAACACCGTTCTGGCAGGCGCTCTTGCCGGTGTCAAGATGGGCATCGAAGTGGGGCATGTCGAAGCAGGGCTCCGTTCCTACGATTACAGGATGCCCGAAGAACACAATCGCAGGGCCACGGACCACCTATCGAGCCTTCTTTTTGCACCTACGAAACAATCAGAGGAGATACTCAAAGGGGAGAAGGTATGGGGGAAGATTTTCGTCACGGGGAATACGGTCATCGACGCCTGCAACATCTATTCAGGACCCGAATATGAGAAAAAGGAACTTTTAGCGGAACTTCCCGAGAATTTTATCCTGGCGACGGCCCACCGGGCCGAGAACGTGGACGATTCCGTGGTTCTGAAGGGGTTCCTGCGGGTATTCAACAATGCACCATTTCCCGTAGTATATCCCATGCATCCCAGAACAAGGAACATGATGGACAAGCTTGGACTTTGGGATTCCGTTTCAAACAATTTGAAAATCATCGAGCCCCTTGGATATCTCGAATTCCTGACGCTTCTCAAAAACTGCAGGTTCGTCATGACCGATTCAGGAGGCATCCAGGAAGAGGCCACAGCCCCCAATATCCGCAAGAAGGTTTTCGTTTTGAGAAAATCGACTGAAAGGCCTGAAGCGGTTGAAGCGGGATTTGCCGAGGTTGTGGGGACGGATGCGGGGGAGATATTACAAATAATCAACGGATACGACCTTGGGACTGTGGAAGGGGCTTCGCCTTATGGGGATGGGAAAACTGGAAAGAAAATCGTGGGTATATGTCTTGGTGGAAAAAAATGTCAAAAGAAATAAAAATTCTGATAATTGGCCTAGATGGGGCAACTTTTGATTTGCTTGACCCGTGGATGGAGAATGGGGAGTTGCCATTCCTTGCAAAATTCCAAAAAGAGGCTGCAAAAGGCTATCTCAAAACAACCATACCCGTTCTCACAGGTGCGGCTCTGCCCTCCTTTTATACTGGACAAAATCCAGCTAGGACGGGTGTTTTTCATTTCGTTAAGCCCGATGGGTCCCTCTATTCGTTCAAAGACATCAAAGCAAAGACGATATGGGACCATTTAAACGACCATGGAAAACGGTGTCTCATCGTGAATTTACCCACCACTTATCCACCCAAACCCATGGATGGGACCATCGTTGCAGGAGCACCTCCTTATGCCTCCTCTCCATATCTATACCCAAAGGATTCGCCAATGAAGGGATTCCACGATAAAATCAATCACAAAATCCAGAACCACGACAGGAAAAAGAATCTGAAAATAATTTCAGAGGACATTTACCGGCAGGCCGGCATGTTCATCGAAGAATGCAAAATGGGTGAATACGATTTTGCCATATATTGGATTACAAGAACAGACCAGTTCCAACACTTTTTTTGGGATGACAAAGAACTACTTCTAGCTTTCTGGAAGAGGGTTGACAAAGCGTTGGAAAAAATTATTTCGGAAACGAATTTCACGCACGTAACATTCGTTTCGGACCACGGTTTTGAATCAGTACCAAAGTTAAATTTCAATATGAACATGTGGTTGAACAAGGAAGGTTTTCTAAAAGTTAAGGCTGGTCTTTTGGGCAAGGCCTTTTACGGAACGGTCATTCCCCCGGCTGTCAAGTTAATACCTCTGAGATATCTCGAGAAAATCAAGCGGTCCTTATTCAAAAACCAAAAGCAAGAAGGTGCAAAACGAGAACGAGTCCTGGATACTCATAAAGGCGTTTTTCCTGGCATCGATTATAAAAAATCAGAAGCATTCCTAACCCAAGCATGGGGCATTTCGCTCAATAATCAATTAAAAAAAGAGGAAAAAGAAAGATTGAAAAAGAATATCATGGATCGCCTGTCCAAAGCGAAGGATGCCCACGGCAAACATTACATTAGGGAGATTTACAGCAAGGAAGAGGTCTTTGTAGGTCCATACTTAGACCAGATGCCTGACATTGTCTTTCTAAATACCGAGGACTACATATCAAGGCCAACGGTTTCTTTTGGTCTTACCTCACCCCCAACATACAAAAGAAAATACAAAGGTGCCCATTACAACGCAAGAAAGGGTATTTTTCTGGCTGCAGGACCAGGTTTATCCACAACCAGCAAAAAGGGCCTTTCCATAATGGACGTTACGCCAACGGTGCTACATATGTATGGACTGCCAGTTACACCAAACATCGACGGAAAAGTTATGAAAAATCTATTTGAAACCCAAGGGCCTTTTGACCGACGAGTGACGGTCAAGGTAGCAGATGAAGAATTTGAGGGGAAGCTTAAGAACATCTCAAAAGGATTAAAAGGGATTATCTGATTAACATTACAAAAAGATATTAGTCAAGACAAAATACGGGTATAGTGAAGGAATGGAAAATGATGGAAAAGCCCATACCACTTTTTAAGATATTTTGGGAAGAAAAAGATGTAGAAAGTGTTTCTGAAGTCATCAGAAGGGGGAGTCACTGGACCATAGGACAATCCACAAAAGAATTCGAGAAGAAAATTGCAAAGGAGACCTGCAATAGGTATGCCCTAACCTTTAATTCTGGAACATCAGCTCTTCACGCATCGCTTCTTGCCCACGGAGTTGGACCGGGAGATGAAGTCATCGTTCCTTCATTCACATTCATTGCAACGGTGAATGCACCCCTTTTCGTGGGTGCTAGACCTGTTTTTGCAGATATCGAAAATCAATCCTTTGGCCTTGACCCCGAGAGCGTGTTGAAGGTCCTTGGTCCGAAAACTAAAGCAATAATTCCCATCCATTACGGAGGAGGAATGTGCGAAATCGACCAACTTTCAGAGATTGCCCGGGAAAATGACCTGATCCTCATAGAGGACGCAGCAGAATCCCTTGGTGCCCGATACAAAGGTAAATGTGCAGGAACATTTGGTGACTCCACCGTGCTTTCATTCTGCCAGAACAAGGTCATCACTACTGGAGAAGGTGGCGCTGTCGTCACGGATTCGCCCGAAATGGCAGAGATGCTAGGTCTTGTACGTTCTCATGGCAGGAGCGGGGACAGAGCCTATTTCAGCGGTGCAAAGGTGGATTACGTGGACATGGGCTTCAACTGGCGAGTTTCGGAAATCACCGCCTCCCTGGGCTCGTCGCAAATGGACAACCTTTCTAAAGTCATTGAAAAACGTAGACAAATCGCATCGCTCTACGACGACTTGCTTGATGAGGTGGATGAAGTTAGACCCGCTGGGGTGGGCCAGAATACCAAACCCGTTTATCAGATGTACACCATTAGGATTCCTGAGAAAAGGGACATGGTGAAGGAACGCCTCCTTAAAAGCCAAATCGGATGCAAAGTTTATTTCGAGCCTGTTCACGACAATTCGTATCACGAGGGATTTGCCAAGGTGGCACTTCCAGTTACTGAAAAAACAAGCCAAGAAGTTCTTTCACTGCCGATTTATCCCAACCTCAAAGAAGAAGAAGTGCGATTCGTTGTCAAGAAAATAAAAAATGCGGTGGAAATATGAAAAAAGCCATGAAAGGAAAAAACGTTCTGGTCACAGGAGGCACTGGCTCAATCGGGTCTGAAATTGTCAGGCAAAGCCTTGAAGGCGGAGCGGAGAAGGTCATTGTATTCAGCCGTGACGAGATAAAACAGCACCTGATGAAAACACGGTTGGAGGACCCAAGACTCGTCATGATAATGGGCGATGTCCGAGATATAGAAAGCGCCAGAAAGATATTTGAAATGCACCATGTGGATATTCTTTTTCATGCGTCGGCCATGAAGCATCTGGTAGTATCTGAAGATGAACCCATTGAGTGCATCAAGACAAATGTCATTGGCACTAGCAATGTCATGAGGTTAGCCAGCAAAAACGGCGTTGAGAAGATTGTAAACATCAGCACAGATAAAGCAGCGTCCCCCACGAGCGTCATGGGTGCATCGAAATTCATCGCCGAACGTATCGTCATGAATTACAATCGAATGTCTTCGGGGACCTTTTCTTCCGTAAGGTTTGGAAACGTGGCAAATTCCCGCGGTTCGGTGATACCAATAATGGTCGAAAGGCTTCAAAAAGAACATAAGGTTAGGGTCTCTCATCCAGAAATGACCCGATTTATGATGCGAATTTCCGACGCCGTTAATCTTGTTTTAAAGGCATCTCAGATATCACACGGGGGGGAGATATTCGTTCTAAAGATGAAGTCTTTCAAACTTGGAGATTTGGGCAGGGTTATGGCAGAAAGAGTCCATCCTAAGCTATTTCCCCAAAAAGGTAAGGCAGAGATGTATACCACTCTCATGATGCGCGGAGAAAAATTACACGAGGACCTTCTCAACGACGTTGAATTTTCAAGGCTGTACGAATCGGACCAATATTATCTCATTCCCGAATTCTCTCTTGATGAAGAACAACTAAAAAAGAGGTATTTTGGCTTTAAAGAATCAGATGTAATAAGCTATTCCTCAAAAGAGGCACCCGAATTCAACTTGGAAGAAATAGAAAAAATTATTGACGAGTACCTTGACGAACGATTCGGCGGACTTGTTATAAAACGATAAATTCAAAAACTATTTAAAAATCAAACACTACTGTAGCCTTATGTTAATTCGTGAACTGTCTCTTCCTTCCCAACGAAAAGAATGGTTGGAGATACTTGAAAAGAGCTTAACCCCAGATATACATTTTCATCCAGATTATCTTGAAATACTTGGCAATCATATGAAGGGCGAGCCACGTCTGTTTTCAAAAAAGATAGGCGACGTGACCATTTCATTACCATTTTTCCTAAGAAACGTTTCCAAATATCTTGGCTTGCACAATGATAATAATTACTTCGATATTATTTCCCCCTGGTATTACGGAGGGCATTTTTACGACGGAACTCCGTTAAAAGAACAAATGGAAGAATTTTACCAGTCTTTTTCGGATTATTGTACAAAAAATGACATCGTTTCCGAATTCTTCCGTTTTCATCCTGATACTGGGAATCATAAAACATATCCCTTTGACAATGAATACATCAAATTAGGTAAATCAGTACAAATTAATACAACAAAAGACATAAATTTTATATTTCATGAAAAATTTGATTCGTCAACCAGAAGGGCTATTAGAAAAAGCAAAAAAGCCAACGTCGAGATTTCATATAACAATGATGAACATCTTAGGCAATTTCACGATATTTACCTTAGTGCTATGAAAGCCAAAGGTGCGCGAGATTTTTATTTCTTTGGCCTTCCCTTTCTTCTTGAACTGAAAAAACGTCTCAGAGAGGATTTTATTCTCATAACTGCAAGTCTTGATGACAAAGTGATTGGTGGAAAAATCTTTTTAAAAAAATATGGCAAAAGCTATTACTTATTAGGGGCAAGGAATCCGGAATACCCAAAAGCAAACGCCCCTTCAAGGATAGTTTATGAAGCGGTCAGATTAGCCAGTAAAAGTGATATTGAAATGATAGACCTTGGCGGGGGTCCCGAAGGCAGCGGTTTGCTAAAGTTTAAAGAAGGGTTCAGCAACGATGACAAAACTCTATACGGATTAAAAATAATTTGCGACCATTCGAGGTATGATGAGTTATGCAATATTGTTAATATTGAAAAAAGGAGATATGAAAAAGCGGATTTCTTCCCAGAATACCGAAATAGTACATACACAAAAGGAATAAATTAATATCTTGAAGAGTTGATGATAAATATGTTTAAGAAAGTAATTGGCATACATGGAGTTCCTAGATCAGGTACCACATGGCTAGGCCAAATCGTGGATAGTAACCCCAACGTTGAATATCGATTCCAACCTCTTTTCTCTTACGCTTTCAAAGATTATCTTAAGCCTAGTTCAAAAAAAGAAGATTTTATTGTTTTTCTCGAAAAAATATATGACAGCCAAGATGACTTTTTGCTTCAAAGAGAGAATAAAAAAATGGGCCATTATCCTGGTTTTGAAAAAATAAAAGAACCTTCCGTTCTAGCGTTCAAAATGGTAAGATATCATTATCTTATTCCACAATTTCTTGAATTCGTTTTGTTATATAAAGGCGTCGGAATAATAAGGCATCCTTGTGCCGTACTTAATTCGTGGTTCAATCAGCCGAGAGAATTCCCGGAAAACGGTGACCCTATGAAGGAATGGCGTTTCGGAAAGATTAGGAATAGAAAACCCGAAGAGTATTGGGGATACGAAAAATGGAAAGAGGTAGCAGGCCTATTTATGGAACTAGAAGAAAGTCATCCGAAACGATTCAAGATCATAGTATACGAAGAACTTGTTGAACAGCCTATGAAAAAAACCGAGGAGATTTACAGATTCCTCGACCTCGAAATGACGAAACAAACACGGGAATTCATCCAAAAATGCCATTCCAGGCACGATGAGCATGTGGATGCCGTTTTTAAAAGCAAGAAAGTAAAGAATAAGTGGAAAAACCAACTTGACGAAAGGATTAAACAAAAGGTGATCGAAGACCTCGCGAATACGAAATTCGGGAACTTCTGGGAATGATGTAAGTTATCCTCTCACTTCGCTGATTTTCTCATATATTTCCTCATATTTCTTCAGGTTTTCGTTAATATCCCTATTCAAGAGAAGTTTAAAATTGTTAGAGACTATTTCCTCTTTTTTCCCCAGCGAATCAAATGCTCTTTCCAAAGCGTTTCTTACTCTACTGGGATTCCTCGATTCCGCTATAAAACCATTTAGACCATCCACAATGTGGTCTCTGTAAACCCTTATACCGGAAACAACCGGCAAGCACTCACAGGCCATGGCTTCCTGCAGGGCAGCTGAGAATTGGTCAGTAGAAGGAATCGAAACAATGATGTCTGAAGCATTGTAATATACGGCCATCTCCTCAGGTT
>CAZPOY010000087.1:0-7454 GCA_964588345.1 uncultured Thermoplasmata archaeon
AGAAAAAATGTGCAAACATTTTCTTTTTTTCCGTAGCGCCCGTTCAAAGGCGCATATCGAGAAAAAAACTCTTAGTCCCGGTAATCCCTGAGGTAATTTTCGCCCACGTTTTGCCACGAAAAAGGAAATGTCCTGCAAATATACTTGCATCAACAAAACCCCCTGAGAAAATTTTCGCCCACGTTTTGCCACGAAAAAGGAAATGTCCTGCAAATATACTTGCATCAACAAAACCCCCTGAGAAAATTTTCGCCCACGTTTTGCCACGAAGTGGGAAAAGGTGGGGGTTAAAAGGTGGGGGAGGTAGGCAATAAAAATTCACACTTCTTCAGAAAACCAGGTCAATCGGTGCCCTTCCCGTATTCCAATGACCCGCAGCCCAACTTTGATAGCCCGTTTCTGAAGATGCCGGTCCGCTGACACAAGTATCGCACCCAATTTCTCGGCTGCCTCCAGAACGGCTTCATCCCCCACACTTTCTGTTTCCACCGTTACATATCTTCTCGCCAGGGCCAGTGCGGCTTTTTTCCGGTTTTCAGGAATGTTCAGACGCTTGATTTCGCCTATTATCGGTTCAGGCACATAACCTTCGTACTCACCGACCAGCGCTTCGATTTCCGCGTCGATGTTGAACCGCAATTGAAAAGGAGCAATGAGGATGTTGGCGTCGAGGATCACTTTTTCCATGCAGATTGAAAAACGTCACAGGTCATAATATCTTTTCCCTAGTCGTTTTTCAATGGCGTATGAATTAATAACTTGAAGCCCTTTTCCCTCATGCCAATGGCTAGGATAGTCGGAGAAGATAAAGGAACGGTGGTCAAGGTTCCACCGCCGGGGAAAAAAAATAAGTCTCCCGGAAAAAAGGAAAACGCATTATGGAGAGTATTAAAAAGAGGGTTTCCCATCTGGGTCAAGGTGCTTGTCAGAGGGTACATCGCCATTGGACTTGTTTTCCTCTTCGTATTCACAGAATGGACGGACCCGGTCACGGACTTGCTTCCCTTCGACTCCATCGCCTTGGGCATATTCCTGACATCGTGCATATCCATTGCCATGATCTTCGGCATCGGATATATCATCGTTACCAATGGAAAAAGAGTTAAGCACAAGGTCAAGGCGGACATACCCTCCATGGTCCTCATATTCGTAAAAGCGTGCCTTACCATCGGCCTTTTGTATCTTGCCTACTGGCTAGAACTTCTTCCTGAATTCGCATTCAGGTTCCTTGTCGCTCTTTTCGGCGTTGTGTGGATTGCCTTTGCCACTGGCACGTACGTTTATCACGTTTTCAGGCAGACCCAATGAGCGTTAAGCCATGGTTAGAATGACCCATCCAAGAGAACCCAAGGAAGCGAGCATCAGTCCCGTTGCAATGAAAGAAAAAATCCTACCCCGGGATACCAGTTTTCTGCCTGCGTGCTGCAATACCAAAAAAGAGAGTACGGCGGAGATTGTGCCTTGGACGTACATGTCCCTGTACATGAAAACCACTCCGACCATGAGGGCCATGCCTCCTCCGAACACATATGGAAGGGCATCCAAACCTCCTTTCCAGTCACTTCCGGTTTTGAAAAATCTTGTGGAGAAAAGGGTGGCTCCCAGGGCCGTCCATGAAAAGACGGATACGGCTATGGGGAGTGAATTGAAGCCCTCGTACACGATTATGAAGAGTGCCGGGGTCATGACAGCCAAGCCAAGGGAACCTGCCATCATTTGTTCCTTGTCCAGGTCCGAAGCCATGACCATTTCGAAAAATATCACCAGGGACCCAATCATCATGGGAAGAACTGATACCATTTCGATTATCCGGGAATGAGAAAAATCGTATCTGTAGAGCATCAATCCTTCTAGTGCAATGAATACGAAGACAGGAGTTATCATTATTTCCGCTCCCAGCTTTTCGTTGAAGTACGAATAGAAAACAAGCCCCGCAACAATGGAGGCAATGAAAATCAGGTGGGTGAATATCTCCCGATGAGAAAAATCCTTCCACACAAATAAGAGGATGGCAACGTACAAGGGGATAAGGAGATATGTCGAAAGAATCCTGCGCTCTCTCCTCCCCACATTGTTGGTGATGGATAATGTGATGAATAAAAATGCAAGATAACCAGCAATCAAAACGGCTATTGCCAGAAAGACGAATTCGGAGTTGGTCCCTTCTGAAAATATCTCCAAGAGAATGGTCAATAATAGGGGACAGCCCACAAGGGCTAGCCCCAGAAGAACGAGCTTGAGGGTCAGAGAACGGACAGGCACGGGTTTTTTCTCGGGAGGCAGGCCCTTTTCTCCATCCATATCAATTTCCCGGGGTTTGTCGGTGCGAAAATCGAGAACGCCTTCGTCACATCGGTTCAATATCTCCATGATGGATATCCCCGCCTCTATGAAGTTGTCAACGTCCTTTACGGAAATCTCATATGACCCTGAATCATCCAAAAGAGTAACCTTGCTTTTCCGAACGTCCCCCACAAGCTGTTTTGCATTTTCGCGGCCCTTTGCAGTAAGCTGATATGATTTCCTTCTGCGGGATGCCCCATCAATATAATGGAGTTGGCTTTTCACCAAGCCATCTTCTTCGAGTTGAGATAGGAGTGATGCAACATACCCCCTGGGGCTGTCCACCGCAAGACCAATCCCTTCCTGAGTAATGGCCATGGGGGCTTCTTTGTATTCCCATAGTTCCCTGTAATCCGACAGATGAATGCAGATTCTGTCTTTCACCGTCAATTTTGATAGGTCCATCAAGTTCCCTCTTTTCAAGGCCAAACTTCGATGTGGGTTCCTGGGAGTTCGACCACGGTGGTCTCTTCGTACATGTCGTATATCTTGACCCCCTGGAGCGTTGCCTTGAGCGGCATGTCGGCCTTCAACCTGTAAGAGAAGGATATGTTCTCGTCCTTATTGAGATTTTCCAGATAGACCACGACCTGCCTGCCTTTTACCTCATACATGCTGGCAACGCCTCCCTCCACCAACTGGTCCAGGTCGGTCCTTTCGAATGAGAAGCCAACCGGAGCCCTGAGATCGAGAAGCGCCATCCGCATCACGTCTTCGGGACCGTTGAACCGCACTGCCACCGAGGCGGTGATGTGGTCGGTCAATGAGATGTTGGTTGAATCGTAAGCAACATCAAGATAAAGGCGCTCATAGGTCTGCCCGAAGGTGTCCCAGGGGAGATATTCTTCCGTGACTAGCTGATAGGAAAGTTCCCCTTCGCCGGCGTATTCGAGAACTATCTGTCCTCTCTCTTCGGCTTCATCGATGAGGTCCACGTAGTGGGTCACGATGTAATTGCCGTGGTCGATGGAATATCCCTCAATAACCTCTTCGTCCATGGTGACGGTTAGCATTCCCGTGACCGGCGGGGAATCCGAAACGGTCTGAACGGCTTTGAGTGCCATGGCCGTGTCGTGGGTGGACCCCCATGTTCCCTCGTTCCTTGCATTGAGTATGAACCGGACGGACCTGTCAACGAGAACCTTCCGCCCACCCATTCCTGCAAGTCCCATGACGGCGTAACTGGTGGTTTCCACGGCATTTTCTTGATGAGACCGATGCCATGTCACGGGAACCGAATCATAGCCCCAAAAAGCGGTGTCGTTCTCAATGACGGCCTGGTCGACCAGTGCTTCTGCGACATCGTTGGCGAACACCGTGTTCATCTGTCCCGCTTGGACCAGGGCATGAAGCAGTACGGCATTGATGTATGGGGATTGGCCGGAAGCATATTCTTGTTCCAGGAAATCCAATGCCTCGTCGATGCGGGGGTCATCCGAAGGAAGGCCTGTTCCGGCAAGGGCACCGACGACGTAAGCCGTTGAAGCGAGTTCTTCGCTTGTCAGCTTTTTGTTGATGGACCAGTGGCCCACGTCAGGGAATACGAAAGAACCATCCGATTGCTGCTGGGCAAGAACGAAGTTCTGCATGTCCCTTACCAACCATGGGTCAATTGTGAAACCCGTTTCCTCGAGTTCATAGAATGCCTGCATGGCCCATGCCGTTAGCCACATGTCGGGGTCTTGTCCGTGGAACCAACCTATTCCTTTCTGATTCTCACCCGCATCCACCAGATACATCAATTCATGCTGAATGCCCTGCACCACTTTTGTCTCGTATTCGAAAAGCTCTTCGGTGGTCGTATCCTGCCTGAGCAATTCCTTGTATGCAAGGACATTTACGGTGAAAAGGGAGGTGGATTGCTCGCCACAGCCATGTACGAAATTTATGTATTTCTCCGCTCCGTCCATGAGCACGCTCTCCATCCCCGGTTGTATCTTGAGGTATAGTTTTTCAGCACCAAAGGACCGGTTCTCCGTAAACCCGTAATCGAGGATGACCGCGGATTCGTTGCTCACCTGTCCCGAAACTACCGAGCGAGTTTGCTTGCCGTTTGGAACGACAGTGAGCGGTCTCTCCACGGCATCAGCCATGGAAGGGGACCGGGCTGTCAATTTAACGTGATGCTGTCCAGGTGCCGTCACTTTAAGGGAGAATCGTACGCTGGAAACCGCATTTTTCGGTAGGGTGACCGTTTTCACCAGATGGTCCATCGGTTCGAACCAGTCACCGTTTTCCAACGTTACGGTTACATTCTGCGTCACGTTTGCATAATTATAGACCATTCCCTTGAGGACGAATTCGTCACCTGCAACAGCCTTGACCGGCACGTCAGGTTCCACGAAGAATTCCTGGAATACCGTGAGTTCCGTCTTTCCCGACCCGTAGTCTGCCTTCTTGTTGCTGGCAAATGCTTCAAGGGCCCATGTAGTTATGGAATCGGGGGCGGTGAGAGAAAGGCGGGCCTCTCCTTGAGAATCCGTTATGAGGGCGGGGTTCCAGTACCAGTTCTCAGGGAAATAATTGCGCACGAATGCGGGTTCTGCTAATGAGCTATCTGATGAGACGTCCCCTGAACCAAGCATTGCGCCTTCAGCATCTGTCGGGACGACGAAACCTCCTTCGAAAACGATGTCGTCATCTATGCCGACGTTTTTCTCCCTCCAATCGGAGAGTAGTTCTTTGACTCCGGTATCCTCTTCCACGGTGAATTCGTCACCGCCCATAACGGGGCTTGCAGAATCACTTCCGCTGAAGCTGCTGGTCATGGTGTAAAGGACTGCGGATAAGGTTGCCGTTATGATGAGCATTGCAAACAATGCTGCCAGGGGAGATATGGCTCCACTCTTCTTGCTACTCCGCATGATGCCCGAATAATAGCCCATGAATATCATGCCCGCGATGCCCGCAATGAAAAGCGTGACCCAAAATGTCGTGACCCATCTATCCTCAAGTTGCTGGGCTTCATACGGGGTTCCTTCGCTCAACAATCCAGATGAATGGGCATCCGAGGTCTCCAATATGACTTCTGAAGATGTGGAAGGGGGGGGTATGAGCCCGTTGGTCTGAAGGTACGCATTCAACTGATATTCGGGGGTGACGAATGCCTCTTCAAGGCCCCACATCTGCTTTTCAAAGCCAGTCATGCCACCTGCCAGTTCAAAAACGGCTTGGTCCGTTATGCTGACACCAAGGACCCCTGGTTCGGGCTTCCCCTTTCTTGAAAGCACGAAAGTGAGATTGACGTCTTCACGCGGTGCATATGTGGATTGGTCTGCAGATATGTTCACGTTGAGGGTTTTGCCCGAACCCACGCTGATGTATGCCTGGTCCGAGACGGTAGAAGATTCCTTGATCGATTTGAACACCCTTACTTTTGAAAAGGGCTTCATTTCTGGAGATACGGGAACGGTGAAGGAACCGCCACCCTTCGAGATGTCGAATTTTCCATTTGTGACTATTATTCCGTTGGAGATGACGTCGTAGAAAGCATGATTCGTGTAAGAGTCCCCGTAGAACGTAGCTGTGAAATGGGCTTCCTCACCCACCTCATATTGCCTCTTGGACGGAGCCACGACGATGCCGGTCCGGGCGGGAGTTATCTCAAACTGCTTTGTCGTAGTCTTCCCATCCTTCTGGACATCGGCTTTTAAAAAGAACCTATGGTCGGGATTCGTGAAATCGACGGACCCGAAACCGATGTGCCCTGTCTCGTTCTCGCCCACAAGCTTCCAATCATATTCTTCATCAAATGCGACCGAAACACGAACGTGGGCCCCTTCAACGGGAACACCCGTGGGGGTCCTCACGAAAAAGCGGTGTTCCGCCTTGTACCCAGAGATGACCTTGTCGAGCATCATGGTTACGACGAAATCCGATTCTGCCAGGGGCTTGGTAAAGGAACGGGTTTCCTCATGCCCTGCTGTGTCGGTAATCGTTACGTTGAGCATGGCATAACCATTGCCGGAATTGAAGGGAATGCCAACGCCGTAATCAATGCTGTCGAAATGAAAGGGCTCGGTTCCGTTGAAATCGGGCATGTGAATGCTACCAATTTTCGTCCATGTGCCGTAATAGGTGTAAAGAGTAATGTCCACCGACCCCGAAACGGGCTTTCCGAACATGTAATCAACGGTCAAATTCCCCGTTATGTTCTCTCCCATATTGTACCAATCCTGCATGTTGTCAAGAGACACCTTGAATTTCGGGAGAACGTATTTGTCCACCTTGAAAATCTTCTTGACGGACTTGTCCACGCATTCAGCGGTGAGTTCGTAGTTTCCCAACGGCAATATGTTCGTTAGTGGATAATCGATGGAAGCAATGCCCCACTCATCAGTGACAACTTCTTTCTTGTAAATGAGAAGCCCGTCGGGGGACCGGACCAGGAAAGAGACCGGCAACGATTCCGCATGATTCTTGTCAAGAACAATCGTCCTCACATGCACCGTCTGACCCGGCTGATACAGCGGTTTGTCCGTTGTCAGCACCATCCTCCGGGTGGGTCTCACCTTGACCTCCTTTCTCACCGTCTTTCCCTCGTGTTCGACCTCGACGACGTAGTCGCCTTCAGTAAGGCTGCTTCCAATCTCGACCCGATTGTGCCCTTCTTGCGAGGTCCTGACGTGTTCCTTGTGTATTATGCGAACGTCCGTTTCGTTGTATACGGAGATAGTAATGTCACCAACGCTGACCGATTGGTCAAGTCCATTATAACTTTCGAGTATCAGCGAGTTGGAATTCCCCATGGAAAGCGTGTCGGGCACGTAGATGCTGACGTGATTCTGATTGGCCAACGCGAGTTCAGATACGCTATGGGACAGCATGCCCATGGAAATGGCCATCGTTAGCAGCAAAATGAAGACGTATAGTGCGTTCTCCTTTCCTTTGCGTTTTTTCCATGCACGGCCCTGCTTCAATGGTTTCTTTTTCATCCTCTCACCTTTCAATAAAAAAACACTTGGGAGTATATAAAAAAAGATGCTACATGTAGCGATTTTGGACCTGAAATAAAGAATTCGGGGTGGAAAAAGATAATAGCAAATCCGTTAATGAGGGATAAAGGTGGAATGTTTTGACGGAGAAGGTCATTGCCGATTGCAGTCCTACCG
>CAZPOY010000088.1:0-7221 GCA_964588345.1 uncultured Thermoplasmata archaeon
CCACCTTTTCCCCTTTGGGCAAAACGTGGGCGAAAATTTCCTCAGGGGGTTTTGGTAACTGGAACTTTTTTCCCACCGACCGTCCACCCGCCATACATATATTCGCTTCCACCCACCCTAAAAGTATGGAAGAATGCAGGCGTTCAAGGTGTTTTTCTGTGCTTACTTGAAGAGCACTCAACTTTGACAGAAATACCCTAATAAATGTCAAAGTTGTGTTGAAACCCTGCGAAAATTTTGTCAGGAGATAAGGGACGGAGAGGTAAGGGACTGAGTTTTACCTAAAAGTGAATAATGCGTATTTTTTAAAAAAAAGATGATGGAAAAAATGAAAAAAAGAAAAATAAAAAGGAGAATGGCCCGGCTAGACGTTCCTGAGCACGATTTCTATATCGACCCTGTCGGGGACCTCAATTCTCATCAGTTGCCTCAACGCTCTTTCATCAGCGTCAAGGTCAATGAGCCGTTTGTGGACGCGCATTTCCCAGCGCTCCCACGTTTCAGTCCCTTCTCCGTCAGGCGATTTCCTGCAGGGGACCACCAGTTTCTTGGTGGGAAGCGGAACCGGGCCTTTCATAGGAACGCCGGTCCTCTTGCTTATCTCCTTTATCTCCAGGCAAACGCCGTCGACCTTTTTCGGGTCGGTGCCGCTTATGGAAATCCTAGCTTTCTGAGCCAAATCTTTTGCACCTCTGCCTCAATTCTACTTGGCCTCAACTTCATCCAAGATTTTGATGCAGACGCCTGCTGCCACGGTGGCACCCATGTCCCTGATGGCGAACCGGGAGAGCTGCTTGAAATCTGCCTGCTCTTCGATTACCATGGGCCGGGTGGGCCTAATTTCAACGATGGCTGCGTCGCCGGTTTTGATGAAAGAAGGATTTTCCTCCTTCACTTGGCCGGTTTTGGGGTCCAGCTTTGCAAGAATCTTTTCAAAAGTGCATGCGACCTGAGCCGTGTGGCAGTGGAATACAGGTGTATATCCCGGTGCGATGACGCTGGGATGGTTAAGGACCATTATCTGGGCCTTGAACATCTTTGCAACCCTCGGAGGGTTATCAACGGGTCCTGCTACGTCTCCACGCCTGATGTCCTTCTTACCTACGCCCCTCGTGTTGAATCCTACGTTGTCGCCAGGGGTGGCCTCAGGTATAATCTCGTGATGCATCTCGATGGATTTGACTTCGCCGATGGCCCCGGTTCCCTTTACCGCTGGCATGAAGATAATCTTCATGTCGGGTTTGAGGACGCCTGTCTCGATTCTGCCTACGGGTACGGTGCCTACTCCAGTAATGGAATAAACATCCTGTATCGGTAGTCGCAGGTCCAAATCCACGGCCTTTTCGGGCATTTCCAAGGTATCAAGAGCCGTGATGAGTGTAGGTCCATCGTACCATTCCATGTTTCCGCTCTTTTCGACACAGTTGTCGCCCTTGAAGGCGCTTATCGGCAATACGGTAAGGTTGTCGGGCTTGTAGCCGGCGTTTCTGGCCAGTTTTTCTACTTCGCCTTTGACCTTGTTGAACTGCCCCTCGTCGTATGGCGGGTTGGTCGCGTCCATCTTGTTGATGGCGATTATCATCTGGTCGACTCCAAGCACTTTGGCAAGCCAAAGATGCTCTTTCGTCTGAGCCATTATTCCTTCTGGTGCGGCCACAACGAGCACTGCGGCGTCGGCCTGGCTCGTCCCGGTTATCATGTTCTTGACGAAGTCACGGTGACCCGGTGCGTCAATGATGGTGAAGTAATATTTGTCGCTCATGAATTTTTTGTGTGCGACATCGATCGTGACACCTCTTTCACGCTCCTCCTTGAGACCGTCCATAACCCAAGCAAACTCGAAACTAGCTTTGCCTTTTTCTTCAGCTTCTTTTCGGTATTTGTCGATTATGTGTTGCTCAATGGTTCCCGTGTCGAGTAGAAGCCTGCCTACTGAAGTAGACTTGCCGTGGTCGACGTGACCTATGAACACCAGGTTCATATGGGGTTTTTCTGCCATTTCTTTTCCCTCCGTTGGATTTCTTAAGGGTTTTGCCTCTCATATAGGTACTATTATATATCGTTTTTCGGTCATCAGGCCGCATAATACGATGCGTCGTTGGGTTCGGGTTTGAGGCCTTTCCTCTCCCTGATCTGCCTGACGATGTTATTCTGAAGTTCTCTTGGAACCCGCTGGTATCCAGAATTTTCCGTGGACCAGATTGCCCTGCCGGAAGTAGCGCCTCTGATGGCGCTTGCGAATCCGAACATTTCTGCCACCGGCGCTACGGCGTCGATGGTGGTCTGGTCACCTTCGCTTCCCATGTCATTGATGGTACCTCTCCTGCTTTGCAGTTCACTAGTGGCGCTGCCCATCTGGTCCTGGGGTACTTGGATGAACACCTTCTGCATCGGTTCGAGGAGTATTCTGTTTGCCAGGCACATGGAGCCGAAAATGGCACCCCTTACAGCGGGAATGACCTGAGCGGGTCCTCTGTGGATGTTGTCTTCGTGCAGTTTCGCATCATCTAGAATGACCTTGAGACCCATGCCTTTTTCCCTGGCGAGTGGCCCGCCGTTCATTGCTTCAACGAATGCCTGTATGACAAGTTCCATGGTTTCGTGAAGATATTGAATGCCCTTGGTACCGTCAATGAGAACGCAGCTGTTGTGAACGGCTTTCAATTTTCGGGCTTCGTCCCTGTCCCAGCCAAGGTCCTGGAGCATCTTTTCCATCTCTTTATCCTTCTTCCATTTCCCTTCGCTGGGTATTTCTCCGTCCTGGATTGCCTTAAGTACGGATTCCTCCAGAGGTTCGACGGTGATGTAGAATCGATTGTGCTTGTTGGGTGATTTGCCTTCAAAAGGCCCTGCTTTCCCTTCGACGGATTCCCTATAGACAACGATGGGTTCCGATGCATTGATGGGAACGCCCTGTTCCTTTTCGATCCGGTATTGGGTAATTTCGAGATGGAGTTCCCCCATGCCTGACATCAACGATTCGCCCGTTTCGTGGTTTATGTCGATGGATATAGACGGGTCGGCTTTGGCAACGCTCCTTAGAACTTCAACGAGCTTGGGAAGGTCCTTTGTGGCCTTCGCTTCAATTGCCACGGTGACAACGGGTTCAGAATAATGAACAATCCTTTCGAATGGCTGAATATCGGGGTTGTTGGATATCGTGGAACCAGCGATGGCATCCCTGAGACCAGCAACATTTGCGATGTTCCCTGCCCCTATGCTGTCGACCTGAATTCTGTCGGCTCCTACGGAAAGAGACACCTGTTGTGCCCGGTTTTTGTTTGGCATGCCTATGACGTAAAGCTCCTGCCCTTTCTTGACGGCTCCCGAGAAGAGACGGCCTACGGCCACTTCTCCTGCATGTGGGTCCATGATGATTTTGGTTACCATGAATGTCACGTCCCCCTTCGGGTTGCAGTTTATCATGGCTTTGCCTACGTCGGAATCGTTCTCGCCACGCCAAATTTTTGGAATCCGGATTGCCTGGGCGGCGAGGGGGTCGGGAAGATGCCTGATTGTCATGTTGAGAAGGACTTCATGTATCGGTGATTTCTTTGCGAGTTCCTTCTGCTTGTTATCATTACAGTAATTGTATATGTCATTGAATGAAATGCCCGATTCTTTCATGAACGGAACCGAAATGGCCCAATTGTGATAGGCTCTACCGAAGGCGACTGATCCCACTACAACGTTCAATTCATACTTATCTTTTTCATCTTCTGGTGAATTCTTTCTTATGAGCTGGTCCACTTCATAAATGATTTTCTGGAACTGCTGTTGCATCTGTTCGGGAGAAACCTTGAGTTCGTTGATGAGACGGTCAACCTTGTTTATGAAAAGGATGGGTTTGACCCTCTCTTTCAGCGATTGGCGTATGACCGTTTCCGTCTGAGGCATAACGCCTTCGACGGCGCAAACGACGACTATGGAACCGTCAACGGCCCTCATGGCTCTGGTCACGTCACCGCCAAAATCAACGTGTCCCGGTGTGTCGATTAGATTGATGAGATACTCCGTTCCCTTGAATTCGTGAACCATCGATGCATTTGCCGCGTTGATGGTGATTCCCCTGTCCTGTTCCTGCTCATCGAAATCCAGGAGAAGCTGTTTTCCGGCAAGTTCCTCGCTCATCATTCCTGCTCCGGCGATAAGATTGTCCGATAGGGTGGTCTTACCGTGGTCGATGTGAGCAGCGATGCCTATGTTTCTTATCTGCTTGGGCTTTTCCATTAGCACCATGGCTTTCTTGATGTTGTCTTCTTTTCTTCCCATATTATTCAGCTCCTTATCGCGCTGAAGTGGCCACTCTTTCCCGTTCTTCCTTTTTGGAAACGGCGAAACTGTTCATGTCTCCGTTCGAGGCGTTGATAAGTTCGTTGGCCAGGCATACCTCGATGGACCGTTTATTCTTATAAGTGGTATTGACCGCACCCTTTGTGATGTTCCTTATGGCGATGTCGAGCCGTCTGGAGGGAGAGATGTCTACGGATTTGGGTACGGATATGCCTCCGAACCTCAACCGGGTAATTTCTTCTCTGGGGGACGCGTTCTCGATGGCGTTGACAAGTATTTGGATGGGGTTTTCTCCCGTTTTCTTTTCGATTATTCCAAAAGAATCTCCAACGACCTTGTAGGCCTTCATCTTCTTTCCCGAGTACATGCCCGTTCTCATCATTCCGTTGATGAGCCGTTCGACAACGTTCATTTTTCCCTTGCCAAAGGTTTTGTTGGCATGTTTGGCACCGGAATGGGGTATCGTAACGGGAATGAGATTGATGTACCGCTGCAAGCCCTTGTCTTCTACTTCGACATCGGAATAAGACCATTTTCCAAATACCAAAAGGTCGTCTAATTGGTCCAATACGGAAGGTTCTCGGGGTTTTTCCTGAGGTGCTTCTTCCTGAACTTCCTTTGCTTCCTGAATTTCTTCTGGCATGACTTCACCTCACCGGTTTTTCCTTTCTTCCCCTGACCATTTCTTCAAGTGAAACGTTATTGACTTGAATGACCTTGAATCTGACACCGGGAAGGTCACCGTACGAACGACCCATTCTTCCGCCAATCCCCTCAACCATCACTTCGTCGTGTTCATCAATGAAATTGATGGCGCCTTCTCCAACGGCAAAAGCGGTTATCTGCCTGCCGTTTTTGATGAGTTGCACCTTGACACACTTCCGCAGGGCGGAGTTGGGCTGCTTTGCTTCTATCTGAACTTTCTCCAGTACGATGCCTCTTGCTTGTGAAGAGCCCTCGAGGGGGTCGGATTTTTCTTTGAGCTTGAGTATGCGTCTCTTATATGCTCTATCCTTCCACCTTTGTTTCTGGCGGTCCTTGGCTAACTTCCGTGCGTTGTAGAGTCCTTTTCCCAACAGGATCATCTCCCGTTTTGATTCCCTTGGCTACCCAAGGGGAGAAACGCCTATTCGGATGATGTTTAAATAAGTTGCGATGGCCCCGGGCCTACGGAAGGGTTAAAAAGAATACCCTTGATTATCATTTGTGGCAATAGGATACGAGGAACTGACGGTCTATTTCAAACTTGTGGGCGTCGTATTGGGAATATGGGCGCTCATCCTGGTAATCAGGGGGATAAACAGTTTTTCGTCCCGAACGGAAAAGAGGAACTGGGTCCTCGTCCTTTACGCCGTTTTCATGTTCTTTTTGGCCAAGGTGTTCGACGGACTCTCCATCATATTCGAAGAATCGATTAATGCCCGATATCTGGAAGTAATGTCCATGCTGGTAGAGGGCATATTCTTCATAATGATATTTTATGTCGTATATCTCGAAATCAAATCCTCAGGCAAGTTATTTTTCTTTGACCTCAAGGCAAAGCCGGAAGCGGAAAGGGGCGAACTGCCAAGGAAAGTGATGAAGGAAGGCAGGGCGTATCTGGTAGAGAGGGAGGACCCCAAGGAGATATACGAGATATTCCATGAGATGGTAAATCATGGATACGAGGGGCTCATATTCACCAGGGAATTCCCAGGTAGGGTCAGGGAGAAGTTCCATTTCAAGGAGACTCCGATAATCTGGCTTACTCGGGAAGGAACGGAATCCAGCATCCGGCCCAACGAACTTGAGAGGATGAATCATGCAGTTCAGGATTTTCTCAAGAAATCCAACAAAGGCCTCATTCTCATTGACGGTTTTGAGTATCTTTCGACTTACAACGGATTTGGCAAGCTGATAAAGCTAATTCACGACATCCGCGATTCGGTGGCGCTGAAGAATGCCATATTAATTTTGATAGTCCATCCACGTTCCATGTCGGAAAGAGAGATAAGTTACCTCCGCAAGGACCTAAAGAGATATCGGGAGGATTGAACCTGTCCCCCAAAAAGATGGGCGAAGCCATACGTGAAGCCCTGGACAAGCCGATGAGGCATCCAGAAAGGGCAAGACCGCCGGGGGACAGCGAAGCACCGCTTTTCAATGACAATCGCCGCCGGCTATATTTTGATGCATTCGTCGTTCCGGGGGCACCTCTGCGCAAGTGTCAGAGGAGGAACGGGCTTGACGTAGCCACGACAAAGTGGAATCTGGACGTCCTGACAAAAAAGGGATTTTTCATATCAGAAAAAGTAGGAAAATATCGCATTTTCGGCCCTGCAGGCATTTTAAAAACTTACGTTCCTCTTTCCACTTTACACGTTCCTTATGCGTCGGAAATAATGAAAGAAATCGACGTTTCGGATGGAAAGAAGATATCCGTACTGGCCGAAGCGGTCGGAACCAGCCCTCCGAATCTTTATCAGAAGATACGCAACTTGGAGGAGGCGGGTTTTCTTGAAAAGAAAGGCATGCTCGTCAAAAAAACAGAAAAGGTCAAACAGTTATCCGAAGAATGGAAATCAAAGGTAGATGCGTTTGTTCCGGAATTGAAAAAAAGCTTCGTAGCCCAGGGCATCCTGGCCACCGTCGAAAAGAAGGGGACGAAATATTTTTTTCAGCTTGATTTGGGGGTTAAAAAAGAGGTTAGGGTCATAGATGGCAGAAATATCGACGACCTGTTGGGTATAACGCGACTTTGACTTTTAATACGGTTGTTCTGTAAAAGACAAGTGAAACCTAAGCTTGATATGTCAAGCTTGGGGTATAAGGCGACTTGGACATAAAACCTAAACTTGTTCTATCAAGTTTGGGTTGGGATGAAGGCGAAAAAAAGTCGCAGGCGGGACTTTTTTTTTCATAATTCACAAATGAAAAACGGACCCGCCG
>CAZPOY010000089.1:0-5671 GCA_964588345.1 uncultured Thermoplasmata archaeon
ACCAGGGAAACGGTGCTATTATTACATTATCTTCAAATATTACTATGAATCAAAATATCATCACAAATAATTCTAATTGTATAAATTTATATTCTTCAAATCGGAATAAAATTAATAACAACACTGTATTGTCGAATTATCAAAATGGTATTTTCCTTCAACGAGATTCAGATACCAATGAAATTTTGAATAACAGCGTGAAGTATCACAATCATTTTGGAATACATTTATCTGCATCCAATAATAATCTCATAAAAGACAACAATGCTTCGAATAATGTACACGGCATTTTACTTTACTCATCGCAAGAAAACATCATAGAAAAAAATAATGCGATGTTGAATAATTATAATGGTATCACTATTTACCATTCTTCATGTAATAACTCAATTGTCAATAATTGTTTTTCTTTAAACGACTATGGCATAATTGCAGAAGATAATAGCAACTATAACGAGTTCTATCATAATCACATGATAGGAAATATCAATCAAGCGTACGATGAATGTATTAATCAATGGCACAACGGCTACCCCTCCGGTGGAAACTATTGGAGCGATTACACAGGCGGGGATTATTATTCGGGACCGGACCAGAATATATGGCTACCGGATGGAAATGGAGACATCCCTTATACGAATATTGAGGGTGGCACTAGTGCTGATGACAAGTATCCCTTAATGTATCCATACGAAGGTCAGACTTTCACCATAGTTCTCAAGCCGGGTTGGAATCTAATAACCATTCCCACCGTTGAGAGAAGCTGGGACATTCCAGATGTTTTCGCTTCAATCGATGAGAGGTATGATAGTATTCAAACTTACGACTCCGAGAATGAGACCTGGAAATTGTATGATACATACAAACCACCTTTTATGAACTCATTGGAAAGAATTGACAGGAAAAAGGGATATTGGATATATTCAAACGCTGACAATCCCATTCCACTACACCTATACGGAAATTTAAGCAACGCTACCGTTGACATTCAACTTTACGAAGGTTGGAATTTGATTGGATATCCGAAAATTGACTGGTCAAGTTCAATCAACGACGTTTTTTATGGTATTTCATGGGACATGGTACAAGCATGCAATCAAAGTTGGGAATACGACCTGATGAATCTACCGGGTTATTATAAAATGCAACCTCGCAGGGGATACTGGGTGCATGTTACTGAAGACAGCATGCTGACACTATGAAAAATTCAGGGATGTAATGCAAAATATTGGACACATCACTTCCAAGTAAGCTGCTCTATCGTCCGGTCCTCTTTCCGGTCCTTCTTGTATTCCTTGTAATGGGTCTTGCAAAGCTTCGCCCTTCGTCCGGATATCGTGAGGTTACCCTTGCCGAAAACCTTTATCAGTTTCTTCTTGGGTATGGACTTGACCGCTTCCTCGTCGCACCCTGTTACTGCGCATTTGTCCGGTTCTTGTTTTCTTCTTCTTGGCATAGTGCTTCACCTGATTAATCCAAGACCGATGAATCGCTTTCCATTGATTCTTGGAAACTCTCCTCATCATTATTTTCCAGCTTTTTAGGTTTTGGGGGAATGTCTCTCTCGGCAATGCCCCCGAACCTCTCCACTTCATAAACCGGCGACATTATCTCAACGCCGTTGTCATAGAAAACGTCCTGCAAGTTCATCATGATGCGGGAACGGATCTCCTTCTGCTCCTTCTCATGGTTGGTGTAAGCGTAAAGTTCGTATTCAATGGCGAAATTGCCTAGGTTGGTCAAGAAAACCTTGGGCTCAGGAAACATCAGGACCTTGTCCGTCATGGAAGCGGCCTTTTTCATGAGTTTTTCCACAGCAGAATGATGCACGTCATAACCGATGGTGGTTTTGATGGATATCGCAAATGGTCTTGAATCACTTAAGTTTGTAATGGGCGAGGCGAGGACAAGGTTGTTTGGTATGTCTACGAGTTCGTCCTCCCGGGTCTTCACCTTCGTAAACATTATCGACGTTTCAATCACGTCACATACAAGTTTTTCTTCCAGCAAAACGGCTCTGTCTCCCTTTTTTAGGGGCCGGAAAATGATGAGGACGGCACCTGATAGCATGTTGCCGATGGACCCGGTTCCCGCCATGGCGACGATGAGACCTATCATGGTGGTGCCAATAAGCAATATCGTCTGGCTGATGCCTCCAAGGTTGGCCATGTTCAATATGGCAAAAACCACCAGAAGCACTGCCAGCACGTATATGGCAACACGAATGCCCGTTCCCGTGCTTTTCACCAGTTGAGGGGAGAATTTCGATGACCGGAAACTCAGGTCTTTGAAGAATGACGCGACGAAACGGTTCAGGAAATATGTGGTGAAGATTATGAGAATGATGAATAGGAAAAACTGGAGGTTATTTACCAAGAAAGCCGTAATCTTCATCATCAGGATGTCTCGGAATCCCAGAGCAATGATTATTACGAAGATTATCGAAACCGAGGCAGATGCATAAATGAGGTATCTTATCAGAAGGCTTACGATGTTGATGTATTCGTCCTTGAGGGCTTTGATGGGCTTTACCTTGAGGTCGCCTTTCAGATATTCGGTGAATGAATTGAGTATCCTGATGAGGACAACGGCCAGGGAAACGATGATTCCAATGGTAATTAGGGAGGGAAGGAACAGTTTCATGGGGTTCCATATGTATTCGTGTATCCGGGCTGACAACAATTGGAGCAGGAACACGAAATACACCAGAGAACCGATGCTGATGGCCACCTGAAGAATCCTTTCGATGGTGTCGATGGTCGGCTGGGATAGGAACATGCTCTCCTTCTTCCTGAGATACTGGAACAGAAGCGTAAGATACCCCAACAGGAACACCATGCCTACTAAGAGTCCCAAAAGGACCACGACGGGCAGGCCGTAGGTCTTGAGAAAGGGAAAGAGGGTACTCCACTGTTCAGCAAGGTCCATATCAACCATCTCATATTTCTATGCACAAAAGTGTCATTGTTTCAGAAACGCCTTCCACGTTCCTCAAGCTGTTCAGGACGAAATCGTCAAGGTTCTCAAGTTTGTTCATTTCTACGGTCAGATGAAGGTCGTATTTGCCAAATACCACGGAAATCTCCCTGACCTGATCGAAGTTCTCGATTCTTGCAAGCGCCTTCTCCTCGAAACCGGTCTTGACCTTTAAAAGAACATAGGCCTTTACAGCAGCTTTCACGTTTTAGTGATAATATGAAAGAGTTATTAACTTTTCCTCGCTTTTTGGGCATGCCGAAGTTTTATTTTGCACCAATCCGTTCAACCCGCGATGACCAAATTGGGAGACCTGGAAGCGGTTTTGTTTGCATCGGGAAGACCACTGACAGAAGACGAACTGGCCCGGCTGCTGGGTGTGAATGAAAAAGAAATCGCCAAGTTGGCAGACCGCCTTCGGGAGGAATTGGAAAAGATGGGGTCGTGCCTTCGGGTCGTTACCTCGGAGGACACGTATGCGTTGAGATTGAAGGACGACTACCTTGAAATTGCAGAAAAGGTCACCAAACCAACCATGGACCGGGATCTATTGAAAACCGCCTCGCTCATCGGTTATTACCAGCCCATCTTGCAAAGCGACCTCAAGAACATGGTGGGGTCTAAAGCTTACGAACATGTTTCACAACTCATGGAAATGGGGCTCATTGCGAGGGAAAAGGAAGGACGGTCCTTTGCCCTCAGGACGACCAAAGAATTTAGCACATACTTCGGCATAGAATCCTCCGACCCCAAGAAGGTCAAGGAGTGGCTTTCTTCCCGGATGCAGGAGTAGACCAAATCGGCGGAATACGGCTTTATTGCGAATTTGACGATTGATTTATGTTATTTGTCAAAGTCGAGTGAAACCTGACCTTGACGTGTCAAGGTTGAACTTTATTCGTAAATCCAGCCTTCTTCGACCCTTTTGTAATGCACCAATTCTCCGTCATCGAAGAAAATGGCAATCTCTCTTTCTGCAGATTCTAGGGAGTCCGCCCCGTGTACTACGTTTCGCCCCATTTCAAGGGCAAACTCACCCCTAATGGTGCCCAGTTCGGCCTTGGCCGGGTCCGTGGCTCCAATCACCTGCCGGGCAACCGAAAAAGCGTTCCTGCCTTCGAAAACCATGGGCATGACAGGGCCTGACGTGATGTATTTGAGAAGCTTTTGATAGAAGGGCTTTCCTTTGTGTTCGGCGTAGTGTTCTTCGGCCATTTGAGGCGAAATGCGCATCATCTTGGCAGCCACGAGCTTAAGCCCTTTTGCTTCCATTCGTGATACTATCTTGCCTGAAAGGCCTCTGGCCACGCCATCGGGCTTGACCATGACGAAGGTGCGTTCCAAGGATTACTCCCCCTTCTTCTTCCTCTTGGTGTATTTTACCCTGCCAGTCTCTTTTGCATAGGCCTGGGTCCAGCGGGTGTTTCGGGGAACCCTCTTCAGGTCAACCATGTTCTTCTTGCACTTGTTCTTGCAGAAAAAATAAACCGTTCCGTCCTTCTTGGCGTACATGCGACCGGTTCCCGGTTCGATGGGGTTTCCACAAAAAGAACAATTCCTCTTTTCGACCATTACCTCACCCCGAGTTTCTTTGCCTCTCTCGATGTTTCTCTGAGCATGAGTACGTCACCTTCCCTGACCGGGCCCATGACGTTTCGCGTGATGATCCTTCCCTTGTCCCTGCCGTCAAGCACTCTGACCTTAACCTGAGTTGCTTCTCCGGTCATGCCGGTCCTGCCAAGCACTTCGACCACTTCTGAAGGGATGCTGTCTTTTGCCATCGGTCACACCTACTCACTGACTGAGTTTATTTACTTCTTTAGAAAGGTCCTTGAATATCTCTTCGCCGTTGCCCAAATCGGTTATGGCGACGGAGGCCGTGGGTTTGTCCAATCCGGATATCTTTCCCAGTTCGACCTTGGTGGGGACGTAACTGAAAGGGACGTTCCTTTCCTTGCAGAGTATCGGCATGTGGGCCAAAATTTCCTCGGGGGAAACGTCTTCCGCCATCACGACGAATTTCGCTTCGCTCCTTTCCACAAGTTTGGTCACTTCGTTGGTCCCTTTGCGGACCTTTCCCGTCTGGCGGGCCAGTTCCACAAGGTCAAGCGTTTTGTCTATGATATTCTTGGGCGCGTCATATGTAACATACATCGGTTTTGCCATTTCTTTCACCTCTTTCAGCCAAAGGGCTTCATCAGTCACAGGCTGGAGAATTGCGCAAGGGGAGGTGTGATTTAAAGGTTTCTGATTGTAAAGGAATCGTTTCTAAAAATCAATCATTCTTCATATATCGATAAACAAAAAAAACCGCGATAAATGAGATCACGGAAAAAATCCCACCAATAATGGAATATTTAACAAGTGGATTGATTTCTTCATTGGAATCATCATGCCATTTTATTTCAAGTTCCCATATCCCTGTTTTATTAACGATATAAAGAGTATTATCATCTTCACCATAATCCACACTGAATATATAACCAAATTTATCGAATATATCATCAAAAAAATGAATCGTTTGGTTATTAATATCATAAATATAAACTCGGTTGGCCTTAAGAATTAATATTTTCTCATTGGAGGGAGATATTCGTATTTCATGGAGGAAAGAAGATTCTCTAAATTGATTTGAAAGATTATGATATTCTACATTAGATGTGGAATTCTCAATAATGTTTCCAGAAATCATCCA
>CAZPOY010000089.1:5681-7001 GCA_964588345.1 uncultured Thermoplasmata archaeon
TCAAAAAAAACAGAAAAAAAAGGAGCTCCTTTATCATAATCCATATCGAAATATTCTATATACACTTCTTGATTTTCAAACTTTGAATTTATATCTACTTTGGAGACTATCTGATGTTTTGTAACATTATTCAAATTCGTTTTTACAAAAAATTTTCCGCGATAATAGTCATCTTTTGTCTTGAATGAAAGGAACAATATACGAATTAACTCGTCATGATTCAACCAATGTATGTTTAATAAATCATAAGAATTTATAAAATTTAATTCAACGGATTCATTATTATAATAATATGTGTCACTTGTGTCAAAGGAGTATATGTTTTCTGAACCGGAAGAAAAATTGATTACAGAAATGTTCCCATTCCATAATCCTGACAGTATTTTGTTGCTGAATGGGCTAATGACCGGATTGAGATAATATTTAGTTGTGGAATTTTCTGAAGAAAACCACCTTGAAGTATTATTGCACAAATCGACGAAGTGAATTTGGTCAAAAAACTTATCATTATTCACAATGGTTTCTCCTATGTAAATAAGATACTTTCCATCTTCTGACATGGAGACATCCGAAGCACGATAAGTGTTTGTCACTTCAATTTCATTCGATACGTTCCATGAGGATTGTGAATTTGCACTTATCAAAATGAAAAATATAAGAAGGGTTGTGATGTAAGTGAAAAATCGTTTCTTCTTCATTACCAACATTAGTTACCCCCAATTTCGAAAAAACCACAAATCATTGTTGTATACATATTAAATTCCAACCTCAATGTATTTATGAATGCCTTCGGATTAAATAAACTTTTCTAAATAGGATGAGAGGACAAAATTTGCTTTGAATCACGTAATATTATTCATATTCGTTATTTAACTGTCATTATTCTTTTTGTAGAATATTAGCACAGCAAGAACATTTGCTCCGGTAAGAACACTTAGAAGAAAATAATACATATTTGGGACATCATATTTGGATATGTGGTTTCTTTCACCAGGAGTGGGGTTCGTTTCAACATAAAAATCATTAAGAAAATTATCTGTATTATAACCGTGTTTATATCTCGCCCAGGTACAATCTTGTTTATTTTTCGGTAATGGTTCATAAAAATCCGAGATTTTAATATAATCTACTCCAATAGACAACGCTTGTCCATCTGGTCCCCAATTACCAATTTGAAAAATTCTTGAATTGTTTCTATTCCCCCATTGATTCTTGTATTTTTAATATTCTCACAAAAAATAACACATTCACCTGGTTCAAAATAAATATTCGGAAGAAAAATGATGCTATGCAAGGTTAACATTGTGTAATTTGAAAAAT
>CAZPOY010000090.1:0-6964 GCA_964588345.1 uncultured Thermoplasmata archaeon
ATAAAAATCTTTGTCGAACAACTCGGATTTTTCTCTGGATAAACGAATGTAATCCATTATTTACTCCTGAACCTACTCCAGCACTTCCAACTCCCTCTCCAACACCTTCAGTTCTTTTTGGTCCAGTGTCAGGGGCGAGATGGGTATGAGCATTATCGCGTCGTTCAATGCCGTCTGTTCGTTCAGCAACTGGATGAACTTCAAAACGGATTGGAACGAGTTGTGGCTTGCAAGGTACTCCATGCCTGATATCATCACCACGGGACTGTTGTTGTTGCGGATGAAGTTGTCCAACTCGTGGTATATGGCCGAAAGCTTCTCCGGAGCGATGGTGCCCTTGGTTCCCGATGAAGAGAGCCAGATGGCGGGTATGGACTCGATGGCGTAACGGTTTGCGACCTTCTTTGGAAATTCCCTGGTGACAAGTAGTCCGCTGTTGCCCGATTCCATGAGCTGTTTGAAAAGGAGGTAGCAACTCTCCGGGTCATCGTCGGGCACAAGATACACGAAACCGTTCTTCACCCGGTCAAGGTCCGGACCAGAAACCTCCTTTGTGGGGTCTCTCCCCAGCTCGCTGGCCTGGGTGGCCGTGGTCTGAACGTTGACCCCGCCTCCTGGACCTGACAACTCGAAATCGTCTTCGAGACCCTCCATGGAAAGGTCCCCCGTATAAAGCGTCTCGGACTCGTCCTCGCCAGGAACGACCCAGATGCCCAGGGTGCGCTCCTCTTCGTTGGCATCGGTCTCCTCGACCTTGTAGGGCGTTCCCGTCAATCCGGATATGAGCCCGGTCAGATAACCGCGGGTGTAGGGGCAGTTCTTTTGGGAACTTCCCTTGAGGTACGAAATCTCCAGAGCGTCCGACATGACCGTCATCATCTCGTTGTCCACGACCTCGACCTCATCAACCCGACCAAGACCTATCTGGGCCACTAGCGTGTTCAGGTTGTCAGCAACGTCCTCCAGGGACATCACGCCAAAATCGAGACTGGAAGCCATGTCCTCTCCGCATCGCTTGCCGTATCGGAATAGGATTTCGGAACTGTCGTCTCCGGTAAGGATGGTAAGTTCGTCGCGCAGACTCTTCAAAGCCCCTCCAGGGATGACAAAAAAGGATTCTTCAATCAACGTAACAACCTCCGCGTCATTGGGAAACACCGTCCGCAATCTTCTTAGCAAGTGTCTCGAAGGCCTTGTCCACGTTCAATCCGGTGAGGGCCGAGGTGGGCATGACCTCGCCGTCGAATACATCTTGGGCTTCCTCCAGCGTGAATGCCTTGTCGGGAAGATCCTCCTTGTTGCAAAGCAATATCAGGGACCCCTTGCGGGTATGGGCACGATAACCTTCGACCCACTGACTTACCGAGTCCAGGGTCTCCCTGCGGGTGAAATCAGCAACTATCAACCCACCCAGGGCTCCTGCATAATACGCCCCGTGAAGCCGGTGCTCCTTGATCTGACCCAATATGTCCCATATGAGAAAGCGTATCTTCACGTCGGGAAGGTCCACCTCCTTCTTGGTGACCTTGGTGCCTATCGTTTGAATGTACTCATCTGAGAACTGGTCGTGCACGAACCGGGTTATGATGCTCGTTTTTCCCACGGCACCGTCGCCCAGCAACACGATTTTTGCTATCTTCTGTTTCATTTTCAACCTTCCTGTATCTTATCATTAATCGTCATGTGCCTGCCGGATGAACTTCATCCTGCGCTTCTTGTTTTCGAGAGCTTTTTCCTCGCTGTGGAACGATTTTTCGACCTCGTAGAAGTTCTCCACCAGCTTTTTCAAGTTATCTTCCGAAGGAGCATTCAAGTCCACCTTCGCATCGAGCACCTGCTTGCGAACAAAGGGCATGGCGTCGTCCATGTCTCCGTAAACCTTGCAGAAATCATCGATGATGGCGTCGCAGGCGTGGACTAGGGTCTCTATCACGACGTCCTCTTCGCTTATCGAAGGCATGGGAAGCTTCCACATGCAAAGCTTTGCCATGTCCTTGAACATCTCTTCTACGCCCTGGCCCGTCTTGGCGCTTGTAAGAGCAAGGGGTGCTTGAAGGTCCTTGGCGAAATTCTTCAGGACCCCCTCTCCCAGTTCGACCTCCTCGAGAAGGTCGCTTTTGTTGCCGGCGACGACTATGGGAACCGTGGGAGCAACCTGCTTCAACTTGGGTATCCAGTACTCCTTGATGGAGTCCTTGGTCTTTGGGCGGGTCCTGTCCAGAACGAGTATGGCCCCCTGGGTGCCCTTGAAGGAAGAGGTCTGAATCTTTGAGTAGTTCTTCTGACCAAGGATGTCCCATACCATCAGGGTGACCTTGGTGTCCTGGTCTTTTAGAATGACATCCTTCTTCATGACCTTCGTTCCGATGGTGGTGATGTATTTGTCGTCGAAACGGTCCTGTACGAAACGTCTCACAAGACTCGTCTTTCCCACGGCAGCATCGCCTAGCATGACCACCTTTCTCTTATACTCCTTCAATTGAGTCTCCGTACCTTCATTGTCCTTATTGATAGAAAATAGTTTGGATTAGATTGAAAAACCTGGGTTGAGTGGGGCAAATTGGCATTTTTTCATGATTCGGGCAAGACCTCTCAAGGAAGAACGACATAGATGAGAATTAGCAATGCATATGCCGTAATTATCCCCAGGGAAGTGACCAGTGCCATCGCATTCAAAACCACCCCGGTCTTGTCGCCGGATTTGAAAGAAAAGACCAAACCTACCATGGCAAATAGGGGGATTAGAGACAACAATGCAAGGCTCAATATCAAAAGGAACAAGCTCAGCAGGCCTATTACAAGTACGACGGGGAAGAGGTAGGAATATATGTCGCTCCCTGAAGATGTAAAGCTTGCATAAATGATGTAAACCATCGAAAGGGCGAAGATGATTGAAAACACCATGGGTAGGACCCCCAATGCAAGGTTCAAAACAAGGTTCATGATGCCAAGGGTACGGCTCAAGCTGGGACCGATTTTTTCTTTCATGGATTCTCCTAAGAGGTATTTTCTTTCTAAATGAAATTGCTTTATATAGATTTGGAAAACAGGGCTCTTTATTGAAAATTGTGTGACAAAATACGCATTTTCATGCGGGGATTCGTGTGACCGGATGCGCATTTTCATGCAGGGATTGGTGTGACTGAATGCGCATTTTCATGCAGGGATTGGTGTGACTGAATGCGCATTTTCAAGCTGGAGTCATTAGGAAAAGCATAAGATGCTAAAAGCATGGGTCATTAGGAAAAGCATAAGATGCTAAAAGCATATTAATAATAAGTACGTTAAAAAAGAGGGGACCCCCGGTGGTGACCCGGGGGGAAATCTGGTTGATTTTTATCAGTACTCGAAGGGCTTGGGTCCGCTCTTGCTGGACTTGCGGGCTGTGTCGGATTTTTCTTCCTTCTTCCATCCTGATTTTACGCTGCCAAACTCGATGGGCGCTTCGCCTTCTCCGTCATCTTCCATCTCCGTTGATTCGACCTCAACGGGTGCCTCGGGGCCTATCTTGATGTGGAGGGCTTTCAAGAGCAGTGTCTGAAACACTATCCAGGCCAAAGGCACAACGGGCACGAGAACCCAACTGATGGCCCAGAAGGAAAATAGCACCAGGAAAAGGGCAAAGAACGTCGTGACGAATTGGGTGACGAAGAAGGCAAGGTCCCCCTTGTCACTGAGTCTTATGCCAAGGGAACCCGTGTTGACGTATCTGAGCGAATCGTTGACGTATTTTCCCAACTTCTTCCATAACAATATTGTGGTAAGGGGAATGAAAACGATGGGAATGAGCTTCCACCATCCCGGGGTCAGTATTATCGCCCCACAGTGAAGGAGCAGGCCCAAGAGAGTATAGAGCATCGTGCGCTCCTCCCGGACCATGGGCATCGCCTGGGGCATGACCATGACCTTTATGACCCTCTGGACCGCCTTTGCGGACCATTTCAAGGTTCCAGGAACCATTTTGGACATCAGGTCGCCCACCCACTTCGACCGCCGGATTATCGGCGGCGCGATGATGCTCATGACGAAACAGAAGACGCCTGCGAAGGGGTTTAGGAACTTGCCGCCGTAAGCGTTGGAAAATTGCGCATTGGCCGTGATGGCATCGGTACCCACCTTCGCGTAAAGGACCGATTCGGCACCCCTTCCGCATATGGCCGTGGCCATGTTGGACGATTGGGTCTTGGAAAATCCAAGTAAGAAAGCGAGGGCCGAAGTGAATAGTATGTCGTTTATCAAAACCACCGGCACCGCCATGAGGAGTATCGGCAGGACGTCCATGAATGCGAAGGGGTCGATCATCATCCCAAAGGCCAGGAAGAAAACCGCCACGAAGGCATCCCTTAGGTGAACGAGGACCGATGAAAGCTTTTCGGAAAGCTCCGTTTCGGCAAATATCATCCCCACGAAGAACGCTCCGATTATCTCAGGAACGGAGAAGAAGTCCGCCATGGCAGAAGCCAAGAAAACCATTCCCAGTGCAAAAAGCAGGAAAAGTTCGTCGCTCTTTATCATCTTGAAATACTTCACGACACGGGGTATCACCACAATGGCCAGGAATGCAAAGAAGAGATAGAACAAGATTATTCCCAGGATGAGCCACGTCATGCTCGACCCTGCTGTGTCGCTGTTGACCATGAGTCCGCCTGCCACGGTCAGAAGAAGCATGGACAGGAAATCCTGGATTATCACCATGCCCAAAAGGAACTCCGTTTCGGGATTGGCAAGCCGTTCAAGTTCCATGAGCGTCTTGGCCGTGATGCTTGCGGAACTCATGGCCACTACGCCCGTTAGGAACAGCGTGTCTATCAAGGGCCAGCCCAGTATCGTACCAATGAGAAAGCCACATATCATGTTGAAGCCGAGATTGATTATGGCCAGCAGCGTCGCCGGCGTCTTCGTCTTTTTCAGTTTGGAAATGGAAAAATCAAGACCCACGAAGAAGAGAAGGAGAACCAGCCCGATGTGGGACAGTTCGTCTATGAAGACTGTGTCATGGACAAGGCCCGTATAATTGATTTTCCAGAAATTCAAAACGATGTGGGGACCAATTAGGATTCCTGCTAGGATGTACCCGATGATGACCGATTGGTTGAGCTTGGAAGCGATGAAAGCACCGAGAAATGCCAATAGCATGACCATTCCCAATTGGAATAGGATGACCCCTGATTCCGAGAACACTTCAGCCACCTCCCTCTATCTGGCTTATCAACGAACCAGCCAGCATGGATATCATGGCCAATGCATCCCTCTGGGAAAGCGAGAGAAGCTTTTTCTCACCGTGATAAACGTCTTGCGTTCCGTCACGATGCTTGATTATGACTAATTTGCTTGAATCATCTAGTTCTAGGGTAAGCTTGTCTCCAAGGCCTGGAATTGAATCGCGTACTATTTCTGTCAAGGTAACATCCTCCTAAAATTAGGCGTAGCTAAGCTAGTATCCTGTCACTAAGAAACGCCTAACCCTCTATTTCGTTTGGAGGGTTATAAGATTAACTATCGGGAAAAATGCCTTCGAATGAGAAATCGGACTCGTCTCAAAAATTTGGTGAAATTAGTGAATTGCATGAGCAAAAAAGCAAAGAATTGTGGGTGGAGCAGAATGGACCAGGACTAGAGAATGAACCGGACCTAGAGTTCCCCGATGCTCGCTTCAAGCTTCTCGTAATCGTTTTCCAGAAGCTCTATTGCCTTTTCAATGACTTCCCTGGCTTTTAGGGCCCCGTCGGTTTCGAACTGGAAGATTATCTCCGATTCGTCATGTTCAACGCTAATGGCCTCATTCTCGCACACCTCGGCGCAGGTTTTGCACGCGTTGCACTCATAGACGTGTTCGAGATACGGCACGTCGTCGGCCATGGTCAGAACCTCCTTTGGACAGGCATCGACGCACTCCTTGCAGGAATCGCACAGGTCTTCGTTCACCGTGACGACGGGCTTGAATTTGTATCCTGCCGCTACGACGGCCTGCCATTTGGCATGCCTGGACCCATTGCCCAGTTCTGCTTTCGCGTAAATGAGCATCGACTGGTCCTCTTTAAGCTTGGTAATGGGGATGAGCTCGTCCACGACCTTCGTTTCAGCATCCACCGGATGCAGGTCACCCGAATAAACCGTGGCGGGTCCGGACTTGTTAAGAGAGTAGGTAATGGTGCAGTTGGGGCACCCCGCTCCCTCACAGACGCATTCGTCCCTGAACGTGAATAACTCCAGGTCCGTGGGTATGGGTACCAGGCCCAGGCGGTGGGCGATTATCTCGTCGAAATACGCCGAGATGCTCTCCTGGCCTTCCTGCGTCGGCCCGTGATGGAAATCTACTTCGTGGATGGCCATCTTGGGAACGCCCTGAATCATTTTCCTGCGGACGGCATTAACCTCTGAAGGTGCCAATCCGCGTATTATGAATCGTGCGGTATTATCCGTGAGTTCGAGAAATTCAACTTCCATGGTCATACCCTTCTTCCTCTTCTTCCGCCCTTCTTCTTTGTCCCGTCGTGCGGGACGGGCGTGACATCTTCTATTCGGCCTATCTTCATGCCGGCACGGGCCATTCCCCTTATGGCGGCCTGTGCCCCAGGACCGGGTGAATGAGACTTGTTGCCCCCTGGTGCCCTGATACGGATGTGGATCATTTCGATTCCCTTCTCCTTGGCGATGTCAGCGACCTTTTCAGCGGCCTTCATGGCTGCGTAAGGCGTCGCCTGGTCCTTGTCGGATTTCACGACTTGGCCGCCGGTGCATTTTCCGATGGTCTCGGCACCGGAGATGTCTGTAAGCGTAATCAATACGTTGTTGTAAGATGCAAAAATGTGGGCAATGCCCATTCTTTCGGTCATTCGGACGCCTCCTCTTCTCCTTTCTCATCGCCGGCTTCCTTTGCTGCCGGTTTCTCTTCCTTCTTCTCTGCAAGCTTCTCTTCCTTCTTCTCTGCAGGCTTCTCTTCCTTCTTCTCTGCAGGCTTCTC
>CAZPOY010000091.1:0-6779 GCA_964588345.1 uncultured Thermoplasmata archaeon
GGTTTCATGCTGTATTTTCTATTTCTTATCTAAATCTTGGGAAAAAAGTCATATCCGTCATTTAAACTGATTGATTTCATTCCCCAACAAGAGGCCCAATCCCTTCCAAATCCGCACCCAGCAATAGTTTCTCCAGCGACACGATGAGTTTGTCCTTGTGGACCCGGACCTGCTTTTTGGTGTCCCTTTCCCGGATTGTGACGGTTCCGTCTTCCAATGATTCGTAGTCCACAGTTATTCCGAAAGGCGTTCCCACTTCGTCCATCCTGGCATATCTTCTTCCTATGGAACCTGAAGTGTCCAGCATTGAAGGAAAACCTGCCGTTCTCAACGTTCCCAGCAACCTTTCGGACATTTCGGTGAGTCCGTCCTTGTCCATCAATGGAAACACGCCAACCTTGTACGGTGATACTGCATAAGGGAGTCTTAGAGTCTTGTATTCCTCGTCCTCGTGGAAGCTGTGTTCCATCACCGTGTAGAATATCCGGCCTATGCCGTATGACGGTTCCACCACGTGGGGAATTATTCGCTCACCGCGTTCCATGACGGTCTTTTCCACAAAATTGTAAGCATCGCCAGGAACCGTCACTTCCTCTCCATTAAGTTTCAGGCGGATTTCTCCTTTGACATTCTCTTTTACGTCCATTTCCTTGAGCATTTCCGCAACCGCTACGGCGTCTTTGCCAAAAAGGGGACCCAGCACGTTCATCTTCGGTTCCAGTTCTCTAACGAACTTTTCCACGGGTTGGTCGTATTCGTCGAGGAAGGTCATGTCCTTGCCCGTTGCTTCTTGATGCTGAGCAAGGTCGTAAGCGGACCTGTCGGCGATGCCCACAAGTTCCACCCATCCCGTCTCCAACAATGCTTCGGCATCCCAGCAATCGGATGCGTAATGGGCCATTTCGTCCGACTCGTGCTGACGGAACCGCAACCTCTCCGGGTCCACTCCCACCTGCACCAATATCTTCTTTGTGACGTGTATGAAATAAGCTAGGGCCTCGTTGATGATTATGCCTTTTTCAACGGCATTGCCAAACGTGGTTTTTTGCATCTCTTTGCCATCGGGAAGAAGGGTAACCTCATCATCACGTATCTTTGAAAAACCTTCATAGGTCATTTCATCCGGATGGAAGAAAACCTCGGCCTCGGCCATGTGGAACTCACGCACTCTCAGCATCCCCTGCCTTGGCGAAATCTCGTTTCGAAAGCCCCTTCCTATCTGGAAAACCCCCATGGGGAGTTTGTCCCTGTTGAGATTCAATAAATATGGGAAATTGACGAATATGCCTTGGGCGGTTTCAGGCCTTAAAAATGCCTTGCGAGAATCCGTACCCGGTCCGATGCTCGTCTGGAACATCAGGTTGAATGGAGCAGGTTGGCTGAGTTCTCCTCCACATGAAGGGCATTTCACGGAGTGCTTCGACAATTGTTCCGACAACGCTTCTTTATCTAGACTGTCGGGGTTTTCATGATGCTCCTCAAGAAGATGGTCCGCTCGGAAAGACGCACCGCACTTTTGGCATCTCACTAGAAAATCGGTGAACTGGGTTACGTGGCCCGATGCCTCGAACATCTCGAAGGGGCCAACGGTGCTGGAATCTATGGAAAGGAAACCGTGTTCAAGAACATAAACATGCTTGAGTATCGCAAGAACGTTGTCCTTCATTATCGTGCCCATGGGGCCGTAATCGTAAAAACCGGCTACTCCTCCGTAAATCTCGTAGGAAGGGAAATAGAATCCTCGTCTTTTGGCAAGGGACGCGACCTTTTTGGAGAGGTCCTCCACCATTTTCATTCCCCTTCAACAAGCGCCTTTACAAGGTCCAGTTCGAAAACCATGCCCACCAGTTTGTCCTTTACGTCGGTGACGGGGAGTTGGCCAAAATCCTTCTCCACCATAATCTCTGCGGCATTGGATACGCTCGTCTTGGCAAAAACGGTCTTCGGGTCCTTTATCATGACCTTTTCGACGTTTATGTTCGGCATCTTAATCAGCGAAGTTTCGTAATAAAGGGTCATTACGTTTCTCAACCCTTCCCAAGTCCACTGGTCTTCATCGTCGCCCAGGCCCAGGTTGCTGCTTTCAAGAGTATTCTTGATCTCGGATAGATTGAAAAGGTCTCTGTCTGTGACTATTCCCACCAGTTTGCCTTCGTCGTCAAGAACAGGCATTGCATAGACCTTAGCCAGCCGGACAACTTCGGTGGCCACGACAAGGGGCGTCGATACATGAACCGGGATGCAAGGAGTACACATGAAATCGAATACGTCCCTTTTGTCTTTCTTGTTGATGAGCGTTTTCAACAGATCTGCCGGGGTTACTATGCCCTTAAGATCGCCGTCCTTTATCACGGGAATGTGATGCACGTCTTGTTCTACGAAAAACTTTGCAGCCGTGTTAATCGACTGGTCGGGGGTCAAAACGGGATATTCCTCATCTACCAGAAGGGCCAGTTGGTCCTCCTTGGGGTTGTCGAAAAGATGCTGCCGGGTTATCATTCCCATGTAACCACCGGTTTTCTCGTTTATCACGGGAACGCCGGTTAGAGATTCGGATACAAGGAGCTTTATAACTGAATTTCTTGAGTTTGGAAGCATCAAGCTCACGGGGTTCCTGGTCATTATCTCTTTTACCTTCATGTCAAATCCAAACGTTGCATAATTAACTGGGATAAAAGGGTTGGTATCGAGGTTTTGAAATGTTTTTTCAAAATCGAGATTAAACCCGACTGATTGGGTTGGTATCGAGGTTTTGAAATGTTTTTTCAAAATCAAGATTAAACCCGACTGATTGGGTTGGTATCGAGGTTTTGAAATGTTTTTTCAAAATCAAGATTAAACCCAAAAAAATCAAAAAAGACCGTGAGAGAAATTACCTATCACCAGAGGTTCACTCTTCGACATGACATTGACGGGGTCTCTTTCGCCAAGCATCGGCCAAACGTAAAGCGTTTCTGCAATCTCTTGCTTGAAGAACCTTTCAAGAACTTTAAGGGACCCCGTGAGAATCTCCATGACTTGTCGTGTCTCCAGTTCGTATCGTTCTTTGAGATGCACGGCTTCATGCCATACGCCGGGGGACGAAATCATGGCGTTGTCCGTTCCCAAGGCAAGGAAAACACCTCGCCGAAGCATCTCCTTGACAGGCGGTTCATGACCAAAATATGTCGAACTCCTCGGGCAGATTACAACGGGAACATTCTCCTCAGCCAACATATCAAACGTCCTCTTTCCACCTTTGCTCATGTGAATCAGAAAATCCGGTTCCAGTGAGAGTATGCGCTCAATGTCCTCTTTCTTCGATTCAAAGGCGTGGATGGAGAACAATTTCGACCTCCTTTTTGCAAATGCGTTCCATCGTTCGATGTATTCGTCTGGATGGTCATCGATGCCTGAAAGGCCAATGCCGTCCACAAGGTCCAAAAACGCCATGTCATCATCGGGCCCTGGTCTTCCCAAGAGCAGATGATTCCTGCTGAGCCGTCCAACCATTGCCCCCTTTCTGCCTCCGTCACGGAATTCCAAAAGGGGGCCTTTGACATTTGAGAACATTTCGCTGAAAAGATGTTGCAATTCATCCAGTTTGTGGCCCATGAGAATTTTTCTTATGCCGGCATGCTTGAAACTGCCCGGACCCACAACAGCCTTTTCAATGTCATTGGGCACCTCCCCCTCTATTAACCCATCGAGAAGGTGTGCATGACCGTTCGCCAAGTTAGGAAGAACAAAAAGGTCTCCTGGCATCTCCTCAAAATCAGTCATTTGCCATTCGAAAGGGACAAGAGAACCGTCCTTCCACGTGAAAACGTCCCGGGCCATTGTTCATCATCACATCGATTCTTTTCTCGAAAGCCGGATTACCTTCCTCTTTACCACTTCGGCCTTCTTATCACCTGCAAACATCACCAGGGCCTCGCCTAGTGCTTCTGCAAGTTCGGGCAGGTCTTTTGCTGATACCAGGTCCGGGTCCAAGGCCAGGTTCATGCACTGCTTCTTATAAACGAACTTGCCCATGGGCCCCACTTCGGCTTCGATGATTGCCTTGACCTTTTTGGCCATGGACTTTTCCTTTGATTCCTTTTCATCGTCTTTTTTGAGAAGTTCCTTGACCTTGGCCACCATCTCTTCGGCGCCTATGGTTTCGAATGTCTTTTCGGCCTGGTTGAGCATCTCCTCGCCCTTACCCTTGCGTCCCCTTTCCATTAGCGCGGAACCGTACTCCATTTCGATTACGCCTTTGTCGAACTGGTTGGCTCCTTCCGTGGTCAAACTCAACGCCTTTTCAAAATATTTCCTGGCTTCATCGAACTTGTCCTGCTTTGAATGGATTATGCCAAAAACCATGTTGGATGATGCTATTAGGGACCTTTCCCCCAATTTCGTGAAAATCTCCTGGGCTTTTTCTGCGCTCTCCAATGCATCATCGAACTGTTCCATCTTCCCCAGAACTTCTGCCAGATTCAGATTGCCGTACCCCATTGTCGTGAGGTTCTCGGATTTCCTGCTGTAATCGATGCATTTTCTGTAAGCTTCCGCTGCCGAATCCAGGTCGTCCAGATGTTTGTACACCTCGCCTATGTTGTTTTGCGCCCGGGCCAGTTGTTCAAGATTTCCCGTCTTTTCCAATTCTTTGATGGCCATCTTGTAGTATTTCAAACATTCCTGATATTCGCCCTTGTCCAAGAGCACGTTTGCATAATCGATGTAGGTCATGCCGATAAGAGACCTGTCGCCCATCTTCCTTGCATAATCCAATGCCTTGTTAATCTGCCTTAGGGAATCATCGTATCTAGATATCCGCCAAAATACCTTGCCAAGACCCAAATGTGCTTGGACCAAGTAGTCAAGTTCTTCGGTTTTTTCTAGAATGCGGACGGCTCGCTTGTAATCGACTTCAGCCTTTTCGTATTGTTCCTTGTCTCTCTCAATCCCTGCGAGATATACCAAACTTTCACCCAAGGAATTGGTCTCGTCCAAACTCCTTGAAAGTTCGATGCATTCCAGAAAGATGTCTCTGGAACGTGCCAGTTCTCCTTGGACGTAGAATATCCTTCCTCGCCGTTTCAGGAAATCCAGCTTCTTCCTCTTGTTCTCTCTGCTAAGTGAAGCGTATCTCAATATTTCGATGGCATCGTCGATGATGTTCATTGCAAGGGATAGGGCATATGCATCCTCGGCTTCGCTGGATGCTTTGTCGAGGTATTCCAGTGCCTCCACCTCATTGCCCGCTTGCTTCAAATGTCTCCCCAGTGTAAGGGCGGGTGCCGTCGCTCTTTGAACGTCGTAGGCCTGAAGATGCAATTGTTTCTTTCTCGAAGGTGGTATGGAATCGTATATCTCCTTGTAAATCTCGTAATTGTAAAACTGAAGTTTGGATTGGCCAAAGGGGAGCAACAGGCGTTCTTTTGCAAGTTTCTCAAAGTAGTCCTTGGCATCGATTATCTTTTCCACGTCTTCTTTCGAGAATACGCAGCCAAATATGGAACAGGCCTCCATCACCTTCTTCATCTCTTCGTCTATCGTTTTCAATCGGTCTTTTAAGAAGCCCTCAATGGAAGCAGGCATCTGGGAAGGAGGCGTTCCCTGAGAAACGGACCACTGCCCCGTCTTGTTGGTGATGTATTCTTTGCGTATGAGGTAGAGAATTGTTTCCTCAACCAGAAGGGGGTTCCCGCCCACATTCTTCTTCACGAAAGAAAGCAGGTTTTTGGGCACTAGTGGCATGTTCAAAATAGATGAAATTTGCTTTTCCACCATCTCATCTTCCATCTTCTCCATGTTTATTTTTGCAACGGGACCCTTATCCCTCAGGAGCTTGAAGAAATCCTCCATTCCCAGCGAATCGCCGTTATCCTCCCTTGAAGAAAATATGAATAATACGGGTTCCGTGGACAGTTCCACGAATATTTCGTATATGAGATCCCTACTGGATTTTTCCATCCACTGCACCATGTCAAAAAAAATCACAAGGGGTCTCTTCTGAGAGAGTTCTCTTACAAGACGAACGAATTTTTCGGAAAACTTCGAACCCGTGTGGCTCAAGCTGAACTGGTCGGGCGAAAGGGCCAATTTGCATTCCTGGAAGAGATTGCCCACCTTTTCGGTCATCTCGTCCATGTGTACTTCTTTTTCCAAAGCAGACACCATGTATTTTGGGCTCTCCAAAAGGTCGTTCTTCACCTTGTAACTTATGACCTGGGTGAAGAAAATGTCCTTGCCCTTGACAAAAATGTTTACAAGACGCGTTTTCCCTATGCCGCAGGTTCCCGATATGTGTATGGCTCTCTTGCCGGATTTTGCGGATTTGGCAAATTCATCTTCCAGCATTTTGAGCTCTTCATCCCGGTTTATGAAATCCGAGTTCCATCCCAGACGCTTTGGTACATTTTTCATTTCTTTTCCTGCCGATAAAATGCCCGAGCCGGAATGTTCGTCTGCGGAAGGTTCTCCACCGATTTCGAATCCGGGTCAAGGGCTCCGCAAGCCCTCAGGATATCCTATATAGCCGTACAGGAGTACCTGGCACGGTAGCTACCCTACTCGGGCATCAGTATCAAGAGAAGTCCATGAAAGACTGCTATAATAAAGTTTTACCTGTTCAAATCGGTGTTCTAGAAATCTAATCATATATATTTGTGAGGAAACTTGCTTCCTGTTTCCAATTTTCTGGAGAATTAGGATATAAAGATATAATGCTTTCTCGGCGAGATGGATACGGATAAGCTGGGAACATGGCTTTGACGGTTTGTCAGTGTCCTGTGAAACCTAAGTTTTCCTTT
>CAZPOY010000092.1:0-6670 GCA_964588345.1 uncultured Thermoplasmata archaeon
GCATTTACCTATCGCTTCGAAAACCGGAAATGCCGTCTTCACCAGAAGCTTCTGCGACAAGTGGAGAGCAGTTCTCAGCTGATTCTCACGACGGTCATGAATTTTCCGACGAACACGCCGACCCCTGTCGTGGAATAAAAGAACAGTGGCAGGGAATGAAAGCAGGCATCGAAGCCAAAAAGAAAAAGGTTCAGCTTCAAAAAAGAAAGGTTGCAAAGCTCAGGAAGAAGGTCGAAGCCAAGGAGAAAGAAGTAAAAAAACAGGAAGCGGTCGTGCGGAATGGAAAAGAAAAGGCCCGGGATGAATACGAAAAAGAGAAGAACAAACTTGAGGAAATGGAAAAAGATGCTGGAAACACCAAGAAGAAGCACGATGAAGCGAAAAGGAAGCTTGAGAAAATGGAGACCGACCTTGAGGATTATCTTGAAAAGGCCGATGATTTTCTGCGTTTGTGGAGGCAATGCGTCATTGACCGCTTGGATGTTCTGGCCGAAGGAGCCGAAGAGGCCGCTGAAAACGCAATGGAAGCAAGGGAACGGGCACGGGAGAACAAAAATCCCGATGACAAGGCCCGGTCCGCAGAGGAAGCCGAACAAGCAGCAGATGAAGCACGAAGGGCAAGGGAAGAGTTGGAAGAATACACAGGAGGGGTTGACGACCCGGACCTTTCCGATGAATTGAGGGAAGCGGAAAGAAGGGCCAGGGAAGCGGAAATGGCAGCAACTTCAGCAGCAGAAGAAACCCGCCGAATCAGCAATCGGAACGCAAGTTGATGCCAAGACGGTGAAAGAAGGCATGAGGAGGAAACGCAGCACGCTGAACCCATCCTGCGAGGTCCTGCTTGACCATTAACCAAAATGCGGCGCCATATTCCTGAAACGGCATCGCGCATCTTGGACCATTACGGGGATGGGGGCAAACGCGACTTTGACACTTGATACGGTTTTTCACGACTTTGACACTTGATACGGTTTTTCACGACTTTGACAGGCGAAGGTGCGGAAAAGACGAACGAAATATGGATTCCAACAGCAACCCTTATATCCTTTCAGCAAGAAATAGCACCGGGCATCCTACAATGGGTCCCCCTGCGACCGTTAGACGTGACGTCGAGGCATGACCAGGGAACAACCCGGGTGTCCTACAATCTCTCGGCGTGGGTCAGGAAGGGGAGAGGACGGGGTCCGCCATGAACCTAGCCGTTAGCGCCGGGAGACATCCCCCTCAATGACGGAACGGCATTTCTTCTGCCAGGTCTTTATGAGGTCGTACATCGCATCATCTTGAAGACATACCTTGAATTCGTTGTTCAAATTGTTGGAATGGTTCTTGCCCCTCCATTCGGAAAGGAATCTCGTTCCGTCGGAAAATTCCAGTACCCCGAAATTCACGATGAGGTCATGTATCAGGGAAGCCCATTTGCCTGGGCCGGCCCTCAGATGGTTGGGGATGTGGACGGGGGGTTCTAGAACAAGGGAACTGAGCCCCATGTTCTTGGCGTGGAATGCCATGTCCCGGTCGCACGAAAGGAGAATGACCTTCGTCAATGATGAATTTTGAAAATTGAAGTACGATTGAACGATGGCTCGGTCCATGTCTTCCTTGTTTTCGGGGCGGTCCCCTTGGAAACCTGCTATGGACCCTCGGAGGCCTTGGATTATGTGTTCGATCTCGAAGCTTGCGCTCTTGGCTTTGCGGTTCATCTTTCCCGAGCCGTTGAAAAACTCCTTGGCGATGTGCCCGTTTTTAAATCGCTTGCACATCTCATCGATGGTATCGCCCCTGTATTTGATGTTTATCTTGGCGTCCAGTTCCTCCCTGACCAAACATGACACCACGTAACGGAAGAATTGCGCCGGGACCACCCTGTCTTCGTACTTCAGCGGGAACGAACGCGACACGAACCGGTTGTAAGCGATGTTGGTATCCAGGGCGAAAACCCTCTGCCTTGGGTTGAGTTCCTTTTGGGATTCCTGTTCCATGACGCTCTTGATGTTCGCCTTGGCTTCGTTCCAGTTCTGGTATTTCAATAGATTCGACGACAGGAAAGCGTCCTTGAGGTCATACCACTTGGGGGAATCGTAATCGAGGAACGAATGGCCTTCCGGCAGACGTGCATCCCTGGCTTTTCCAAACTGCCATCGTGGAACGATGTTCCTGACGTCATCGGAATCGAAGTCGTATGTGAAAAGGTCGGTACCAAAGAAGGGAAAATTCACGGTGATTTCGGACCGGTCAAGCTTCGAGTACCCATTATAAAGAAGGACCAATTCTGGACCGTTCAGCACAAGGTCATGCATCCAGTTCACCCCTGAGGGTTATGAGCGTTTGCCTCTTGAAGGGAATCATCGGATAGGGGCAACCCGCCCCTTCCAACCGGTCAAGAAATAGATAACTGACCGTGTCAACGGCATCGCAAAGTGGGGAATCGAGGAGGGTCGCTACGAAAAGCTTTCGGCCGGGCGTAACGTCAAGAACGACCTTCTCATCGAACCTCTGGGACCGGTCCACATATTCCTTGAGTCGTTGGGGAAGTTCATGAAAATTCTCCGGTGGAACGGATATGTCATGGATGAAATGCTTTTTGTCCGACTGAGAAAGCAAGGTCTCAATCATCTTCCTTGCGCTCTTGGCCTCGTTGGAAATGGGGGACGTATGGACCAGGACGACGTTCCTCGGCTCCTTCCCCATCTTCTCAATTATCGCCCATAGCGAATTGAGCGTTGCCCATTTGGATAGGCCAGTAAAGGTCAGGACCGTGTAGTCGCCCATGTACTTTGAAACGCCTGTGGGGTCAAAAGTTTTGTGGCTTCCAACGCGATTTTGACATTCAATATTTTATTTTGTCAAAGTCAAGTAAAACCTAATCTTGACCTGTCAGGGTCGGGTTCCAACGGAAATCCTTTTCATTTTTGTCGCACATGGGTTCCCAAACGATGCTCGAAGACATTTTGGAAAAAGCGCACGGAAAGGAGATACTCCAAGCCATACTCGAATGCCACGAAAACGCTTTGGCAGAAGAGAAGGTCAAGAAAGAAGAATACAAAAACAAATATCCCAATGAGACCTGGTGGAAGACCGTGAGGAAGGGGTTCAAGTGGTCCGACCCGGGTAAGTGTCTCATCGAGAAGGGGATACACGCCAATCCTCACGGAGTGATGACACTGCTCAAATCTCGGGGGCTTCTGGAAAGGGTGGGCGAGAAGAACATGAACGAATACGCCCTCACCTACCCCCAGGTTGTCAAAGATGCCATCAACCGGTCGGAAGACGTTCAGCGGAATACCATCTCCTCTCAGAACGAATCAGCCCAGAATGAACTTCTCCAGATAGAGCGGATGGACCGGATATACAACCACTCCCTGAGGAACATCTTTGATGAACGCTTGGAGGAAACCCTGGCCTTTGGAGAGCGGGTCAATGTCAAGATGATAGCGGCCTATTTCCGAGAGATGTTCGGTCCCCTCCTTTATTTCGACAGTCTTCTATCCATGGTACAGCAGTATGCTCTCAGCGATGTGGAAATTGTAAGCCCCAACGGAAAGGTTACCAATTTTACCGGTTTCAATCTGGCCTTCTTCGGACCGCCTGGCACGGGCAAGACCTTTTCCATTGACGACATCGTACGGGGGAACAAAAGGCTGGGCGTTCCTCCCCATGGCATACCCGGAAGAACGCGATACTGCGGGGGCATTACGCCCGTTCAGTTCATCCGCATGGGCGAAGCGTACCATAACCGAAAATTCAATTTCGTAGTCCCGGAGTTTAACGACTGGTTCAAGGACCGAGGGATGGTGGAACCCCTGAAACTGGCCATGGAACACCGCGAGGTGATGTATGAAACGACCCGGCTCACCGTGGGACCGTACAAATTCAGTTCCTTTTTCTCGGTCAATTACAACGTTCACACTTCGGATTCAGGTTACCGTGTGACCATCACCGACCCGAATTTTAATGCACTGGAGGACCGGATGCTTTGCCGGCTGCACAAATGGACAAAAGACCGCTTCCGAGCCATCGACAAGAGCGCCATGAACCTCGAACTGGGCAAGATTCATTTCGACCTGGCAAGGAATCTGCGCCAACATCTAACGCTGATGCACGGCATAATGACGAAGCACCCCATGGTCGAAGGGCGGTTTCCCCACAAGCCCGTAATGATTGACGAGGACGTCTACGAAAAATTCGCCATGGCCAACGAAGCCATCCTGTCCAAGGTAAGCAAGATAAATTTCTCGACCCGCCTGCGTTCCAGAGCCATAAAACTGGCGTGCGCCATGTCCCTCATCGAATACATGAATGCGGATGGCGACTGCATCGAACTATCCGACATGGCCATCGACTTCGCTCTACGATTTTACGTCGAAGAAGTGGGCGTAAGGACAGGAGGAAGGTTTGACCATACCCTCGTTTTGAAAGAACTCGGCCTGGCATCGTCTCCGGTTTGAAGGATGGACCTAGCATTGTTTCCAGTTAACGGATGGACCTTCATAGGTGGTTTGAACATAGGAACCTCGGATAGACCTTCAAAGGCACCTTGAACATATAGGCCTTCGTAGGCAATCGGTTTGGTTCGCCTTTCTCATTCGGGGTTGATTTTCTCATCGGGGTTGATTTTCTCATTGGGGTTGATTTTCTCATTGGGGTTGATTTTCTCATTGGGGTTGATTTTCTCATCGGGGTTGATTTTCTCATTGGGGTTGATTTTCTCATTGGGGTCCGATTTGATGTAAATGTCCCTCTGAGGGAAGGGTATCTCGATGCCTTCCTTGCGGAAGGTTTTGTAAATTTCATCCCGTATCTCCGACATCACCCTCCAATGAGTGTCTACTTCCGGCACCCAGAAATGAACCCGGAAAATGAGTGCGGATTCCCCAAACTCCTGAAATCGGACAAAGGGCTGGTGGTCTTCGTCTTTCATGGTATCGGGGTGTTCCTTGGCAATGGTCATGAGGATGTCGTGAATTTTCTTCGTGTCCGACCCGTAAGCTGTGCCCACCACGACCTTCGTCTTGAATTTATTGTCCGGTTCGTTAAGGTTTATTACTCGGGAATTCGCGAGATTGTTGTTGGGGAATACTACCACCTCATGGGCAGCCATGTGGTACATTTCCGTTGTTCGCATGCCAACGTGGGATACCTTGTAAACGCTACCGTCCTCGAGAACTACCATGTCGCCCGTCTTGAAAGGGCGGTCTGCCAAAAGGAAAATGCCCGAAAAGAAGTTGGAAAGGGTATCCTGGGCTGCAAAAGCGATGACCAGGCCGGCGATGCCCATCCCTGCAATGAATACCGTTACGTCTATGCCCAAGGCCTTCATGAAAAATACGAAACCGCCGATGATGATTATGACGGCCCCTACCTTCTCCAGAACGGGCAAAAGAACGTCGTCGAACTCGGTGTCGGTGCGTTTGGCCATATTGTGCCCGTAATAAATAAGCACATCCTTGAACAACTGGAATATCACCCAGGTTATGATGACTATTAGAAACAACGAATACAATAGTTCGAGATAATAAGCCACGACTGGAGGAACGCCAATTATTTCAAGCGATGAGACAAGACCGAATCCCGCCATGAGCCATAAGAAGGGGCCCCGGACTATTTCGACGATCATGTCATCAATTTCCGTTTCAGACCTTTTCGTAAATACCTTGATTAACGGGTCGAAGACGAACATGATGAAAAGGCCCACGGTGAACCAGAATGCCAGCATCAGGCCGAAATATCCCCAGCTATTGCGCAAAAAATCGGGGAGTGGGAGACTAGCAAGGAGGTTTCTCGCGTTCCACGTCTCAAGAGATATGTCCAATATCATAGACTTTTCTTCCTGGTGATAGGTCTTGTTGCCCGTTTCCAGGTTTTCTATCATGAAATGCACTTCAAAATCAAAATTTTCCGACCCGCGCCAATCCACGGGGGAATGTACGGATATGGAAACCTTGTCGTGTTCGCCTGGGTCCAATGTGATAGCGTCCCTCCCTTCGGGATAGGTCCAGTCTACCCCACCGGTTACGTTGTCAATCCAATAGACTATCAGATATGGTGCGTCGGTCTGATTGTTGTAGAACATGAACTGGAGTGTCGTCTCCTGCTTGAATGTGAGCACTTTGTCACATTCCAATTCTTCTATCCTGATGGGCGGAGAATCCGCTGCAACGGCGGATAGTGGTGCGAATATGTTAATTGCAAGCATTACGGCAATCAGCCAGAAGACCAATCCTTGGCGCATGAATGGGCAGAAAATATCTTATTATTTTAATGCTTCTGATTGTCCTGAATTTTCTTGACGTTTGTTGTTGAGGAAAACCGTGGGAAGAAGTAAGTGTTTGCAAGAATGGCAATATGCTAAGAAAAAGAAAAAAAGGGTGGGCATATGCAAATGAAAGCATGGTGGGCGGATGGAAAGAGGGATTATTTTCTATGAGTGCTCTTCAAGTGAGCACAATAAAACCTTTGGAACCCTCATCCTTCATATTTTAGGGTGGGTAGAAGCGAATATATGTATGGAGGGCGGAAGGTTGGTGGGAAAAAAGGGAGAGTATATGCAAATGAAAGCATTGTGGGCGGATGGTCGGTGGGAAAAATAAAGGCGGGCATTTGTGAATAGAAACGTGGTGGGCGGATGGAAAGAGGGATTATTTTCTATGAGTGCTCTTCAAGTGAGCAC
>CAZPOY010000093.1:0-6538 GCA_964588345.1 uncultured Thermoplasmata archaeon
CAATTCACGCAAATGGAAATAGTACATTCTTTTCCTACATTAAAAGCTTTCAGGTTGTTTCGATTCTATTTCAAGACCGAAGACAACGCCATCTTGATGAATGACAAGAAGGTGGGGCTTTCTGACCAGAATGCGCTTTCCATCCTCCCGTTTTCGGTACTCCCGTAGCGGATTACGATGGCCCTTTTCCCGTCGATGTATACGAAGCCCATGTCCGGGGTCTGGTTCGTATCGGACCTTGGAAGCAGGATGGGTTCTGCCAAGGGCTTGAAGCTGTCGAAGTCATCAAGAAGGTCCTCCCGGGCAAGAAACCGTATGTCGACACCCCTGTCGGAAGCGTCCTTCAACAAATGTGAAAACTCGTCAAGTTTTTCCGAGTCCATGCCGAAAAAAATGCTTTTTTCCGCTCTTTTTATGCATTCTGCCACCCTGTCCATGATGTTCTCGTGGCCGTTTAGAAACCAGAGCATTTCTCCTTCTTCCATGTTGACATCGACGGTTCCCTGCACTTTCTTGAGTGCGCCAAGTGCTTTCTCCGCCTTTTTGGAAAATTCGGTTTCGACTTTCTGAAGGGCATTTTCGGGAGACAATGCGTGGTATACCGCGGGTTTTCCCTGGGAGACCTCGACAATCCCCTTTTCGATGAGCCGGTCAAGAATGCCGTATACGGCGGAACGGGGAACCTTCGCCACGGAATACAGGTCTGACACCGTTGCCTTCTCCATGGATGTTAGGCCTGCGAAAACCTTCGCTTCGTATTGCGTGAACCCCAGTTCTTCCAGGGAATCCGTCGCCCGAACCATTTTTTTGTCTGGCATCAAAGGAATGAAAAATCTAGAAATATTTAAATGTTGGTTATTATTCCCGAAGAGTCAGTATAACAATAACAACAGGTGCCCACATGTTTAAAAAATTAGGAAACGTCGTTGCACAGCATTATGTTAAGATAATAATCGCGTGGATAGTAATTCTGTGTTGCGCCATACCGGTCATTCCCCACATCGGCGACGTCGTGGTCTACCAGGATTCGGAGATGCTTTCCGAGGACGCTCCTTCGTTCAAAGGCCAGGAAGTCGTGGATGAATATTTTTCGACTTCGAAAAGTTCTGTAATCGTTGTCCTGCAGGATGAAGACCTGACGGGACCCCAGGTACGGGATTTCGTTTTGCAACTGGAAGAAAATCTCAACGATTCCGTGGAAAACGGCGATTTGAAGTATGTCCAGTCCATCATGACCATATATTCACTTTACGAGGAGACCATATACGGATTTTCACAGATGGCAGGTGGGACGGTGATGGAAACCGTTCCCTCCGTAAACGGCACGGCCGGCATAATTTACGGAATCCCTATTCTTCATTTAGGCATATGGCAGAATTTTATTGCTAACGCATCCATAAATGAAACGACAGCCGACGCCATGGCCGGCCAGGCAACAATGGATTACCTTTATCAGCAAACCCAGGGCCAGGACCAGAGAATGGCAAACATCTCTTTTCTTTATGCAGGCGAATACATCGAAGCGTGGGGTGATAATTCCGATGAAAATTCCCAGGTGAGGATGTCACTGGCAAAAGAAGAAGCGGTGAACCAAACCCTCTTGCAGATTTCCTCGTCCCCGGAAATGAGCATGATGTTTTCATCCGTTTCTAGACAACTTTCCTTCGAAAGCTGGAATGATTCGTCATCTCAGGCGGACGTTGCCATTTCGATTGTTGCCATGGGTTTTTCTTCGAGCATGAATGCCGAATATGCTGAAATGCTCTCTTTCGTGGAAGGGTCGTACCACGCTTTGATGACGGGCACTTCATCGGAATTTTCCCGCTCCGTCATTGAAAATGGGACCATTGACACGTATCCGCAACTCCTTCCCCAGGACATCGTCCATTCTTTCCTGAGCCCCGACAACTCGACGATGATAGTGATGCTCTCCTTCAGCAAATCCAGCGGATACGCCGAGGACGGGAACGGCAAGCCTATACTGGATAACGTGGAAGAAATCAGAAGTGCCGTATCTCATGCGAAAAAAGACACCGGCGTGAAAGTTTCCACTTATGTGACGGGAGACCCCGCCCTGGAAGTCGACATGGAAGAGTCGATGATGGAGGACATTGAAAGAATCGACCCCATTGCCGTCATCCTTGTCATAATCATACTAGGAGTGTTTTACCGCTCGGTGGTGACACCGCTCACACCCCTTTCCATAATCGGCCTTGCCTTCGTGGGAACCCTGGGCATCCTCTACCTTGTAGGCAGATACGTCGTAGACATCCACTATACCACCATGACAATGCTCCTGGTCGTGATGATGGCCGTGGGAGTAGATTACGGCATTTTCATGATAACTCGTTATCGAGAAGAGCGGATGAAGGGCGTCGCCAAGACCGAATCGGTCAAGACGGCAATCATCTGGGCCGGGGAATCGATTACGACGTCCGGGATAAGCGTGATAATCGCATTCGGCGTCCTCTCCCTGGGCAAATTTGGCATGATGAAATCTATGGGCATAGTCATCGGCATGGGCATCCTGATGACGCTGTTGATGGCTCTTACACTCCTTCCTTCGCTAATCATGTTGATAGGCGACAAGGTGTTCTGGCCCTCAAAAATCGATGCCAAGAAGCTATCGACCCGATACACGGGCTTTTTCAGGTGGGCGGCGAAATTTGCCATCAAGCATTCCAAAGCCATCCTTGTGGCTGCACTTGTCATCTCAATTCCTACGACAATAGTTGTTTTCACCGTTGACACCTCTTACGATTTCATCAACAGCATGCCCGATACGGAATCCAAGGATGGGTTGGACGCCATGGCCGACGGCTTTGGTGCCGGCGAAGTCATGAAAACGAGCATAGTCATTGAGTTCAATGAGCATGTTTTGAACGGGTCCGGCGGTTACGATCTCATGTTGTTGGACCAGCTTGAATCCATCTGCCAGGAGATATCCGTGTTGTCCAATGTCAAAAAGGTTACGACGATTACAAGGCCATATGGAGAGACCATTCCCTATGGGAACCTCTCTTCCCTCGGTCCCATGGAACAGGCCCAGTATTTGTCTGCCATGGCCCAGTCGGTGGGTTCCGACCCCCATTTCGTCATGGCTTACGTGACCTTGGAGGAAAATCCCTTTACGAGGAATTCATTCGAAACCATAGACAAGATAGAGTCGCTTCTTAACGGACACGCCGATGACGAAATGGTCGAGGAGCATTATCTGGCGGGGGCGACAATCTCCATGCGCGACGTTTCCGAAGTGATGAATGCGGATTTCAGCGTGATGAGGGTAGTTGTTCTTATTGGTGAGTACATTGCCCTTCTAGTCATATTGGGTTCGGTCATTCTGCCCATAAGGTCCATTCTAACAATTCTATTGAGCATTTCCTGGACCCTCGCCGTAGTCATCCTTCTCTTCCAGTTCGGTCTTGGAATGCCGGTGGTCTACATGCTCCCGCTCATGCTTTTCATACTCCTCCTTGGACTGGGTTTGGATTACGACATTTTCGTTGTGACGCGCATCCGGGAAGAGGTCAAGAAGGGAAAGAGCACAGATGATGCCATAGTCAAAGCCGTGGAGAGAACGGGAGGCATAATCACCGTATGCGGGCTCATAATGGGAGGGTCCCTCGGTACGCTCATGCTCAGTTCCTCATCCATGATGCAACAGTTTGGATTCGGGCTTCTCTTCGCCATTTTCCTCGATGCCATGGTCGTGCGCATATTCCTCGTCCCCGCTATCATGTCCATGTTGGGCAAATGGAACTGGTGGGCCCCTTCCTGGATGAAATGGCGGAAGTGAAGTTGGGCCAGTTCTTTATACCAGGAAAACGTTTTACTCGTCATGAGACGAAGATCCTATCCATACGGTCGCTACCTTGCAAAAGACACCACCATGTTGAAGCTGGGACGCCATCTCGAAGATTTTCTGGCAGAAAGGGATTTCAAGATAATCGAAACGGACGAAAGGAACGAGGACGTGGGTTATCTTATAGTCGCCGTGAACAAGCCCAAGGAAAAGATATCTCTTTCTGATTTCGATTTTGGGCACCTCAAACTATTCTTCCAGAGATATCCACTCACCACACCCACGCTTGAAGAGACGGACATGGCAGAACAGAGGGTAGGCGTCGAAGTGTACCTTTGGCCTTCAGACGAAGCGGAAGGAGAAGATGACGTGATAGTCGAAGTGTTCGTCCTCCCCTATATGGAACATTTCAACAAAGAGGAGATATATGGCTTAACGGGAACGGAATCGGAAGAGGTGACCGACTGGTACCTGTGTGAGAATATCGCAGACCAGCTTTTCCCCTCTATGGAAGATGAATTTGGTCTTGAAGGTTTGATTATACGCTGAGACGAAGCGTTATGCGGAGAACATCAGAAGGATAATTCCTCGTCGTCACCACTTTCTTCTTGGGAAGCGGTCTGGTCCATTTCAATGGTCTTTTCCTCAGCTGCGGCGTCGGCCTTGCTTTCATCGGATGCTTTAGCTTCTTCTTCGGAAGGTACATCTTCCATTTTGACGATTTCAGCTTCTGTTGTTTCTTCTTTTTCACTACTTTGAACCAATCCGAGAATTATTAGTATTATCGATACAATAAAAATGGGTAACGAAAAGCAAGAAAGGCAACCACCAAACGGAATAATCATTCCGATAATCCAACTTCCACCGCCTAAGACGACGGCGCTGATGAGAAGAACGATACCCCATTTCAATTTGCTGTTCATAATCATTCACCTTTTGGTGGCATCATAAAGGTCTCCAACTATTAATAATATTTCAAATGAGATTTTTACACATTGATTCAGACCAAATCGCTTGGAGTTTAATACGTCCTGTGATGTTTCTGATGTTCATAGAGATGCGCTAGGGCAGAGAACGCCAGGGGCCCGGTTACTAGAACGCCGATTCCGAATAGGAACATGCCTAGATACGCCACAACCACGTAAACGAATATCTTTCCCTTGTGCCCCTTGGTCATTTCACAGGAGAGTTTCCTCGCTTCGTTCCCGGTGAGTTCCGGATGGTCGTGCATTATGAAGTATGCGAAACTGTATCTGAGGGCTGCGATGATGCCGGGGATGACGAAAAGGAATGACCAAAGTGCCGTTAGAATGCCTATGAGAAATCCAAGCCATCCGGCCCTTTTCCATCGTCCTTCTTTGAAACCTTTGAGAGAATCCATTATCTCCGCGTTTTTGCCTCTAACAAGCATCAAATGAATGTAGAAATAACCATATGCGAGAGCGCCCAAAATTATCAGGGACACGGGAATCGTGATGATTAAAGCCGTTATCATGCCGGCCACCCAGGCCCCTACGCCGAAGATTAAAAGTGGAACAATCATCAAAACGATGTTTTCCTTGAAGGTCTCGAATGCTTTGCTCAGTGGTTCTCCCAATGAAATGCTGTCATCGCCCATGGGGTTGGAAAAGTAAAGGAGGATTAATACTTTAGGACTTATTGATGAAGACACTTTCCACTGAAAACGCATTGATTACAACGTGACTTTGAAACATTATACGGTTTTCACGCCATAAAACCAATGCCACGAATTCCTATCGGCCCATAACGGGTGCACTCTACAGTTCCCTTACCTTCTCGTAGTTCTCTTTGAAAATCCAGTCCTAGGCAAACGCTCCCTTTATTTCGAGAAGCAATGAAAAAACGTGGAAATCCTTCAGAAGCGTTTTCTTTTTATGTAAAGGGCAGCCAACCCGATCATGACAATGCCCGGTGTCAAAACGACCTCGCTACATAGGCTCGAAACGTCCTCTGTTGATTTTTCGGTTGCCCAAGCGTTGTACTTCACCTCGAACTGCCCACTGTATGCGCTTTGGATAATCAGTTGCCATCCGTCGTAGTGTGGAATGTCAAAGTTCCCCTCGCCATTTGTCACGCCTTCCACAAGTCCCAGTTTTGTATAATCACGACCCGCGTGGAATTGGTTGTAGTTATACACGTCTAGGAAGAAGATGTTGACCGGGTGTTCGGACTCGATTTTCCAGTGGAAGGTATAATTTTCACTAAGTATGCCGGTTCCTACAACGACCCTCTCATAATCGTACATGTAGTCCATACTTGTTGTATACCATTCTTCACCTTGAACGTGTGTGGTAAAAATCCCCATGGTCAACAGGCAAATCAGTGTAACTGATAAGAACTTCTTGCTTAATTTCATGGACAGAAAAAAGGCTACGACTAAATAAATTGACCTATCGAGAGTTATGGATTGAAGAATATATAAGCCAAATAACTCGAGAGAAATCTTCAAGCCATCATCATTAGAAAATGATGGCCAGGTGAAGATAGTATCGAGAGTTATGATAAAAGAGCATATAAGCCAAATAACTCGAGAGAAATCTTCAAGCCATCATCATTATAAAATGATGGCCAGGTGAAGATAGTATCGAGAGTTATGATAAAAGAGCATATAAGCCAAATAACTCGAGAGAAATCTTCAAGCCATCATCATTATAAAATGATGGCCAGGTGAAGATAGTATCGAGAGTTATGATAAAAGAGCATATAAGCCAAATA
>CAZPOY010000094.1:0-6018 GCA_964588345.1 uncultured Thermoplasmata archaeon
CTGCACCGACTGTGCTACGGGTGGTAGAACGACAAAACCCAGTTACGGACAATAGATGATGAAGAGTTCAAAGAAGATTCTTGGCCTCTTCAGACGTGATGCCGAGTCCTTCCAAAGCCCATCCCAGCGCCTTTTTCTTGATGACCTTCTCCGTCTCCTCGTTCATGAATTTCTCCATGGCGATTGGTGCTATCCTAATGTAGCTTGACGCGAGTTCCATCATGTAATCCGGGCTATTGTCCGGGTCGATTTCGCATGCTTTGCGGTACTGCTCTTCGGCATCGTTAAAACGCCCAACGTCCACAAGGAATTTCGCAAAAAGTGCTCGGTACATGACGTTTTCAGGGTCTCCTTCGACGGCTTTCTTGTAATGGTCGATGGCTTTGCCGATGTCTCCTTGGGGGTCCAAGGCGATGGCCTCAGCCATGCCAAAATTCACATGGGGGTTATCCTCGTTCTTTTTGAGTTCCTTCTTGTAAATCTTCATGGCGCCCTTGAAATCTCCATTGGCAAGAAGACCCTCGGCCCTCATCAATTCATCAGCGCTAATATCTGCCATGGAAACGATAGTGATTGGCGAGGGTAAAAAGGTTGCCCTAAAGCATCTTGGAATTTCTCAACCAATCCAGGTCCGAAACGTACAGCTCCCTCAGGTCCTTGACGCCGGTAAGCACGATTGCCAGCCGTTCCAATCCAAAGCCCCAAGCCAAGACCGGATGTTCAACGCCATGGACCTCCGTGACCTCGGGACGGAAGATGCCCGCTCCGGCAAGTTCCATCCATTCGCCTTTGTAGAAGATGTCCACTTCCAGGGACGGTTCGGTATAAGGAAAATAACCGGGCCTTATGCGAATCTTGGGAAAACCCAGGCGGGCCAGGAATTCCCTCAGGAGCCCGCAGAGCATTGCGAAATTGGCTCCTTCCTCGCAGATGATGCCCTCCACCTGGTAAAATTCGGGAAGGTGCGTAGCGTCAATGGACTCGTTCCTAAATACGCGGCCAATGGAAAATATTCTTGCCGGCGGGTCCGGGTTCTCAACCATGTATCTCACGGTGTTGACCGTCGTATGCGTCCTGATCATGGCTTTTTTAGCTTCTTCTTCAGACCATTGATAGCCCCAGCCCGTACTTCCCGTTTCTCCTCCATTTTCGTGTACCTCCTTGACCTTTTTTACTATGTCCTCGTCGGGAAGGTCCATCTTGGATGGCTGGTCAAGGTAAAACGTGTCGTGTAAGTCCCTGACGGGATGGTCCTGCGCGGTGAATAAGGCGTCCATATTCCAAAAGGCGGATTGTACGAAACCCGTTTCCACTTCCTGAAAGCCCATGGCGACGAATATTTCACGTATCTGGTCAATGATCTCTTTCAATGGGTGCTTCCTCCCCCCGTATAAAGTGGGTGCGAAAGCGGATATATCGTATCTCCGGAAATCGGCCTTCTTCCATTCTTCGGTCTGGAGCATTTTGGGCGTGAGTTGGGCAACATCCTTCCCCAGTTCTATCCCCTTTTCCAGTTCACTCCGGCCCTTTTCCGTTAGAGAAATGGTCCTCTTGACAACTTCGTTTTCCTTGAGGATGTCCTTTCTGCCTTTCAGATTCTTCAAGGCAATCCCGTCCATTTCATTTTCCAGAAGGTCTTCATCGGCGAGTTGCTTGATGATATCTTCGTCCGCTCCCGACTTCTTCAACGCTTTTTTCCCCTCCGTGGTCATCTCAAGTACCGTTTCGCCACCGACCTTTCGGATTTCAGCCCACTTCTTCTTTTTGAGCCATCCCGTGGCAATGGGAACTTCAAATTTCTCAAGCTTGTTCGATTTGGCCAGTTGGCTGATGGGAAGCACGCCTCCCGCCTTGTCCAACTCCTTTAGAGCCCTCCTTTCGGCAAGCCCCTTTGCAGCGTACCGCTTTCTTGCCAGGGAGTAACTCTTGACAACGTCTTCATCAATGGTAACCAGACCCTTGGACCGGAGCCATGAAGCAGCGTGATTTACCTCAACCACCCTTTTGAACCCGGCCTTTTCCATGATTTCTTCGGGCTGGGCCTTCTCGAGTTTGTCTAGGGCCAGAAGGACCCTCTTTTCATAATTGGAAAGTTCCATCTTGCTCGTCATCTTGTTCAACACCATATCGCGTCATCGATTATTATCATTGCCATTCAATCCCACTTGACGTACTTTTCCAGAACCGTTTCATCGATGGCTTCCACCTTCTTCCGGTGGGATTCAAGGAAATCGGCCATTAGGCCTGCACACTGCTTCTTGCAGTTGCCGCACATCCTCGTTCCGTCTTTGCAGGTCTTGTAAACGTCCTCCAATTCCGAGTCGCTGTCCATGAGATGATATACGAACAGTTCGTAGATGACGCATTCCTCTGGGACCCCCCCTTTCTCCTTTTGTTCGGCCAACGTGACCCTTCCACCCGTTTTGGCGGACATGACCTTTTTTCTCGCTTCTTCGGGTTCATCGGAGAGGAATACCGCTGATTCGGGAACGGAAGAGGACATCTTGCCTCCAGTGAGCCCCGTGATGAACCTGTGATAAGTGGATGCTGGGGAGAAGAATGAATACGGGTTTGTCTTCCTTTCTAGTTCCAGGAGGTGGACCTTTATCTTCTCAACGTCATCATCATCAACCCCTTTCAGAAATATGGCCTTGTATCCGTAATTCTTCTTGCAATCGGCATATCCTTCCCTTTTAAGCATCTCCACCGCCCGGTCGATGTGTTTTTCCACATCTTCGTTCGTCTTCACGAAAATGCCCACGTCGGCGTCCCATTTCCCCTCATCATCCTTTCTAACCGAATAAACCCTGAAAGAATTGGCTACGTCTCTTGTAAGCCGAATGTGGGGGTCCTGGTCGATGCCTACGGGAACGAGCGTTGGGGCCAGTCCTTCATATTCCTCCAGTTGGACGTGGAGAATGTCCCCTATTTGAACAAGAGGCGAGAAAACATGGCTCATGTTCGTGGAACCGTCAAAGCCGTACATGGCCTTCATCTGAGAGAGATTGATTTTCGTGGGAAGTACGAAAGCCAGGTCCTTTACGGCGCGCCTTTCGGATTGGAAATAGACCTGCCCCGGTTCGAGTCCCAGAGCAATGTAATTCTTGATGTATTCATCAATCGCCAAGCGCTTGGTCAGGGAAAAATCCATCCCCCTTGCACCATAAGACTCTATGTCTGCAACGCTGATGTAAACCTCGGCTCCCAGTGATTGAAAATATATTACCTGGTCGATGGTCATCTTGTGGCCCAGATGCATCTTGCCGGAAGGCATGAGGCCTGTAAGAATAACGAATGGACGTTTTTCATCAATGGCCCTTTTGATGGAATCAAAACCCCTTTGGCCAAATATGACGCCTCTCCTGAAAAGCTTCGTTGGCTCCGGTAGGCCTTCTGGGTCAAACGCTTCGATGCCGAATTGATGCCTAAGCCGGTTGTAATCAGCATACTGCTGGGATGACCAGGGGTCGATTCTTGAGGTCATGCCTCTTGGAAAAGGGAAGGTTCTAATAATGTTTTTCAACGGAACGTTCCTTGGTTGTACCGAAAGCACATTTATTAGCCTCGAAACGCAAATGACATCAGGAATATGAAAAATACCGGCCTTCATCCTTTTACCGCGCTACGGACGGGCTTGTCGTTCATCGCCCTGCTTCTGCTTGCACTCATGATGGTTTTGCCATCAACGGCTTCTGGCAACATTTTTGACCCGGTGAATGAAGTCGAAAATGACCCTTATGAGACATATTCAGAAGCCAGCGAAAACATCGAAGAACACTGCATCGAGGGGCATTTGATATTGATGATCATGCTCATCTCATTTGTCCTTGTCACCTCGGGATTCGTGTTTTTCGTCACGAGCAAATTTTCCAGGCATCATTTTAAAATGTATCAAAAGAAACAACGGTAATGATTTCTAAATTCGTTAGATGTCTATCATTTTTCTTTCCTAAATCTTATAACGCAAAAGAGAGTAATACCTTTGATGAGCACAAAAAATCTTGCTGCATTCGCAATTGTCCTTTTATTCTTTCTTTTATTATTCAATTGCAGTGTTCAAGGTACGTCAAATTATGCTGCAGAATATCAAGAAGACGAGGGACCCATCATCAATGCGCCCTGGGACCCCCCTCCCCCTCCTCCTTTACCCGGACCTCCAGGTTCACCATCGCCTCCAACGCCGATTGAGCCCATCATCCGACCGATAGAGGACCCCCCCTCGGCCTTTCCTGACAGGACCCAGCCAACTATGCCCATATGGCCTCCACCTGAACCGCCGACCTACAACGAAATACCGGACATGTGGTTTAACGTAACGCCCAAGCAAGGGATTGTGGGGGAAGAAATTGACGTGACCTTCACTCTGGTCGGAATGAACGCCAGCGACCTTACGATGTATTACAAGCCGGTTGGAGAGAAATCATATCGGTCAGAACCCTTCAAGCTCACCATGCAGACCTTCATCTGGGGATTCAATTACCCCTATGGATTCTATTACAGAGACATTCAGGTATGGGAAGGAACGATACCGCCTCAGCAGTGGTCGGGATACATGGAATCGTACTGGGTTGCGGAAAATGGCACCGAACGAGCCGTCTTCCCCGATACTTGGGCCATACCGTATCTTTTCGAGATAATCGACATTCATCCTCCTGAATATGAACACGAACCGGTATCGGAATTGCCCCTTGAACAAACCAAAGAGATAAAGGTCACTGCATCGGACGACGTGCAAATATGGAAGGTGATTTTATGGTGGAAGAAGGTCGGGGAAAAGAATGAAACCCGCCTGGAAATGAACAAAGTTGAAGGAGGCATCAAGAACGGTACGTGGAATTTTACCCTGCCAGCCCAATCGAATTTCACAAGCTTGAAGTATCGTTTCATGATAAGCGACGGATACAACAAGGTCTATTTTCCGAATTCGGGTTACCAAAGTGTGAGGACGGTGGACCCGTATCCCCCTGTAATTAGCCATGAACCGGTTAACAATGGGTCCGTTCTCTTCTCCACAGAAATTGAAGCAAACGTAACGGATAACGTCGTAGTGTCATCGGTTCACCTTTTCTATAAGATGACGTCAGAGTCGAATTACACCCGATTGGAAATGAGCATTACAGAAGGTGATTTTAAAAACGGGTCTTACAAGGGTACCATTCCGAGGATGTTGAAAACAACGATGGTGGAGTATTACATTCAGGCGGAAGGACTGGGTGAAGTCAGTTTTTTCCCTTCCGACCCGTCACAACCGATAACTCTTCACATCCGGGATTCGACTCCGCCCATGATACTCCACTCGCCACCGAAGGTACTCCTGGAGAACAAATCCTTCCGCATAAACGCCAAGATGATAGACGACCAGGGCATCAAGTCCGCATTTATATATTACAAGGAACCCGGGGACAAGGAATGGAATCGTATGGGGCTAACCCTCTTTTCTTCGGACGCCACGCAGGGCATATGGTTCATTGAAATGGACCCGATACCAGTAAACGGGACTTTCACTTACTACCTTGCCGGCAATGATGGTTTCCAAACCTCGCTGACAAAAGAATACGATATAGACATCGTACCGAGCCCTACCCTCCCAGAAAGAAGCGTTGTTGAAGATGACGACGTTCGGAAAACGCCTTTTCCATGGGACTGGGTGATATTGTCACTGATGCTGATTGCAGGACTTGCCGTAGTCATATATGAATTCATCAAGAAAGTCCTTTACAAAAAGAACATCCACGGCCGGTCATCGTCTTCAACAATAGTTAAATAGAAAATGGGAATTTCAACGCCATAGCATCCACTTGAATTTTCATGGAATGTGGAAATTTATTGGGATGTAAGGAATCGCAAAGATAGCCCCGTAGATGGGCTAACTAAACTTAGCTGTTAAAGGCTTGGAAACGTTTAGTTAGCGTTACAAATTCGGCAAGCCGAGTTTTCACACTACGGGCCAACATGCATACGCAGATAGCCCCGTAGTGTCACGACCTTCAAAGAAGGTCTGTTCGCAATTCTTGCGAA
>CAZPOY010000094.1:6118-6394 GCA_964588345.1 uncultured Thermoplasmata archaeon
TTGCTCAAGCGACACACCGCTACAACGGGGCTTGAACAAATCAGCCCCGTAGTGTCACGACCTTCAAAGAAGGTCTGTTCGCAATTCTTGCGAATTGCTCAAGCGACACACCGCTACAACGGGGCTTGAACAAATCAGCCCCGTAGTGTAGCGGCCTATCATGCGAGACTCTGGATCTCGCGACAGCAGTTCAAATCTGCTCGGGGCTACTCATTTTTTTAGTAGCCACGCAGATTTTTCAAACCGAGACCAACCTAAGGTTGGTCAGGCTCAGAC
>CAZPOY010000095.1:0-6362 GCA_964588345.1 uncultured Thermoplasmata archaeon
AACGTACCTTGCGAGCGTTTTCTTGTCTAGTTCCAATTTATCCCCTTGTGCCCCCCAATGTCGGTTTTTTTTTATTAATGTAATGGTCAACGGCACAATAAAAAAACTCGATTGGATGCGTCAGGGGAGGCATTTGCCTCGATAAGGACGCAAGAAGGGACGGGCACAACTATGGAGCAACCCAATATTGACAAGCAAATCTGGTTTTTATTCAACTTTGACATGCTTCTTTTTTATGATATGTCAAAGTCGCGGAGCAAACGTTCCTAGGGCGTTTTCGATTCTCTTGACAGATATGTCAAATGCCTTGAAAATAAAGGAAAAGAGGGGGAAAACCCCCTCAACTTTAGTAGGTTACCGAACAAGTCGTGTCCGCCGTCACATGTACCCAGTATCCGCTTCCCGGGACCATGTTCTCGGTTCCGGCCATGTCGGTTATCAGGTAAGTCGCACCCACATCGAATTTCTGAAGCATGTCGTATCCGGTTCCTGCAAGAACGCTGTCCGCCGTGTCGGGTGCCGATGCCGGATATGATATCAGGTTCCATCCTGCGTAAAGCGGAATGTTGGTGTTGGTGAGCACCTTTCCGCTCACCACAAGGTCACCGTCGCCGGCTGCATTGAAGTTCACCCAAAGGCCCATGGTCTCGTCAACCGTGCTCAAAGTACTGAGCCACACGGGGCCGTTGTTCCTGTGAATCTTCCACGCTTTTTGAACCCCATCGTAATACTGTATCTCGTTGATGTTGGCCCATTCGTCGGCAAATACCACGTCCAACGGTTCTCCCTGCACGTACACGTTCAACGAAATGAGATTCCATCCCGCGGAATAAGCTATGTGCTGGTCAAGGAGCGTCACGTTGACCCACATGGTGTCCGTGTCCGAACCGTCCACGTCGGTGGCCGTCAGTGTAACCTCGTAGTCTCCAGGCATCTGGAAGTTAAACGTCGGGTTGACGCCATTGAGGGTCTGCGGGTTGCCGTCGTAGGTGAAGTCCCACTGATAGCTCACAGCGTCTCCGTCGGGTTCCGTCGTAGCGCTGCCGTCGAAGGAAGCGAAGTAATCAACGTAACCGGTCTGGTCGGGCCCTGCATCCGCCGTAGGCGGTGAGCCACCTTCGCCTGGTTCTTGAACGCCATTCGAGTTAGCATCTTCATTAGCAGATACGTCTTCAGCCCTGACTACGTACCACCAGTAGGTCGTATCGGCCAACCCCTTCAGTGAATCGATATAACTGTAAGAGGCCGAAGCGTCGGCGGTTACCGTGTCTATTAAGGTAGTTGCATCCCACGGCCCCGTATTCACATCGGACCGATACAGGTTGTAATGGCTGACATCGTTTGCTCCTGCACCATCGTCTGAACTGGCCGTCCAATTGACGATGTTGTCGTCTGTGCCACCGCCGGAACCATACGTGTAATTGACCCAGATGTAATCGAAATATACGAGGTCGGCGCCTGCACCGTCATTGTTTCTGAAATGAACGTCCAGTGCAGTGATTTCGGCTACGGTATCGATGCCGTTGGCGAATAGGTCGTATGTTCCCACGACGTCCGTATCCCCATCTGCAGGAGTTATGCCTGTATTCAGCCAGGAAACACCGTCGTCGTTGGAGACTTCTATTGAATTGCTTCCCGTATAGCCCGGGTCCACGCTGTATTCCAATACGAGGCTGGCAGCAGTTACCGGGTCGGATGCACCCGTCGTATCGAAGGATTCCGTCTGAAGGTCGTTATTCTTCCCAACGCTTCCCTGTATTCCATCGTTGGATTGAATTTCCGCAACGGTTATTCCAGATGTATCGGCGGCATCCATGGCGGAAACCGAAATGTCCGATGTAACAGCACTCGCGCCCCAATGTTCTACAGTGAGTCCCGTTGGTGAAGCCGGTGGCGTCGTGTCCAGAGTAGTAAATGACCAATACGTTCCTGCTGGCAGAGAAGGCGTCGAGAATTCACCGTCGTCGGCGACGGCATACCATTCGTAAAGCGTATTTTCCGAAAGTCCGGACCAGGTCACGGAGGCCGTGCCTCCGCTGTTCACGTTGTTTTGACTGCCTATGAGGCCGGCGGAACTATCGTAGAAATACACGTTCATTTTGTCTCCATCGGGGTCCGTGACGTCTACACTCAACGTTGGGTTCAAATCAACGCCGGTGGCTCCGTCCGAAGGCACGGGGTTGAAGGGTGCGTCAGGTGCCTGGTTTCCCAAAAGAGTGGTAAAGGTCCACGTGGGTGATTGTGTCGATAATCCTCCTTCATCGGCAACGGCATACCAGTCATAGGACGTGCTAGCGGCAAGCCCGGACCAAGTAACCGAAGCCGTTCCTCCGCTTGCAATGCCCGTCTGCGTCGTTCCAATCTGCGTGGGTCCGGAAGCGTCGTAGAAAGTGACGTTCATCGTATGGCCTTCCGGGTCGGTCACGTCAACGCTCAATGTCGGATTGAGGTCAATTCCAGTGGCCGTATCTGCAGGAACGGGGTTGAAGGGTGCGTTGGGAGGACTATTCCCAGCTGAAGGTTCTGGAACGGCATTGACATTGGTATCCTCGTTGCCCAACGTATCTTCGCCTCGGACAACATACCACCATGTCGTTCCGTCGAACTCTCCTGCACCGGCATCGTAATATTGGTCGGTCTGGGGCGGAACGCTCGTATAAAACGTCGTTGCGTCCCATGGACCGGCTGAAGTGTCCGTTCGGTATATGTTGTATTGGGTGAGGTCGTCTGCGCCAGCACCATCGTCCGATGAAAGGGTCCAGTTGAGGAGATTGTCTTCCGTCGTTCCTCCGCTGCCAATGGCGTAGCAGAGGACGTCGTCAATTCGCCATCCTGCGTCTGTGGTTGCATAATTGTCAACGCCCACGTCCCATTTGATGTGGACTGTCTGTCCGGCGTATGAACTGAGGTCGAAGGTCGATTTAACCCATCCTCCCGTATTGGTGAAGGCCTGTTCGCCACCCAGTGGGTTGCTGTAACTCGTATCCAGTGTTCCGGTATAACCTTGGCCCGATGCGGGAGTGATGAGATTGTACGTTCCCGAAACGCCCGTAGTCGACAGTTTGACGTTTCCTCCATCCCAATCGGTGGATTCGAAATCCCACCAGTGGTAGAAGCTGAAGTACGATTCGGAGATGGACGCAGGAATGTTCAGTGCCGGAGTAATCAAATACGAATTTTCACCAGCGCTTTCCTGGTAATCGCCATTTCCAAAGTCCCACGAACTCGAACCGGAGCTGGACCCGAGGGTTCTGATGGCAAAGCTTTCCAGGTCGCCTCCCGTCGTGTAACCGAGGTCGCCTCCTTCGACGTCATCGTCCAGAAGCGTTGTGTTTGAAATGCCATACCAATCAACCGTAAGCGAGCCGGGACTTCCTGGACCGGCTGCGTCCACAAGAGCAGTATCCGTGACTACCGCAGCACTGCCCGTGCCATCGTCGGCGTCGTTGTAAGTTGCCGTGATGGTGTCTCCATGGCTAACTTGGAGAACGCCAACGGAATTTGTAAGAGATATCGGTATCGTTCCTTCGAAAACGCTCGTGTCTCCACCGGTTTCCGTTAGGGTGACGGTCTCTCCGCCGGTTTCAGTCGTAGATTCTATTGTCACGTCAACGGTTTGAACATTGACATTCGTGTTCAGGTCCGTGTCACCGACGGTTATTGTCACGGTATCTTCGCCTGAGTAAAGGTTTCTGTCAAGTTCGATGGTTCCTTTGGAAGATACGTCCAGGGCGTTGTAAATAACAAGGGAATAATCCTGGTCGTTGGTTCCGTCAAAGTCGCAGTCGGCCGGAATGTTCGTTCCGATTATCCTCACGGTGTATTGTCCCGTTTCGAGTGATGAAGAAGGTAGATAGACGCACTCAACGTTGTTCCTGTCGTCGTATCCGTCGCTGTCTGTGTCGAAGGTGGTGCTCGGGTTGCCCGTTACTGACCATCCGCCGGAAAACGCGTTTCCGTGGTAAATCGTGCCGGTGGGCGTTTCCAGTTCGAGATTGACCTGGTTTTGAAGAGTCGGGTCCGCTCCCGTGGCGGCATATCGGTCGACATAAGCAAGCGATATTTTCAATGGTTCAGCGGGATTGGAATATGAAAATGTGAAAGAGTGGGTTTCGCCGTTGGTGGTAAGTTCCGGCTCCGTGTCCTTGAGAATGAAGGGCGCTGGAGGGTCCATGATTGTGGGCAGATACATCCTCCCCCATCCTTCGTTGAGATTGGGTATGTCTGCCGTGCCAACGTCAATGGCCGTATTGATGAGCAGAGCTTTGGTCATGGAAGGAGTAGGTGCCACACCGTGCTGTGCAGTATACCATTGATGAATTACGGCTGCTCCACCGGCTACGGTCGGCGTTGACATGGAAGTTCCGCTGCACCATTCGTATCGGTCGTCAAGGTCATATGTGCCCTGAAGACAATCAAGAGAAGCACTTGGAGACCGGAGTGAAAGGGTGGCTTGTCCAGGAGCGAGGATGTCGGGCTTGATTCTTCCGTCATCGGTCCATCCCCGGGAGCTGAAAGAGCTCACTGTATCAGGGTTGTCCCCTTCGCTATTTGTATCATACATGTTTCCGTAATCGGCATTGTCGGGCCAGTAGTTTTCCACGGAACCGACGGTAATGATGTTCTTGGCCGTTCCAGGGCTTTGTATTGTATCGGAACCGGGGCCGGAATTGCTCGCTGCAGAAACAACGGTTATCATCTGGTTGCCACCGGTTGTATCGTCAGCATCCCTTATTCCATAATCGAATCTCGAGGAACTTTCATCATAATACCCATAAGTTCCGCCGCTCCAAGAATTTGAATGGACGTCCACGCCTGCAGCATATGCATCACTGAGAATGTCCCAGTAGTCTGTAGGAAAAGAAGCTGAACCGCCATCCGTGAAGATTTTCTGAGAGTAAAGTTCCGCGTCATAAGCCAAGCCCATGCCCGCGTAATATGGGCCGAATCCGGTGTGAGTAGTGCCTGAACCCGCGTAGGTATTTCCCGCAGCCAGTCCCGTGCAATGGGTTCCGTGCCCATGCCCGTCGGCCCAGGTGCCGGCACCGTAATCCATTCCGCCAATAACGCGTCCGGCAAGGTCGACATGCCCCGCGTCAGGCGTAGTTCCGTCACCCATTCCGGTGTCGGCCACGCCTATGGTAACTCCATTACCGGTCCATCCAAGGTGATTGACGTAAGCACCGTAGGAACCTGTGTCTCTGTAAGGCGTTGACGGGTCGTTGTCGGGGTCGTTCAACCAAAGGAATCCTCCTGAAACCTGCATCCCCGATTCGTCATCAAGGTGCGGTTCAAGATATGCTGAAATGAATTGTACTTCTGAAATGGACGCAAGGTTTTCTATGCTTGAATAATCGATGACGGAACCTCTCAATACATATCCGTCATTCGTGTATCCCTCGCTAAGGACGTCAACGTGGGTACGGGCTATCTCAACGGCTTGCCTGAGGTTTCCCGTCCTTAGGAAATTCACCGTCACCTTGTCGGTGTTCTTCGTAATTTCCGAGGAGATTTTGTAGGCAGGATGATAATCGCCGACCCAGTCCACGTAAGGTAGCTTTTCGACGACGGCCTTCTCTTCAGGCGTCATCAAGACCTCGTAAGCATTGTTGTGAATGTAAGTGACAATCTCGACCCCGTTCTTTTCAAGGCCCCTTGCCCACTGGTTGGATATCTTGTCGGTCATGTGTACGAGGTATATGCTTTCTCCTTCCTGAACGGTATTTAGCGTAAGTTGTTCCGGGATGTCCGGCCCTTCGTTAATGCTGAAGGTATAACCGTTTATGGTTATCATTTCGCTCGTATCTATTTGCACCTTTTCTTCTTGCGCAACCACTTCGTCTTCAACCCCCAGAACGACAAATCCGCTGCCGACCATGAGTATGGCGAAGAAGAACGCGAGAAACTGAGAAAAGTGCATTTTCTTTGAAAATCTAATCCCTTTTTCTGCCCATTGTAATGTTTTCATAGAGATAATCCTCCCTAAGGATGCTATTTGATTGGATTAAATACAGATAAATGTTTCGTTTGATTATTTCACATATGATTATTCTTTAGGACATTCAAATCGTCAAGGTCAAAATATTAATATACGCACAAACTAGCAATCTTTGATGTATTCTGGCCCTAAGGCAGCAGCCATCACCTTTCTCATGCTCTCGGTCACCCTGGGTGCTGGCAGCACTCTCGTTCAATCAGCAGACCCGGGCATTCCCTTCCAGCCCGTTCCCAAAGAGTGGACCATCGCCATCTACATGAGCGCCGACAACAATCTTGAACCCTTTGCAAACATGGATGTCAATGAGATTTTGTACCAAGGCGTTCCCAAAAATGCAAATGTGATAATCCTGTTCGACGGAGAC
>CAZPOY010000096.1:0-6282 GCA_964588345.1 uncultured Thermoplasmata archaeon
CGTACCATCCCCGGTCCAGCCAAATGCTGGGCTCCAAATCCTCTTCTTCCAAGAGCTTTGCATTCACCATGTCCTCCACTCCCTCGCTGGACATTATTTTTTCATTGGACATGACGTCGCAAAGGAGTTCGAAACAATCCCTTCTAAGTGCCCTTTCCGCATCTCCTTCTGCCGTCAGGACTACGGTCCTCCCAGAAGCCGATATGAAAACGACCACGGCGATGATTACTATGAGCAAACTAGGCAGGTCCGTATGGGGCCCTGCTACACCTCTCTTGTTCATTGCCCAAACCTCCCTCCGGCATGGGAATGGGGCATAATAAGATTGACGGTATTGCTTTTAAGGAGGATGACATTAACAGACAACGATGAACATCATCAAGCTTGGCGGGTCCCTCATTTCCCCAAAGAAGGACCCCCCCGCATACCGTCAGGAAAACGTCCGCACATTCCTCAAGCACGTCAACGAATGCAAGGAGGATGCAAAACCCAAAGTCGTCGTTCATGGTGCGGGGGGTTTTGGTCACATTCCCGCATCCCAAGCAAGGAACCAGAAAAACCTCACCCAGGAAGAAGCGGCATTCGTACGCAACGGCGTTTTCCGATTGCAGGGACATTTTTCTAAGGACATGGCAGATTTCAATATGACGCATTATCCTGCATCTCCCATGGAGCTATTCGATTTTTCATCTGGCGAAAAGAAACCCACCTGCTTTCTTGACAATGCCGAACGGATTGACAAGGGAATAATCACCTGGGGCGACGTGGTGTTTCAAGATGGCAAATACCGCATCTATTCTGGTGATGAAGCAGTATACGACCTAGCCAAGACATTCCACAATCATCATGTAATCGAAGGTCCCCCCTCGTTCAAACTCCAGGCGATATTCGTTACTGACGTTCCAGGCGTGCTGGACCGGGAAACCGGGGAGGTCATCAAGAGGTTGAAAGAACCGCTGCGGACCGAGGAATCGGGAAGCGACGTGACCGGTGGAATGGGTGGAAAACTATATTGGGCATTCAAAGCACTCAGTTATTGCCGGAAGGTTGAGATAGTATCCTTGGAAGACCTTCCTCAAGCCCTGGCAGGAGAAAGCCCGGGCACCTCAATAGGAGGATGAACATGTCGATATACGAGAGAAAGGACGACCACATACGCATCTGCCTCGAAGAAGACGTCAGGTCCGGCCACAATTATTGGGATGACGTGCATCTGAAACACAAGGCATTGCCCAAGACAGACCTGGAAGAAGTGGGCCTTGAGACGGATTTTCTTGGATACCGCTTGAAGTACCCCATGATAATCACGGCAATTACCGGGGGCGTCGATAACGGCAAGAAGATCAATGAAGTCATAGCTGCCGCATGCGAAAAATATCAGATAGGCATGGGCCTTGGTAGCCAAAGAATCGCACTTGAAGACCCGTCGGTGGAAGACACGTTTTCCGTTGTAAAGGATAGGGACATCCCACTGGTAATAGCCAACCTCGGCCTTCCCCAGTTTTCCAATGGTTTTCCCGGTACGTACGGATCGAAGGAAGTGGAAAAAGCCATGGAGATGATAGGCGCCGATATGCTAGCCGTACATTTCAACTTGGCTCAGGAAGCTCTTCAAACCAACGGGGACCCGTTGGTGAAAGGAGCAGAAGAGAATCTCCAGCGACTGACTATGGACTATCCCATGATGGCCAAGGAAGTGGGCAACGGCATCGACATGGTAACCGGAAAGAAGTTGGCCAACATGGGCTTCAAGGCGATGGACGTTAGCGGCGTTTCGGGCACGTCTTTCCCCGCCGTTGAGATGAAACGCCATGGCAACCTTCATGGAAAAGAAGATGCAGAGTGGATGGAACCATTCGTTGAGTGGGGACACCCTGCACCCGCATCACTTTACCTCAACAGGAAATCGAGCATTCCGCTGATAGCATCTGGAGGAATAAGGAACGGCGTGGACGGGACCAAAGCCCTGGCACTGGGTGCGACACTCTTTGGTATGGCTGGAGTGATTCTCCCCTATGCCGACAAAGGCCCTGAAGCCCTTGAGGCGTTCATTTCCAATACGATAAAGCAGTTGAAAACGGCCATATTCCTTTCGGGAGGAACGTCTTCGAGAGACCCGACGCATTCACCCCCCATCATCGTCCCCCCCTTGAGATGGTGGCTTCCCTGACCGTCGCATTTTTTTTACAACCCAAAAGATGAAGGGAACCAGTACTATCCAGAAAAGGCTGGCCATGAAGAGACTGTCGGTATAAGCGATTAGTACGATGGAGAGGGTAAGTACGCAGGCCCCCAGAATGATGCCCAGCGCCACGCCCTTCTTCGAGAAGGGGCCTATTGAGAAGAGCCCCTGGTCTTTTCCCACCAGTCCAGCACCTCCCAATCCTCAGTTTTGCGGACTTCTTCCCCCCAGGCCATGCCGATGGTGTGGGCAAAACGCCTCCCTGCATCGTTGACTTCTTTCTCGTTTCCAACGATTTTCTTTGAAACGATCCTCCTTCCTAGGACCCTACCGCTGAAATATCCCTTCAAATGCCCATCCTCGAATACGAGATACGGCTTGTCAACGTCGAGGTCCTTCCCAAGGAGAGAAATGAATATGGCGTTCAATGGGTCTTTGGGTGGAATTACGCACGTCCCCCTTTCCCGGTCATGGCCGTCATCCCGCTTCCAGAAGAGGTCCGTGGAACCATCCAGGAGGAAAGACGTTTCGACAGACCCGGCATCTGCCAGGCGCTCGAGGGAACGAGCAATCTCTTCTATGGACACGCCACCGTTGAGGTATTCATGCGCATCCTCGACCCGGACCACGCCGAATTTTTCCATTACGCCGCCCATGAGCATGTCCAGCGCGTTTTCCCTCGTGCAATCTAGTTCCTCCACGGGGATGTATCTGTTGAAGCGGTCTTTGTAAATGTGAAGCCCGTTGTCCAGCTTTCTCAGCGTTTTTACTAAGTTTCTTCGGGAAAGGTCCGAAAGTTGATGGATTCTATCCAGTGGAAGATAATTCCCCTTCCTTATGATGTCATACACCTTTTTCTCTGCAGGGCTCATCTCCGTGTTCTTTACCTTTCTATGTACCGGTAGAACCTCTATGGGCGCTATGTAGTACGTTCCCTGTACGAGTTTTGCCCTCACCAGCCCCTCTTTTCTTTTCAGCGAATTGATGTTTCGGAACCGTTTGGTCCGCATGCCTAGACTAAAATCGTGGCGCAAACCGCCCATGCCTGAAATGGCCGATTCGGGGTCGGGGAAGCGGGAGCTGGGCAATACGTGCTGTTTTTGAAGGATGAGTGAGATAATCTCCTCAACGGAAACCTCCTCGACGGGGGAGCCCCAAAAGTGGGTGCCACCCCTCTTTCCGAACCATTCCACTCCCCTCTCCTCTTGCAACTTGCATGAAATGGCCCTTGCGTTCCACCCCCTCATCACGTAGCTTCCTTCCCTAAGGCCCCGTATAATGTCCCGCGATTCCTCAATGCCTTTGGTCTTTACAAAGTTGGTGTGGCCAGGGTAAATCCCCCCATCGAATTCAAGGGTTCCCCGGAATATGCCGTCCACGTAGATGCAACCTCCCTCAACCGAAGGGTCACCCAATGTTCCCAGCGGGTCGTTGGAAAGGGCAATGCTGGACGTTCCGGTTAAAAATCCCTTGTCTTGCTGGAGGAACGAGGAGAATTTCTCGGAGGAAAAGAAGCGCACGCCCCCAATGCCCCCCATTATGCTTGACAACGCACCATCATGTTTCAGTGTCTCGAGAAGGTCCGAGGTCTGCCTGCCGTCCATGGCTAGGATGTCGCTCAATTCCCATGAAGTGATGGCGCCAATGCCGTTGACCAACCGGGAAATGATCTCTTTCCACGAACCCTTTTCCACCGGCTCGCTCTTGACGAAACGAATCATCTTTCCACCATGCGACGGAACCCTTTCGATGAACATCCCTCTTTCAAGCTGATTGAGAATTTCAGCACCCTCCCGGGAATCCACGCCCAATTCTTCCTTTATCCACGCAAGGTCCACCACTTCGTCCTTTGGAATGACGTCAGGATTCACCGTGAGTTCCGGCGCATCGTACAAATCCGCCACCGCTCCCCGGTCCTCTCTTTTTATCCAAACGACCCGTCCCGAACAGTATCTGCCCGAAATGAACTTCTCGGTGTCAGGCTCATCCCGGATGCCCCTGCTCCTTGCTGAAGAAAGGTCCCTTATCATGGGGAACCGTTGAAAAAGTTCGTCGAAATCGGCGCATTCCCGAAAGCCCCAAAGCCCCCTGCAACGCAGCACCTCCCAGAGCGAGAAGTCCCTTCCCGAGGCCCGGGCAAGGTCACCGGTGGAAACGACCCTCTCCACGCCATCGATGCTTCCCATGGAGATGGCACCGCTGTTTATGAGTTCGTCCAGGCACTCGGACAGGCATTCGTCTGACCTGAGAAGCGACGTTGGAAGCCCCATTCTGGCACCTTCCAGGACGACGTTTTTTTGAAACACCTTTTCAGCGTCGTTGCGTCCACCAAACGACGGGGAAACGAAAATGTCCCCCACTCTTGTCCACCCCTCCTTTTCTCCTGCAGACAAAACGCCTTTTTTCCGACGTTCATTCCATACGCCCTGCAGGTGCGATTCAAGGGCCTTGTTCCGGGAAAACATGTCCACAAGCCCCAGACTCCCGGAAAAATCTAGAGATACGAGCCGGGGTAGCGTAAGCAGGTCCAAGGCACCTCTTGAAACGATGGAGCGCGAAAGCGGTAAAAGTGGCAACTCAACGTCAATGACTTCAACGTCGCCGTTCAAGATGCCTTCCCAAAGCATTCTCCCGTCTTTGAGTGACATCCTTTCCTCGGTGAGTATCCTTGCCTCCTCCCTTTTCAATGGGTGGCTTTCATCAAGTTCCTGGAAGATGCCCCATGCCTGCTTGGACCTTAGGGTAAAGGGAATCTGGTCATCACCGAAGGTTTCGGGAACGAGAAGCGTTCGAGCCGCCAGCGACGTCCGTATGTGTCTGATTGCAGGGTCTTCAAAAGGGTCGATGCACTCTTCGCCAAGAGGTTCCAGCGCCTCATTGACGTCCAGATGTCCAGGAATGAGAAGACCATCCTCCAGAGCGAGGGGATTTTTGTCGACCTTCCCCATCCTCTTCAACCAGCGTCCGAAGGCAGTCCAGGTTTTTCTTCCCATGGGGGATGAGAGTACAGTCCAGACGGTCCCCCTGCCTTCGATGCGCTGAACATGAACCCTTTTCTTGTTGGGGGGGAAAACGCCCCGATTTACATACTCCCTTCGCCATCCCCGTATCTGAACAGGGTCTTTCTCGTTTTCCTTTTCCAGAACCCGGATGACCTTATTGCCAAGAAGTATTGACCGTGGAACGCCCTGCCCCGTCCAAGATGGCACGGAGGGAAACCTTGCCTTGGAGGGTTTTACAAGCACGTATGCGTCATCAACGTTCAACACTTCATATACGCTTCCGCCCAACACGATGACGTCACCATTTTCCAGTTCCAAAGCAAAAGAAGGCGTAAGGCTTCCTAGGGAGAACCCCCGTTCATCTTTGACCCGGATGGAGGGCGAAGTGGTGATGCTTCCTGCATTCTGGAAGAAAGTCATGCGCCCTTTCCCCGTGGCCCGTATCTCGTCATCCCTTCTCATCAGTAGATTCGTCCTGTAGCCGTTTTCGAGCACCTCAACCAACGCATGAACGTCATTTTTCGAAAGGTCATACCCCACGGTTTCGTTTATCATGGAGAGGACCTCTTTGATGTCCGTCCAACCCCTTGTGGTGGACGCCACCAGAAACTGGCAGACCAGGTCTGGCGTACCGGGAGACGGCACAAGGTCTTCCATTTCTCCCTTTTCCAAACCCCGTATAATACCCGTCATCTCGAAAAGGTCTTCAGGGTCTCGGGGTATAAGGAACCCCTTCGAATATTTTCCCACTTCGTGTCCGGACCTACCAACCCTTTGAAGCGTTTTGGCAAGTGAGGAAGGCGACCCGAAGAGAACGACGGCCCCGACATTTCCGATGTCGATTCCCAGTTCCAACGATGAAGACGATACGGCAATGTCAATCCTCCCTTCCCGCAAACCGTCTTCCACCCCCTTCCTTTCTTCCTCGGACAGGGACCCGTGATGAACGGCAACCCGCTTCCCCCGTTTGTCGCCTATGGCCACAGAAAGGGCTTCTGCATCGGCCCTGGTGTTGGCAAAAACGATGGTCGTCCCCTCCTTTTTCTGGATTTCAAGACAGCTTTCCGCGGCAAGGTCGAGAATCCTGTCCAAGGGAGT
>CAZPOY010000097.1:0-6237 GCA_964588345.1 uncultured Thermoplasmata archaeon
GAAATTTTCGCCCACGTTTTGCCCGAAGGGGAAAAGGTGGGGGTTAAAAGGTGGGGGTTAAAAGGTGGAATTAGATAGACAAAACATCACGATATTTGCCTACGAAAGATATATAAGGGTGATTTAATCTATAAATATACAGCAGGGAAACCTGCAGGAGGACAAAAACATGAAATCAAAGTGTGTCCGCAAGGACGACAAAGGTGTGTCCCCGGTTATTGCTACCATTCTCATGGTGGCCATTACCGTGGTTCTAGCCGCCGTTTTGTACCTGATGGTCTCTTCCTTCGGTGGAGGCGACACAAGTCAGGTCAGCGGTACGATATCTGTAGAAAAAGACTCGACTACCCAGGCGTACATCCGGTTCGGTAAATTCAGCCCGACCCAGGACCCGCTGGACGTGACGATAGTCATAAACAACGGAACGGAGCAATCATCGTATGTCTTTGATTCGACAGGCGAAGAGTTTGTGATTGATGGGACCGACGATGCCAACACGGGCTCGCCCCTGGATTTCACGACACAGAACGTCGACGAGATAAACAACGGTGACAGAGTCTATTTCACATACGACTCTGGCTCGGAATACGAAATCCAGATCTTCATCGACGATGATGAAGTAGCCACCGCTACTCTCGGATAAACGGTTCATCCGTTTTTTCCCTTTTTTCTTTTTTTTTCTTTTTTTGTTGCTTGAACCCCCATTTTCGTTTCCCATGATTAAAGGAGAAATGAATAGCCCGTTTAAACGATGAATTTGCTTTATTGACCATTCAGTTTTTATAAACATGAGCGAAAACTATTATTAGGCATTACATCATAATCCCATTTCGGTGCTTAAGGATGAGATCGAAAAAAAGGGGATTTTCGAACAGGGGTGTAAGCCCAGTCATCGGCGTAATACTCATGCTCGCCATAACCGTGGTACTGGCATCCGTCGTTTACTACATGATTCAGTCAATAGGCGGAACGGACCCGGAATCGATGAGAGTGGGTACCATCGCTGAAGTGGACAAGAACTACAACCAGACCGCCGTGAAATGCAAATTCACGTCATTCGTACCCGATACGAAACCCAGCGAAATCAGCGTCAGCATTCATGAAGAAGGCGATACGTTCAACATACTCGAATATGACGATGCAACGTCAAGTTTCATCGGCACGGGTTCAACTTACACCGTGACCTACCACGACCAGACGGGGAACGACTACATCAATTTCGGTGATTACATACTCATTGACGGATTGCAGAGAGGGGAGTATTACGAAGTCATAATCTTCGAAGACGAAAGCGGTGACGTACTTGACGAAGAACAGTTCAAGAAAGGATGATTTTTCCATAGTTCTGAGAGGGTCCAAATGAAAAGAATCGAACTGCCTCCCACAACTGAAAACGACGTCATCGACGTTACGCCCATGGTGCAAGACCTCATTGACCAGGAGAATTTTCGCAATGGCGCCGTGCTGATTTTCGTACCCGGTTCCACAGGAGGCCTCACAACGCTTGAATTCGAACCGGGACTCCAAAAGGACATTCCCCTGGCCATGGAACGGCTTTTTCCCAAAGGCATCCGCTACCATCATCACGATACTTGGAACGACGGCAACGGGCATTCACACGTTAGGGCAACCTTCATCGGACCTTCGCTAACCGTTCCGGTAGATGATGGAAAACTGGTCACCGGCACCTGGCAGCAACTGGTCTTCCTCGAATTCGACAACAAACCGCGTGACCGCTGGCTGGCCGTTCAATTCCTCAAATGATAAAAAAATCAGGTCGCACACGTCATCAATACACTTGGTTGGTTCTAAGCCGCCTTTTTCATGGTCCTGCGCCAGATTTCGTATATCACCGTAATTAAAACGGCAGCACCCATCAATATCAGCACCAACACGTCCCATGGGAATTTTTCACCTTGTCCGTCATCATCCATGGGCAGACTGCTTTCCCTCTTCTTCTGCACCTCAATTTCAAGAACGGCACTGCCCGAAGGATACCGGACCGAGTTGGTGCCATCGCTGACTTCAACGTAAAAACTCACCGTCCCGTTATCCGATTGCTCTGGCAGAACCGCCCTGAACTGTCCGTTCTCATAACTGCCTTTGAAGAGGGGCATTGGCTTTTTTTCGTATATCTGTTCGTCATCCACGGCAAAATAAATGTCCACGCTCTCTATGGCCATGTCGTCCATTGCATAAACGTCCACGATGATGGTCTGATTTACCATGACATCAGGAGCTTTTACATTGAGAACGACGGGGTTCCAGGGGTCCGTGTGTTCTACGACGAAGGTTCCGTTCTCTGGGTAAAAGGCCGTATTGCCCTGAATGTCCCATGCCTTTAACCTAAGTTCCGTCGTCGTCTTCTCATTTGATGGGGGCAGATTAATGCCCCAATATCCATCCTGCTTGTTCCCCTCGCCAAGTATCAGGTCCAGCGTTTCCTTTACGGCATCATCATCATACAAGAGCAGCTGGGCATTCTTGAGTAGGATGTTGTCGGTGATCCGGGCTTTGACCTTCAATGCGTCGCCAGACCCAATCTGCCTTTCAATGAATGCTTCGATTTCCGGCGGAATGTTGTCGATAACGTCAATGGTGAGATATGTTTCCTCGCTAGGAAGGAAAACCCGGTTTCTGGTATCCTTGGCCTCAATGCGGTATTGTACCTTGCCCAAAAGCTCCTGGGGTGGTATCTCGCCCCTCCATGTTCCATCGGAGACATTGCCCATTACCTTGACCATCCGCTCCTCATACCACGTACCGTTGCCATTTTCCTTGTAATGAAGGTAAACGTGTTCCACCCCAACGTTATCAGTTATCCTGGCGTCAAGGATTATCGGTTCAGACAAATTTGCTTCAGACCGGTCCGGTTGGAATATTACCGGCGGGACCGTATCGCGGATTTCCAGCATGTAGGGGAACGCCCATTCAGGCGGATAGATGTAGTTCTCCGTTTCATTGACCAATAGGAAATACAGGAAAAGATAGCCCGGTTTTTCCTGGGCCGGAAGCGTCACATTCCATTGCTGGACGACCTTTTCGTAATAGCCCATGGGCCAAACGGTACCATTGATTATTGATTCTTCCTGAAGGTTCATCTCCCTGCCCGTGTAATCGTTATCATCCATGGATTGGTAATAGACCTGAACGCTGTTGCTCTCGTGACCTGTGACCTTGAAGGATAGTTCGATGGGGTCATTCACCGAAACAAATTTCGGATTGACTTCGAAACGTTCCGTTGGTATGAAAGGTGGAGGAGGCGGAGGTGGAGGAGGAATCGGCTTGAAAAAATCCCAGAATTTCTTGGGAGGGATGTATTTTTCCGGCGGGTCTGGCAGCGGCGGTTTTGGCGGCTGTGGAGGGTCCGGAGGAGGTGAAGGCGGAAGTGCTTCCGGTTCACCGTTATCCATTGAGTCCTGCCCCAAAACGGCTATGCTCCCCATGAAAAGCAGGGAGAAAATGACGAGCCAGGCAAGACGTTTCTTCATCTATTTGACCATAAATGGAACGCTATATGTACTTTTGCACAAAAATAAGATTAAATAGAAGGGGAGAATAATGGGAATTATGGAGAGAAAGAATGTTGTAAGGAAGGCCATTAGCCAGAAATACATTGAGACGAGCCGCGATGCTCTTGACAAGATTTCCCTTGCTCCTCCGGAACGTTCGTTTCTCCTTGTGGTTGCCAAAGATTTCTTGGCGATGGCCAAATCTTATTTCGATGACGCCCTGCACTTTCACAAAGAAGGCGATTACGAAAGGGCTCTAGGTGCCGTCAATTACGCACATGGATGGCTTGATGCCGGAGCAAGAATGGGGCTTTTTGATGTGGACGAAGACGAAGACCTGTTCACGCTTTACGAATAAAAAATGATTTCTCGTTAACAAGAACCAGATCAAAATGTGCCTGCGTCACCCGAATATTCTCGCTGGTTTATTCTCGATTTCAAGTTCGAACAAACGTCCCTTCTTGGAAAGCAGCGGCATGGGATTGGACTTGCCCGGTATGCAAAAGATGCTGTTTCCCAGCATGGTCAAGCTCGCCATGTGGCCATGGTCCCAAAGTTCCTGGCAAAGTTCTTCCTGAACTTCCGTGATTAGGGTAGACTCCTTGGCAAATTCAAATGAGCATTTCATCATCGTTTCAAGGTCCGGTTCTTCACCCAACTCATCATACCACTTTTTCCCGGCCTTGTTTATCAGACCTCTCTGCTCCTCGTTCTGAAGAATGTCCGACGTTGATTTTTCTCCTTCCATGACGCATAGGAAGACCTGGGATTCCGTCTTGAATGATTCAACCTCGCCAAAGGGTGGTATGCCAGGTTTTTTCCTTACGGTGAGCCCACCGACGTTTTGTGCGGCGATGTCTCCAAGGCCCGTTCCGCATTCGACTTCTGCACGATGAGATGCCTTCAACGCTTCCTCCTTGGGAAGACCGAGTATCTTGCATAGGGCCAAACAGGAACTGAATGCCCCGGCTCCACTCATGCCAAGACCCTGCCCAACTGGCAATTCAAGACTGGTCTGGATTTCTACGTCCATGCCCGTTCCCGACATCATGTATTCCACGGCTTTCTTGGTCACAGGGGCTTCGTCCTCCTTTCCATTGATGTGAACGGTCACCTCCTCCATCCCCATGGACAATTTCACCCTGCTCATGGCTCCTCTTGAAAGGCAAAGCCCCGTTCCCAGGGAACCTTTCTCTTCCAAATCTTCAGCGTCGTCCTTGATTACGAATAATCCAGTAAGATGTCCCGGGCAAAAAGCCCTAGCTCTCATTTTTCCAGGCATTTTGAAGCTCTCCAGATTGTCTCTTTGGCCATTTTCTCTTTGGTTCCCTCAAAGGGGTCCGAATCATCCTCGGTCACGAAGATGAACCGGCCAGAAGATTTCCTGACGTTGCGGATGTCATTGGCAACCACAAATAAGACATTTTCCGTCAGTAGCAAACGGCCTTTCGCCACCAATGCATCATCTGAGAGACCGGATTGCGCCTTGAAGGGGATAACGTTGCCTCTCATCTTTCCAATGACCTTTTCGAGCGGCTTTAAGGTAACCTCCACCGTTGCGCTGCTCCCCATCTTCCCCTTCTCTTTTTCAACGCCAAAATCAGATATGGCAGCAGGGACGATGAAAAGGTCCGATTCGTGCCTTTCCATTATCTCCAAGAGGTCAGCATGGCTTTGGAATGTGATTTCTTCGGCGATGATTTCGGGAAACGGTGCATCCTCCGCCCGAATGGTCGTGACAATGGCTCCTTCAACGTACGCCCTTCTTGCCAATTCGCATCCGGTTTTGCCCGAAGACCGGTTTCCGAGGTATCGGACATCATCCAACGGCTCCTTGGTTCCCCCGTAGATGACCGTAACGCGCTTGCCATCCAGGACCTTTTCCGATAACGCCCTCATCACTTCATTGGTAACCCTCGCAATGGAGGCTACCTTGGCTTTATTCTCCTCAAGTCTCGGGTCAACGAAAACCACGCCCATCTTTCTAAGTTTTTCAATGTTCTCATGGACTACGGGATGCTTGTACATCGAACCGTGCATGGCCGGAACAATCATTACCGGGATGCCCGAACCAATTGCCGTCGTGGCGAATGTCGTTACAGGCGTATCGTCAATGCCGTGGGCAATCTTACCGATTGTGTTGGCCGTGGCGGGGCAAATCAAGAAAAGGTCGGCCCTGTCAGGGACTTCTCCGCAATGCATCACGTGCTCTACGTCGCCGGTCAGTGCAGTTATGGGGCGTTTGCCCGTTGCGAACCAGATGGCATCTTTGTGAACGATCCTCTCGGCCGCCTTGGTCATAACGGGAATGACGTTCGCTCCGTATCGTGCAAGTTCGCGAAGAAGTTTCACGTTTTCCACCGCTGCGATGCTGCCCGTTATTCCCACGACTATCTTCTTGCCGGAAAGGTCGGTCCCCTTGGAACCTCGGATGTCTTCTATCGGATGCACGGATGCGTCACCGACCCGTTACATAAAAAAATTTCCCAAGAGAAAAAATAAAAAAAAGAAAAAAAGAAAAAGAAGACTGAGGGAATTACCCTCAGTAAGTTACGGTATAGCTCGTGTCGGCCGGTACGTGGACCCAGTAAGCATTGCCCGGAAGCATGTTCTCGACGCCGCCCATGTCGATTATGTCATAAGCGGAACCGCTGTCAAACTTCTGCAGTCCGTCGTAGTTCGTTGTAGCCAGCACGGTGCCTGCCTGTTCTCCTGCCGAGGCGGG
>CAZPOY010000098.1:0-6225 GCA_964588345.1 uncultured Thermoplasmata archaeon
CCCAAGCCACGCCTGCCAGTGTCAGACCAATGAAAAAAAGGACCAGGGGAGAGAGAACTTCGCCAAAGAATAGCCATCCTGCTGCCGTCGTGACGATGGGCGTCAGCGACATTATTAGCATGGAAAGCCGGGGCCCGATGGTGACGTATGCCGAAAAGAGCAATAGGTCTCCGATGGCCAGCCCTATCACGCCCGATATGCCCAGAATGGTCCATTGCGTGGGATTTCCTGCTGGAAGGACCGACCCGAAAAAGATAACGTGGGCAGCCATGAGAATAATCACGGCCATGACCATCCTCACCCTGTTGATGACTGCAGGATTTTCCTCCCTTCCGCCCAATGTGAATAATACGGATGAAACGGACCACAATAACGAAGTACAAACGGCGATGATTTCTCCCCAGGGCAGGGCCATGACAAGGTGATGCCCGAGTCCTATTTAAACGTCAAACCTCACGAGATACCCAGGCCCCTGTCGGTCTTCTTGATGGAATCCCACTGGGAGGCAGACTCCATCATGGCCCGGATGCAATCGACGTTGTCGGGAACCACGTCACTCTCCTGGTGGATGGCCTGATAGAAGTAGAGTTTGTTCCCCTTCACGTGGGTCCCGTCGCTCCACACCCCAATCTCGAAAAGGTCGGACCGGGGCCTTCCCATGTCCCGCGACATCTCCATGACTTGGGCCGTCCCCTTGATGCCCTGTTCGCTGGAAAATAGCTTGATGCGGTCCAGTTTTTCCCATTCGGAAAGGACGGCATCTCTGTCAGGGGCCGAATCAAAGTTACACACGAGTGAATGCAGATGCATTATGGTGGTGGGCACTTTCACGGCGGTAGTCTCAATGTCCACGTCCATGACGGTCTTGAGGTCCGGTCCGTGGTGGCTTGGCACGTCCAGCACCGGTTCGATGGAGTTTATGGGTCCCCGCTTGCTGTCCCAGGGGTCGGCGCTTCTTCTCACCATCACCGCAAAAACGTCTTTCAGCCCGAAGTTCTTGAGAGGGTAGAGGGTCCTTGCAAGCCCCGTGGTGTTGCACGAAACGACCCGTACGTAATCCTTTCCAAGATTTCCGTCGTAATTGGTGTACGCGTTGAATGAGGAACCGATGTCTTGATGCTTCTCGCCCCCCTGCCAAATGGCCTTTACGCCCTTCTTCTGGTAATACGGTTTGTAACCCGCGTTTTTCGGCGTGCAATCAACGATTACGTCGCAATCTTCCACCATGTCGTCGAGAATGCCGCTCACTTCCAACCCCGCATTCGAAAGCCGTTTCTTGGAAGATTCTTCCGCCGCAAAAAGGGGAAAACCCTTTTTCACGGCATCAAAAGCTTCGAAACTGGGGCTTCTCTTCGTGACGCCTACTATCTTCATGTCGTCCTGACACGTGACCGCATCGGCCACGCGCTTGCCTATGGTGCCGTACCCATTGATTCCTACTTTTATTGCCATTGTCGACCCTCGCTACCCCAACATTTTTCCGATATTTAAGTTTAGGTAAATGCTATATGGAATCACGTAACTTGCCCATATTATGAGAGTACTTCCATCCGACATCGGCAAAGGGGGAAGGCGGACTGGCACACCCTTCCGGGAACGGGCCTCATGACCATCGATTTTGACGATTGGGTGGAGAACCTTCTCTCTCAGGTGGAACCGGGCCACGTTACGACGTTTGGAGCCATAGCCGAAGGACTCGGTGATTCAATCGCAGCTAGGGCCGTTGGAAGAAGGATTTCCCGACAGGAGAACGCCCACCGCGTCGCATATTCGAATGGCAAGGTCAACAACCCCATACAAAAACGGTTGCTGGCAAAGGAAGGGATTGCGTTTGACGGTTATAGGGTTAAACAATTTGAAAAAAAGGTAGTAAAACCGGAATGGAACGGAGTGCCACCACTCATTGCGATGAAGAAGGAACAGGAATCTCTTTCCAAGAAGATACGCTTGGAAGGCCAGTGGGAAGAGCCCTGGGCCGGGTTCGACGTTTCATATGCCGGGGACATATCGGTGGCGGTTCTTGTAACACCAAAGAGGCATTACGTATCCACGGTCAAAGTAACCATCCCGTACATACCGACGTATCTGGCATTCAGGGAGCATCCGGGTTTTGCCAAGGTCCTGAAAAAGGTAGACGCCCAGGGGCCCATACTGGTGGATGGAAACGGCATCCTGCACCCAAGAAGATTCGGCGTAGCATGTCATTGCGGCGTAAAAGAAAACGTTCCCACCGTAGGCGTGGCAAAGAGCTTGCTGCTGGGTGATTTATGCGAGGGGAAGGTCATGATAGATGGTGAGAAGGTCGGGTACGCCGTGAAGGCCAAACCGAACCTGAAAAACCCGATATACGTCTCACCCGGCCATGACGTTTCCATGAAGAACGCCTTGGAGCTGGTGAAATCGGACCTGATTCATAGGGTTCCCGAACGGATTCGCAAGGCACACGCGTTGGCCGGCAAGAAAGCCCGAAGCCTCAGGGACGAAAACGTTTTTACCGATTGAGATACTTCTGCACCTATGATGGAATTCAAGGGACGGGACGTCGTTTCCATAAGGGATTTTTCCAAGGAAGAAATCAATCATATCTTAAAGACTGCCGAAACCATGGTGCGCATAGCAGAGGGGAAGGGCAAGAGCAAGATCCTGGACGGCAAGATACTTGGCAACCTTTTCTTTGAACCAAGCACCAGGACCCGCCTATCCTTTGAGAGCGCCATGAACCGGTTGGGAGGCAAGACGCTGGGATTTTCCAGTGAGAAGGGGACCTCCACGAAGAAGGGGGAGACCCTTGCCGACACCGTGAGAATGGCAGCAGCATACTCCGATGTGGTCGTTGTACGCCACCCTTTCGAGGGAGCAGCCCGCCTATGCACCCGCTTCAGTTCAAAACCCGTCATCAACGCCGGTGATGGTGCGGGCCAGCATCCGACTCAGACCCTTTTGGACTTATTCACCATAAAGACCGTATTCAAAAAGGTGGAGGGGCGCAAGGTGGCTTTGATGGGAGACCTGAAGTATGGCCGTACCGTCCATTCACTGGCTTATGCCTTGGCCCTTTTCGGTGCCGAGCTAGTCTTTGTGGCACCGCCCGAACTCCAGATGCCCGAAGAAGTGGTGGAACACGTCAAGAAACTTGGTGTCAATCCGAAATTCACGGACCAGATAAGCGGCATCATCCCAAGCACGGACGTCCTTTACGTTACACGGATTCAGCAAGAAAGGATTCCCGACGAAAAGGAGTACCGCAAGGTGGCTGGTAGCTACCGTATAACCATGGACATATTGGAAAACGCCAAGGAGGGGATGAAGATAATGCACCCACTTCCCAGAGCAGGAGAGATAGAAGCTGCAGTGGACGAGACCGACCATGCGCTATACTTCAAGCAGGCCTTCAATGGGGTTCCTGTAAGGATGGCACTTTTAGCGTTAGTATTGGGGGTGGAATGATGCCTGAAATTCGAATCAGACCCATCAAGAACGGTACGGTAATCGACCACATATCCGGTGGCAACGCATTGAGAGTGCTGCGCATTCTCGGAATAAAGGGCCCCGAACTCGAATCCACCGCCAGCGTCGTCATGATGGTTCCCAGTGCCAGCATGGGGAAGAAGGACATTCTCAAGCTTGAGGACAAGGAGCTCAAGAAGGAAGAGGTTGATAAGACCGCCTTAATCTCGCCGGACGCCACCATCAACATCATCCGTGAAGAACAGGTCGTTTCGAAGAGCAAGGTGACCCTTCCCGACACCGTGGTGGGCATACTAAAATGTTCCAATCCCAATTGCATCACCAACAGAGAGAACGAGGTCACCAAGGAAGGAGAACCGGTTCAGACAGAGTACGAGGTCGTGGGAAGGGCGCCCGTCAAATTGAAGTGCAACTTCTGCGAACGGGTCCAGGAAGACCTGGAAAATCACCTATTGTGACATCAGACCTCAGAAGGAGTTGGAATCGATTACCTGGGTAAGTTCGAATCCGTCGTCGGTGACCAAAAGCGAGAAGAGTCCAGTCGCGTGGTTGGTGCCTCTCATTTTGTCTATGACTATGCGCCTAATCATGTCGTTGCCCTGCCGTTCTTTGGAAAGGGATATCACCCCGTCGGCAAGGAATTCTTCATCGTGAACTTCGACGGCCTGGTCGTACGCTTCGGATATGAGAAAAGTGGTAACGTCAAGGTCCCTGAGCCATTCGAAGAAATGGAATAACTCCTTTCGGGTGTTCCTGATGCCAGCCAATATCTCAAGGGCCGCCAGCGAATCTATCACGAGTATCTCATACTTCAGGTTCTTCTTGAGATTTTCAGAATACAGCTTGAGGACGTCGAGCCAGTCCTGGTCGGCATTGTCGTCCATGGATTTTCTCAGGAATGCAATGTCAACGATGCCCAATTCGTCTTTGATGAGGTCGTGGTCCATGTTCAAGGCTTTCATGTGCTTGAGAAGGGAATCGCGTCCCTGTTCCAAAGTTACGTAGAGCCCCGCTCTCTGTTCCGTCTTGGCGTTGTAGTAAAGTATGTTGTAAGCGAGAGATGATTTCATCGTGCCGGGCATGCCTGTGATGAGTACGACGTGTCCTTTCGGTATTCCGCCGTTGAGCTTTTCGTCCAAGCTTCCCAAGTACGTTTTTATCCGACCGTCCTCTGTCATGTTATCAACCACACAGTTCCTTACAATTAAAAATAATTATCGAAGTCATCCCTTCTTCCTTTCCTTGATTTCCTTTACCCTCTGACGCAGTATCTTCACCGCTTCCTTTTTGAACCTCTCGAAGTCGTTTTCCAAAAGCTCCTCTAGTTCAACGATTATCTCATCGTCGATGCCCTTTGCCTTCCACAGTTGAAGCTTTTCCTTGTACCGCTTCACCTTTTTGTCTTTGGATTTGCCTTTGTCATCGGCAATCTCATCGATGCCTTCCTGATACTCGTCTTCGACCGCTTCCTCTTTTCCGAAAACGCCCATGATCTCTCCCCTCAATTCATCGGGCATGGCGGCAAAATCGGGGTCATTCATGATGTTATCCGTTATCTCACCTGCAAAGGTCTCGAGATTCATCTCCACGTACTCCCTGTCAAGGTCTGCGATGCCGACATCCAGCTTCTTTCCACAGACGCCACAGGCCTCATCATCCGGGTCAACGGGGGATTTGCATGAAGGGCAACGCACCTTTTTCCTGGCACCTTCTTCGTCCTCCTCTACCCCCATGAGAAGTCGGTTGGCAAGGACCTTCGAAGCCATCTTGTAATCCTTGTCGTTATGAAATGCACTTTGAATGACTTCCGAAAGGGAACGATAACCTGCCTGATAGAGCGAATAAGCGCCCTCCATCGTCATCCCGGGGATGTTCATGAGTTCCTCAATGACCTCTTTGGCCTCCCCTCTTTCATCCTCCGTAAGGTCTTCCCGGCGTTTCTTGTCATCGGTCATCTTGTCCGGCATACCAAGCCCCGCATCCGACAGTTTGGTGCCGCACATGGGGCATTTTTCTGCTGCGGAAGGAAGGGGAAGAAAACATATGGGGCACAAATTCTCTTCTTCGGTCACAAAACGGAAAAGGGGTCAAGTTTTAAAAAATGTTCCATCACTTCTCGACCCTGGCTCGTTCAAGCAGCATTAATCTCTGGCACAAAGGCGCGGAATCGGGATTGCCTCTTTGGACGTTGCCAAGGAATGCCGTGATGGCCTGGAACCGCCTTTGCGAACCCCCTTCCTCTTTCTTCCAACCGGCTTCGAGGAGCCCGGCAAGTTCCATGGACGTCCCGAGAAGGGCCTTCAACTCTACTTCCGTTACCGGGTTTTTTTCTGTAGACCCGTAAAGGGCAGCCGCCCTGCCTGCGAGGAGAAAACCCGTTATGGCGCTTTCTCCCGACGAACTGAATCGCTCCAGGGCCAGTTGCAGGAATTGAGAAGAAACGTCCCGGCTGGTCCTCTTGGCCAGGTGTGCCATTTTCATCGTCAGTTCATGAACATGATTTTGGTCATCCTCGTGAGCGAAGATGGGGATGAAGGAGTCAGCAATCTCGGATTCGTTGTACTTGCCCACCCTCAATCGCCGGTGGCAGTTGGCGCATATTTTCTCGCCGAAGAAATCCTGTTCTTTCCCTTTGCTGATGTTCTGATGGCAAACGCTGCATTTCACGAACATTCCATCCACCTTCAGTTAATAATTCTTTCGAGGGTCAAAGTTATTTAGAGGTTCTTCCGATGACCTTCCATGAAAGAGATACCG
>CAZPOY010000099.1:0-6214 GCA_964588345.1 uncultured Thermoplasmata archaeon
TTTCCCACTTCGTGGCAAAACGTGGGCGAAAATTTCCTCAGGGGGTTTTGGGAATTTGATTTTTTTCCCACTGTACCACCCCGTTTCCCACTGGACCTTTTTTCCCACTGTACCACCCCCGACCATACATATATACACTTATTCCCACCCCAAAAATACGGAGGAAAGTAGGTGCTGTAATGTGGTTTTCACCTATTTTTTCGAAGTTATTTCGCCGATATATTTCGCCACACAATTTATTTATGCTTCCTTCCCTTGGCAAATCCGAGAAAAATGCCTGTGATAACTCTCGATTACTTCGACCTACGGGACCTCATGAAAACGGACATGTCCAAAGAGGAACTCATAAACGCCATACCCATGATAGGGGCAGACTACGCCCGTACGGAACTGGACGACATCTACATGGAGTTTTTTCCCAATCGTCCCGACCTATATTCCGTCGAAGGGGTTGCCAGGGCCATGAAGGCGTACCTTGGGAAAGAACCCGGATTCCGACAATACGAGGTTAGGCAATCCGAATGGAAGATGAAGGTCGACCCATCAATCATTCCCATACGCCCGTGGGTGGCATGTGCTTATGTTACCAATCTCGAGATGGACGATTATCTCATCACATCGCTCATGAACATGCAGGAGAAACTCCATCTCACCCTCGGCCGGAATCGAAAGAAGGTTTCCATCGGCGTCCACGACCCTCGCAATATCATGCATCCCGTTACCTACAAGGCGGAAGACCCGTCCTTTGCCTTCGTCCCACTTCAGATGGAAGAGAAGATGACCATGAAAGAGATTCTGGAACGGCATCCCAAAGGCGTAAATTACAGATACGTCGTGGAGGATTTCGACAAATACCCGCTCATTACCGACAGAAACGGCAAGGTGCTCTCCTGTCCACCAATAATCAACGGCATCGAAACCACCGTGAAAGATACCACGACGGAACTTTTCCTTGACGTTACCGGCACCGATTGGAAAGAGGTCAATACCGCACTCAACATAGTCGCAACCGCCCTTGCCGAAAGAGGAGGACTCATTCATTCGGTGGAAATCGAATACCCGGATGAAACGAGGATGACCCCCTGTCTCGAACCACAAACCATGACGCTGGACCCGGAATATCCCGGAAGGATCCTTGGATTGGACCTTAAACCTGAAGACGTTGCAAAACTCCTGGAAAAGATGGGCTACGGTGCGAACATCGACCAAGAAAAGATTATCGTGAGTGTCCCGCCTTACAGAAACGACATTCTGCACCCCATCGACCTCGTTGAGGACATCGGCATCGGCTACGGATACCAGAACTATCCCCATGAACTGCCAAAAACCCCTACATTCGGAGGCATCAGGAAAATTGAGAGGGAGACAAACAAGCTGAGAGACCTGATGCTGGGGTTGGGATTTCTGGAACAGACCACCTTCATCCTTTCTTCGGAACAAATGCAGTTCACCAAGATGGATGATTCGTATCACGACGCGGCCATTTTGAAAAACCCCTTGAGCGAACATCACGATTGCCTAAGAGTATCCCTCCTGCCTTCTTTGCTGGAGATATTCACGGCGAACAAGCATCGGGAACTCCCCCAACTACTCTTCGAGATTGGCGACGTTGTTCACGGCACAGAGAACGTCAGAATGCTCGGTGCACTCATCCAAGACAGCAAGTCCTCATTCACGCAAGTTAAGAGCTATGCCCAATACGTCCTTGACAAGATGGACGTGGAATACGACCTCAAGGAGCAAGACCATCCCTCGTTCATACCGGGAAGGTGCGCCAGCATCAATTGGGACGGCGAGATAAGAGGACATCTCGGGGAACTTCACCCCAAGGTCATCAGGGCGTTTGAGTTGCGCAACCCCGTGGTCGGTTTCGAAATGAATCTTGATTCACTGGAGGAAAAATGACGGTAACCCTTGACGGTGCTTCTCTTGACATAAATGAGGTCATCCGCGTTTCACGCAACGGCGAAGAAGTGGTCATCTCGGCAGAAGCCATGGAAAAGGTGGAAAGGAGCAGGGACCACCTTGAAAAGATAATCCTGGACGACAACCCCGCCTACGGCATCAAGACGGGTTTCGGGGAACTGTGCAACGTGTCCATTCCAAGAGAGGACGCGATGGAACTTCAAAAGAACCTGGTCAGGAGCCACGCAGCCGGCGTCGGAGACCCCCTCCCCAGGGACATTTCCCGGGGCATAATGCTCATCCGATTGAATTCACTCATCAAGGGCCATTCAGGCGTAAGCGTAGATGTCGTTGAGACCCTAGTTGCGATGCTAAACAAGAATGTGGTCCCGGTAATCCCCTCACAGGGGTCCGTTGGAAGTTCCGGTGACCTTGCACCATTGGCCCACATGTCACTGGTCCTCATGGGCGAAGGCGAAGTTCTTTCTGGAGAAGGTGCGAGGGAAAGCGTGCAAGACGGTGGAGAAGCGATGTCCAAAGCAGGCATCGATACCGTAGATTTTCACGAAAAGGACGGTCTTGCCTTGCTCAACGGCACGGCCCCGATGTGCTCCATATTGGCTCATGCCATTTACGATTCATACAATCTTCTGGGACACGCTCTTATTGCTTCAGCCATGTCCCTTGACGCGCTGAAAGGGTCTGTAAAACCCTTTGACGAGAGAATACACGAGGTCCGTCCCCACAAAGGACAATCGGTCATTGCCGGCAGGATGAGAAATCTGTTGGAAGGAAGTGGCATTCTCGCTGCCCACAGGGATTGTTCTAAAGTTCAAGATGCTTATACGCTCAGATGCATACCGCAAGTACTGGGCGCCGTCCTTGATACGCTGGATTACGTAGAGAAGGTACTTGCAATAGAAATGAACGCCGCCACGGACAATCCGCTGATTTTCGAAGGGACGTCGATATCAGGAGGCAATTTCCACGGTGAACCGATTGCCTTCGTATCCGATTTCCTTTCCATCGTCCTTGCAGAGGTGGCCAATTTTTCCGAAAGGCGCATTGCCCGGCTCATTGACGGACGGCTTTCGGAACTTCCCGCTTTCCTTGTGGAGGAGGGGGGGCTCAATTCCGGATACATGATAGCCCAATATACGGCAGCTTCCCTGGCCTCTGAGAACAAATCCCTGGCCCACCCCGCTTCGGTGGATTCGATACCTACGTCTGCCAATCAGGAGGACCATGTTTCCATGGGCACGACGGCGTCGAGGAAGGCGTTGCAGATTGCACGAAATGTGGAAAAGGTCGTTGCCATCGAACTATTGTGTGCCGCCCAGGGTCTTGATTTCCATGATGAAGCGAGTTCGCCGGTCATCGAAAAGGTCCAAAAAGCGATTAGGTGTTCAGTCCCGCATTACGGCAAAGACCGGATTGTTGCAAAGGACATTGAGAAGATGTGTGCGTTGATGAAAAGTGAGTACCTGATGGAAATAGCAGGCATCCGATTCTAGCAGGCGGTCATTTTCCATGCCGGAAATCCGCATTTTTTGGAAGAAGTGATAAAAACCCTCCCACACTTTTCACATCGTGGAAAAAGAACTAAGGCCCGTACCTGACATGCCCCTGCTTTGCCTTGGAGACACGATGATATGCGCCGACCTACACGTGGGAATAGAAAGGACCATGGCCGGAAAAGGCGTGCGGCTGCCTTCGGGAGCCGGAGACATGGCAAAGATGCTGGTCAAGGGAAGTTCACGGCACGGATGCAAGGAGCTTCTCATCATGGGAGACCTAAAGGACCAGGTTGCTTCTACTTCCCAAGGCCTTGAATGGGAACTGAGACGTTTTTTCGAGGCCCTCGCCCCACACTTCAACAAGATTTTCATTCTCAGGGGCAACCATGACGGGGGTCTATCTCCTGCCGTAGGACGTTTTGTCAAGGTGATTTCCGGCTGGGAGCATTTCCTCCACGGATACGGATTCATCCACGGGCACACGATACCTTCGGAAAAAATGCTGGGAACAAAGGTGATTTTGGCCGGACACACCCACCCCGTCGTGCATCTGAGGGACGACCTAGGCGTCATCACGAAGGAAAGGTGCTGGTGCAGGTTTCCTCGAAAACAGGGACCCGACAACGCTTGGTTGATATCCGTACCTGCATTCAATCCCATGTGCGGAGGCACTCCGGTCAATAATATGCGCAAAAAACTTCTGGGGCCCGTTTATTCAGATGAAATCATCAAGAGGAGGAAGGGAAAAGTCACTATGTTGGATGGAACGGACCTGGGAGAAGTTGCCCAACTTGAAGTTTGAAAGGACCGTTTTTCTCGATGTGGCCGTCCCTCGTCCTTGTTCTATCTATCGAAGAAGATGTTCTTTCCCTTCGCTGAAAGGGGGACCCCCATGACGATGTTGCATTCAAGAAGATTTATTCGCCTTGCGGCAACGCCGACGCGGTACATTATCCTGTTGTCGACGTGGTGGGCAGATGCCACCCGGGCCGCCGAACCAAGTGCTATACCAAAATCGGTCAAGCGCAGCATGCAGTTGGGCCCCCGCATCCCTCCGTCTTTTTTTCTGGCGGCGTTCATGTCGGAACACGTTTCGTAACCACATCCTCCACAGTTCAGTCCTATTCCCTGGTGGTCTTTGAGCCCTACGAGAAGGCACGCCTGGGCGGATTTCAGATTCCCCGCATCCCGGGTGAATCCAGAATCGCCGGTTTCTTTAGCGATTTCGTCCATCTCCCTTGCCACGATATCTTTTTCGGCACCGAAGAGGAACCTCACGGCAATGTAATCTTGTCCCACGGCTTTTGGTGCGGTCCTGGCTGCCAATTTCATCAGATTTCCAACGGTTTTGATTCCTTCGTCCATGTTTTCCTACTCCTTAGAACAATCCTTCTATCTTGCCTTGTGAATCGATGTCCATGTTGTTCGCCGCAGGCGTTCTTGGCAAACCCGGCATGGTCATTATGTCTCCCGTGATGGGTATTACGAAACCCGCTCCTGCTGAAAGTCGAACCTCCCGGACCTTGACCTTGAAGTTCTTGGGAGCACCGAGATTCTTTTTGTCGTCCGAAAGGGAATACTGGGTCTTGGCCATGCAGATGGCTAGGTTCCCGTATCCTAAATCCTCGAGTTTTTGAAGTTGCCTTCTGGCGTGGAAGCTTGTGGAAACCGAAGAAGCCCCGTATACTCTTGTGGCGATGGCATTTATCTTTTCGTCCAGGGGCTGGTCGAGCGAGTAAGTGAATTTGGGGGTCGTTGGTTCTACGGCAATATCGGAAATTATCTTGGCCAGTTCGACGGCCCCGTCTCCTCCGTCACGGTGGTGCGTGCAAACGGCCGATGGTATGTTCATGCTCTTCACCCCGTCCCGGACGAGGTTTATCTCCTCGTCGGTATCCGAATCGAAGCGGTTAATGGCTACGGCCACGGGCATCCCGAAAGACTGGACTATCTGGAGGTGGCGGACAAGGTTTCCCATCCCCTTCTTCAGATGAACGAGCGATTCTTCGGAGAGGTTCTTCTTTTTCATGCCACCCTGCTTTTTGAGAGAACGGATGGTGACGGTCATGACGGTTGCAGCCGGCTTCAATTCACCGGCCCTGCATACGATGTTGAAGAATTTTTCTGCGCCAAGGTCCGACCCGAATCCCGCCTCCGTGATGAAGTAATCGGAAGAAGAGATGCCGATTTCCGTCGAAATGAGAGAACTGGTGCCGTGGGCTATGTTGGCAAAAGGACCGCCGTGGACGAATGCTGGAACGCCCTCAATGGTTTGAACGATGTTGGGAAGGAACGCGTCCTTGAGAAGCAAAGCCATGGCACCTACTGCCTTTACGTTCTTGGCCGTGATGAGTCCGCCCTTTTTCCCTTGGGAAACCACCATTCTGGCCAAGCGTTCCTTGAGGTTATCAAAATCCTTTGAAAGACATAAGACTGCCATTATCTCGGAAGCGGCGGTTATGTCGAAGCCGTCTTCCCGGGGCATGCCGTTCTTGTCTCCTCCAAGCCCCACGACGAGATTCCTGAGGGTCCTGTCATTCATGTCCATCACCCTTTTCCAAAGAATTTCCCTGGTGTCCACGCACGCATTTTCCTGGAATCCGAAATGAAGCTGATTGTCGACCAATGCTGCCAGAAGATTGTGTGCCGAAGCGATGGCGTGGAGGTCGCCGGTGAAATGAAGATTGATATCCTCCATGGGAAGGACCTGCGAATATCCGCCACCGGCTGCCCCGCCCTTTATGCCCATGGTGGGGCCCAAAGAGGGTTCCCTTATCCCAAGACTGACCCTT
>CAZPOY010000100.1:0-6092 GCA_964588345.1 uncultured Thermoplasmata archaeon
GAAAAGTCGAGTGGAACCTAATCTTAAACTGTCAAGATTGGGTGTTAAATCATTTCGGGATGCTACACGGCAAGGAAAAAGTCGGAATCTATTTATATGAAACCCACCTTGAAGGCAAATCCAGGACTGATTGATATGGCACTTTGGCAAGGAAAGTCAAAGAGAAAGATTACAGGTGGGAGAAGGCGATACTCCCGGAAGAAGCGCAAGTTCGAGATAGGGAGCGAACAGCAGTTCCCTACGTTGGGAAAGGAAAGCAGAAAGCTTTATTCGGTAAGGGGTGGAAACCGAAAGGTACGGCTCCTCGAAACATCCTACGCCAACGTGACCAATCCGGAAACCCACGAAGTATCTCGCGCTGAAATCAAAACGGTCCTTACAAACCCCGCCAATTCGAATTTTGTCCAGAGGAACATCCTGACCAAGGGCGCCACCGTGGAAACGGAACTGGGACCGGCAAGGATAACCTCAAGACCGGGGCAGCACGGAACCATTAACGCCATTCTAATCAATGAAGAATGAGGTATCTTCATGGTTTCCAAGGGGGATGATATATGGGTCATCTACCCTCTTTATTTTGACCGGAACGTCAGCCGAAAGGACGGCAGGAAGGTTTCCAAAAAGCTCGCACTTGACAATCCCAAGGCCGAAGAGATAAAGGCAGCCCTGGATTCACTGGGCATCAACGCCGCAATAGAGAACAAAACGCATCCTTCCCGATGGTATGAGGAGGGCGACAGGGTCCTTGTAAGAAAAGCGATGAAGAAGAGCGACCTCATCCGGAAGACCGCTGAAGAAATGATGAGATTACGCAGGGCCTGAATCGCAGTGTTAAATCCCCTATCTGTCCTGGGGCGTCTCGACCTCTTCCACAAGCGTTCTACCTGCGGAAACGGAATCTACGGAATGGATGACGGCCCCAAACTCCGAGATGATCTCCCGGACCTCATTGTAGGCAATGTTCCTTCCTTCGATGGTTATCTTGATGCTTTCTGTCTCCTGGTCGACTTCGTCCAGGGAACAATTCACACCGCTTATCCCTTCAATGTCCGACAACCTCATGGAAAGTTCGATTATGCTAGGGTTGTGGGGTTTGAGAACGTCGAGAACGAGTCTTCTGATGGCGCTCAATGGATTTTACCTCGATATTGGCAGGTTTTTTTCTTATAAAAAATCTTCTCACATCCTTTTTTAGTCGGAATGCCATGGGAAATCGTGAAGTACGAAGACTGGGAGCCGACTTACCGGGCCATTGCACTGGACATGCATTACAACCAGGAAGCCGACCAGATGGCCTGCAGGGTCCTTAACGCGTTGTTGGAATCCCCATCGGAACCCGTTTTTCAAAAAGTGAAGGGAATCCTTTTGGGCAAAGAAGTCCACGTCACCGGAGGCGCCCTGAAAAACACGGCGGGCGTCGTGTCTCCACTCATCGCCACGGGAAGGTCCATCGGCCTTCTGCTTGAAAATGACATGGTTCCTGACATCATCGTGACGGACCTTGACAAGAACCCGGACAGCCAGTTGAAAGCATGTGAGAAGGGAGCCATTCCCGTCATACACGCTCATGGTGACAACGTGACGTTGCTGGAAGAGTGGGTCCCCAAGTTCAAAAGCCCCGTTTTGGGAACGTGCCAGACGCGGCCCACTGACAATACCATGAACTTTGGTGGTTTTACCGACGGAGACCGTGCCGTGTTCCTTGCTCAAGAAGCAGGGGCCAAAAAATGCGTCCTACACGGTTTTTCCATGAACGTTCAGGAAGTGGCAAAATACAGGAAACTGCGATGGGCCAATTTTCTCATGGGGCAGATGGGTGATTTTACGGAGGGATGGATTTGACGCTGAAACTAAAAGCCCCCTTCGAACCCACGGGCCACCAGCCCAGAGCCATCAAGAAGCTAACTGCGGGACTTTTAAAAAAAGAAGACCAGACCCTTCTTGGCGTTACCGGGTCAGGCAAGACTTTCACCGTGGCCAATGCGATGGAGAAGGTCGGCAAGCCAACGCTTGTAATATCCCACAACAAGACCCTTGCGGGCCAACTTTACCGTGAGTTCAAGGAATTTTTCCCCGACAATGCAGTGGAATACTTCGTTTCCTATTACGATTATTATCTTCCCGAATCATACGTGCCTGCCACGGACACCTACATCTCCAAGGAAGTGGACATCAATGCGGTCATCGAACGGTATCGCCATCATGCTACCGCCTCCTTGCTCGCCCGGGACGACGTGATAGTCATTTCATCGGTATCCTGCATCTATGGCCTGGGTTCCCCCGAAGAATACCGGAAGATGCACCTTCTTCTGGAAGCCGGAGAGGAGACCTCCCGCAGTGAGGTCATAGGCAAGCTGGTGGAAAGGGACTATGAAAGGAATGACATGATACCCGAACCGGGCCAATTCCGTGCCAAAGGACGGGTAATAGACATTGTCCCGCCCATGGAGAACATCTGGTACCGTTGCATACTTGAAAATGACGCGATAGCCACCATAAAGATGATTGACCCCGTGGAGCGGAAGACGCTGGAAGAGAGGAAGACCTTATCGCTGCCCCCGGCTAAACACACGACGGTGTCCAAGGAACATCTCAAGGGAATCGTGGCATCCATAAGCGGCGAACTCGAAGACCGGCTGCAGGAACTGCGGGGCAGGGACAAACTCCTGGAAGCTCAGCGTCTTGAAGAGAGAACGAGGATGGACATGGAGACGATACTCCAAACCGGAACGTGTTCGGGGGTGGAAAATTATTCGATGTACTTTTCGGGTAGGGATTGGGGCCAACGCCCTTACACCCTGCTGGATTATTTTCCCGAAGATTATCTCATGGTCATCGACGAATCCCACGTCACGCTGCCCCAGATACGAGGGATGTACAAGGGAGACCGGTCCAGGAAGCAGAATCTGGTGGACCATGGCTTTCGTCTTCCGTCGGCTCTGGAAAACCGACCTCTCCGCTTCGAAGAATTTCTGGAGATGAAGCCCACCGTCGTTTACGTTTCGGCAACCCCGTCCGACTGGGAGGTTGCCCGTTCCCGGGTCGTGGAACAGCTTGTGAGGCCAACGGGTCTTCTGGACCCGGAAATCGACATTAGTCCTTCCAAGGACCAGATAGATGACCTTCTGGAGAGGGTGAAGAAGCATTTGGATTGGGGGAACAAGGTTCTGGTGACCACCCTTACCAAGAAGATGGCCGAGGACCTCACCGCTTACCTGAACGCTTCGGGGCTGAGGGCGCGTTACCTTCATTCGGACATACACACGTTGGAAAGGACGAAGATAATCAACGCCATGGTCAATGACCAGTACGATATTCTAGTGGGCATCAACCTTCTTAGGGAGGGACTTGACCTTCCCGAGGTGTCCTTGGTGGCCATCCTTGATGGAGACAAGGAAGGCTTCCTGCGTTCCGAGACATCGCTTCTCCAGACCTTCGGCCGGGCATCTCGCAACCTGCGTGGCGAAGTCGTGATTTACGCGGATAGGATTACCGGGTCAATGGAACGGGCCGTATCCGAATCCCGAAGGAGGAGGAAGGTGCAGCAGGCATTCAACGAGAAGCACGGCATTGAGCCCGCATCGATAAAGAGAAGGGTGAAACCGCCTGAAGAGCGGGTTGAGGAAGTCGAGGAAGGTCTTTCCAGTGAAGAGGCCCTGGACATGCTGCGCGATGAGATGCGTCAACTTGCCCAAGAGCTAAGGTTCGAAGAGGCAGCCATCGTAAGAGACAAGATACGGGACCTGGAAAAAAGGGAAGCGTTGTCCAAGCGGTTGAGGTCGGAAAGAGGGTGAGGGAATTTTGCAAGTGTCCCAGGAGCGGGAGCCCCGAATTCAAATTTTGGCAGGCACATGCTTCCATTCAATTTGAAGATGTATCAAACCCGAAAATTCAACACGTCCCATGGCAAAAGTTAAAGTCCTAAACACCATTTATTCAACCGGGTTAGAAAGATGCTTACCGAGACCAGCGAACTCATAGGACTGGAAATATATACTGATAGAGGCGCACTCCTTGGCGCTGTCGAAGACCTGGTATATGACCTTGATAAAGAAAACGTATATGGCATGTACATTGAGAAATCGAATCCGCTTCTGGTCGAGGACTCCATCCCCATAGTCGTTCCCTTCAGATGGATTGAGGGCGTGGGAGACATCATCGTTTTGCACTATTTTCCCGGTTTCATCAACAGTGATGGGTCACCCGAACACATGCCCTTCATGAAGCGGGTGAGCAAGCAGATTGAAAGGGTCGAACACGACGTTGAAGACTCCATCCACGACATTGAGAACAAGTTCTCACCCAAGAAGAATGATGAAGAAGGGGAAGATCATCCCGAGTGAGCAAAAGGTCATGGAAGAAGACGGCTGGCCACGAAAAAAGGTCCTATCAAAACTAGAAGATTTTTCCACGATGGACCGCCATTTCACCGAAGGAAGCATATTCGGCTCGATGTGCACCCGTCCCCACGACCTGGCGCTTCATGCCCATGCGATGTTTCTCGAATCGAACCTGGGCAACAGGGGGCTTTATCCGGGTACCGCTGAGATGGAAAAGGAATTGGTCGAAGACGTCGGAACCCTCCTTCATTTGTCAGACCCTGCCGGCCAGGTCGTTTCAGGTGGTACGGAATCCAACATCATCGCACTTTGGGCTTCCAGAGAGAAGACGAACCGGAAGAGGGTCCTTTTGCCCGCTTCTGCCCATTTTTCATTCATCAAAGCATGCCAGATGCTCAAGATGGAGCCCGTGGTGGTCCCGTTGGACGAGGAATACGTAATGGACCTCGATTCGCTGGAAGGAGCTCTGGAAGAAGAACTGCCGGCCTGCATAGTAACCGTTGCCGGGGCGACGGAAACGGGCTACTGGGACCCCATTGACAAGGTGGGGGCGATGATACGGGGCAAGGACGTCCCCCTGCATGTGGATGCGGCGTTTGGCGGTTTCGTGCTTCCTTTCATTGACGACCCGCCGGAATTTGACTTTGCCATCCCCGAAGTCACAAGCATCACCATCGACCCCCACAAGATGGGCATGGGCACCATCCCATCGGGGATGATAATCTACCGCCAGGATTCGTTTCTATCGGGCATTCGCTCCCAGTCTCCCTATCTCACCCAGAGGACGCATTATTCCGTTACGGGAACGAAGGGCTCGGCAGGGGTGGCTTCGGCCTATTCCGCGGTAAAATCCCTGGGACGGAGAGGTTATGCACGGGTCGTGAAGCGATGCATGGAGATGACAGATTATGCCATTGTGAAAGCGGAAAACATTGGCATAAGCCCATCACTCCCCCCAAAGATTAACGTGCTGGTACTGGACGTCGAAGAGCCGGAGGAATTATACCAAAAACTCATGGGGGAGGGGCTATTCGCATCGGTTTCCAAGAATCCCCCGGGGCTCCGCCTCGTGATAATGCCTCACGTTGATAGGTCGTCCCTGGACCGTTTCTTCTCAGCCGTGGAGGGAGTTTTATGAAGGTTGCCGAAGCGATGGGAGATAGTTTGTCCGTGGGCCCTTATTACTTTGAAACCCATCAACTGAATCATTTTCTCACGGATGCCAACCCCCGGTCCATACTCGTGCAGCTTCCTGATGGAGCAAAGCCCTTTTCAGACGAGATACTTGGGCATTTCAAGGCCCTCGGTCACGACTCGGTCCGCTTGTGGGGAGGAACATGCTTTGGGTCCTGTGATTTTCCCGTTTCCTTCGAAGCTGACGTTCTCATCCAGTTCGGTCATGCTCCCATTCCAGGAGTTGGCGACGAACACCCGGTCCTTTTTCTCCCTCTTAGAAAGAAGCTTCCCGATGTTTCCCAACTCCCCGAGGTGTTATCTTCATTTCTGGGGACTGGTCTGGGTCTGGAGGGGCAATCGTTCTCCCTTTTCTCCACCATCCAGTACTCGCGAGACCTACCCTTGGTCAAATCGCTTCTCGAAGAAAAAGGTGCACGGGTGGAACTGATGGACGTCCCAAGGTCCGTGGAACCGGGCCAGATTCTGGGTTGCAACGCCGGCAACATTCAGATACAAACGGATTACGCCCTTTACATCGGCGAGGGAAACTTCCATCCGCTGGGGCTTGCCCTGGCC
>CAZPOY010000101.1:0-6006 GCA_964588345.1 uncultured Thermoplasmata archaeon
CAATTCGCCTTTGAGGATGAGTCTTCCCGCTGCTAGAACCACGACGCGGTTGCAGGTTTTTTCAATGTCGGGAAGCAAATGCGACGAAAGGAGAATGTTTTTCTCCTCTTTTTCAACGATGTCCTTGATGAGATCGAGGACCTCTTTTCTTCCCTTGGAGTCCATTCCTGAGGTGGGTTCGTCCAATATCAGTATGTCCGGGTCGGCAACCAGGGCCTGGGCCAACTTCACCTTCTGCCTCATGCCCGTCGAATACGTCTTTATCTTCCTGTATCTCTCGTCTCCCATGCCCACGTATTCTAGGGTTTCATGGGACCTCTGTTTAGCCCTTGAATTGTCAAGTCCGGACATGCGTCCCATCAACGTCAAAAAATCCACCGAATCCATGTCTAGGCGAAGGCATTCGTGTTCTGGCATGTAACCAACCCTCTCTTTGGCGGTGGTCATCTCGCCCCTGACGTCCGTGGAAAATATCTCTGCGGTCCCGCCGGACGGCTTTATCAATCCCAAAAGAATTCTTATGAGCGTGCTCTTCCCCGCACCATTGGGACCCAAGAGTCCCACCGCTCCTTCTGGTATGTCCACCGTCAGGTCGTCTAATGCTTTCACGTTGCCGTATGTTTTCGAAAGGGACCGAGTTATTATCAACGCAGGTTTATTCCATTATGAGAATTTATACTTGTGGAATGGTTGAGAAGAAGGAATTCAAGGGCATGTGAAAATTAAAAGCATGTTCAAGCACGAAAAAACACAAAACCTTATATAGAGTTCATCTAATCTTTGTGTTGCTTTATGCCAGACCTTTTGGCGGTATGAAATGCAGGAAAAAAAAATTCACCTCAAGATAGACAAACACTCCTCCGATATGACCCTAGATGACATCCTAAAGAAAATCGAGGAAATCCAGGAAGAGAATCCAGACCTAGAGGTATTTTTCGACGGCGATGAATACGCCATCTGCTCTAAACCCAAATCATGACGAAGGCTCATCTTTCTTTTTTTCTTCTTCAAGCCGCTTTCCCGTGATTACGAATTTCAGGGTATCCAGTATCTCATGGTGAATCTTGTCCAAATATATAAACGCCCAGAAGGCCAGCAATCCTATCATGGCCAGGGAGATGCTGATTCCCAGCCAGCCGTGGGCCACTTCAAAGGACACGCCTTTCTTGTCCACCAGATAGATTATCATGCCGTTTCTGAATAGATTGAGAAAATGGATGGCCGGGATGGTGGTGAAAAGAACGATGAGCCGTTTTCTCCAGGAAGACCACGAAGCCAGGATAAGGCCCGCGAAAAGAACGATGACCTGAAGGCCCGTGCACGCCACGATGATGTATATGCCCGTGGGGTCGGCTCCGTCCAGTATTGGGACGTTCACGTGTTGGGAGGTTGTGAAATCCGTGATGTAATAAAGTGAATGGCCATAAGTCAGGGACGGTCCTAGTTGATAGTTAAAGCCAAATAGGTTGATCCACCAGACCGATTGAATGGCAACAAAGCGTATGATGATGATTGAAAGGAGTGGAATTCTTTCAAAAGGAAAATATAAGACGCTTCCCACTAAGGCCGCGACCGTTGGGAACCGGAGAGGTCTTTCAAAGACTTCAGCATTCCACTGTCGCATGCCCATCAACCCGAAGAATGCCATGGCTAGGACTGAAAAAACGGCGGCATCGTAAGAGCCATCGAGATAATAAACGGGGGATTGTAACAGCCAGAAGAAGCCGAATACAAAATCTCCGGCTGAAACGATTTTCGGATGCTTGGTCCTGCCAAATAGCCCGAAGCCAAATAAGACTAGGGATATGACAAGGAAAATGTCCGAGACCGGCAACCAGGCGGGATGGATTTGCACGCTGGTCCATTTACCTTGGGAATATCAGTTTTACGGTTGAATCGCTATTTGCCGCCCTATGTTTTGCTTTTTGCCTTAACCCGTTGTCACAAATTTTTTCGACAGAAAAATGCACGTCACCTTCCGGCTGGGGGAAAATAGTTTAATCACAATGCCCATCAAAACTGGATGACAGACCCGCATCACGTCAAGGAAGAGGACGAGGACCCCTTCGACAGGCAGAACCGTATTGACTGGCTTGACCTGGAAAAGATCCGCAAGGAGAAGGTCCTCATGGTCGGGGCCGGAGCCATCGGGAACGAGGTAGCCAAGAATCTTGCCCTATCGGGATACCGGCATCTTGCCATCGTTGATATGGACAGGGTTGTACCAGCCAACGTCACCAGATGCGTGTTTTTCACCCCCGAAACGGCCCACAAGCGGGAAAGGAAGGTCGATGCCGTGGAGAATGGTTTGAAGAAACTGGCTCCAGACATGATGATTGAAACCTTCGACAAGAAGATCCAGGAACTGGGCGAGGATTTCTTCGACGGGTTCGACATCATCTTCGGATGTCTGGACAATTTGCAGGCCCGCCTGCACGTGAACGCACATGCATGCTACAAGAAAATCCCTTACATTGACGGGGCCATGGATTCTTTCAGGGGCAAGGTCCAGACGGTACTGCCTCCCGATTCGCCGTGCCTTGAATGCCTTACCAACGAAACCCATTCCAAGATAATGGAACTAAGATTCTCATGCACCGGCGAAGATGTGACCTTTGTGATGCCAAAAATTCCAGCGGAGGTCACCACTACGAGCATTGTTTCAGCGGTCATGGTACGTGAGGGGCTAAAGATTTCTTCGAGAAAAATGGAACTGGTCACCCCGGGTGTTACCTTTTACGATGGGAAAAAGGGGACCATGGATTCGTATGAAACCAGCGTGGACCCGGCTTGCCCGAATCACGGCTAGCATGAGACGGTCATCTTTTCTTGACCATTTTCCTGACCTTCTTGAAGTTGGGTGATGCAACCAGTTCCTCACGAACCGGTTTGAGTATTTCCACCAGGGCATCGGCCACGGCTTTTTTAAGGTCCGCCGGATGCAACTCCTTTTTCTGGAAGGCAGATTCCAGTTCTTCGTATGAATTGAAATGCATGTCTCCGCCCCATTTTTCAGGTCTTTGGATGTGCAGTTCATCCCTGTTGCGGAAAATGATGAATTTGGCGATGTCCAGTATGGGATTGCCTTCTATGGCACCTTCGTCACACCATGCCTTCTTGACCTTTCTCCGGATGTCGTCTTCACGGTCATGAACGAATATTGCCGAATCGGGGTCGGACTTCGACATTTTATTGGATAGGTCCATCTTGGCCCCTCCCTTAAGTCCCGCCATGAGTGGGCTGTGTATCGCTGCGAATTTTTTCCAACCGAGTTTGTCGGCTGAATCCCGGGCAAGCATGTGGGCCTTCCTCTGGTCCATGCCTCCGTATGCCAGGTCGATATTCAGATGGAAAATGTCCGCCGCCTGCATGGCTGGATAAATCAGTTTCGAAGCATCGGTTTCCGCGTCGGATTCCTGGCGTCCCATGATTGTGAGCGCCCTGCGAATGCGGTTGACGGTGCATGATTTTGAAATGCGGAGAACCTTCTCCCAGTAATCCGCATCGTCGATGATCGAGGAGGCATAAACGTATTCCACACCGTCGCCGGTGCAACCCAGGGCTCTGAAAGCGTCTTCCAGAAATGCCCCGCTGGTGCGTATCTTCTCCATGTCCCCGCCCCATTTGTCGTTTATGTAGGCATGCCAGTCTGCCAGAAGGACGGTGACGTGGAACCCTGCCTCCATGAGGTCCTTGATTTTGTTGGAAATGAGAAAGCCCTGGCCGATGTGGAGCAATCCGGAGGGTTCTATCCCGACGTAAGCCCGAAGGTCTCCTCTGCCGTAGAGGGATTCGAGTTCCTCCTCGGTAACGACTTCGTCTATCTCCCGGGTCACGGTTTCAATCCAGGCGTCTTTGTCCATGGTATCGGCGATGAATGATGGGGGGGTTATAAAATACCTTTTGAAACGGAAAATTATTATCGGTTCCCACGATTGCAATAATGATGACGGACGAGATTGAATTCAGAGAAATATCTGATGCAGATATGAAAGGGCAAATCGCTGAAAAAATCCTCCGTTCCCTCCCTTCTTGGTTCGGCATAGAAGAGGCAATCGTCGATTACGTAGAAGGCGTCCGTTCGAGAAAATTTCTCGGTGCATTTTCAGCAGAAAAACCCGTCGGATTCGTCTCCATGGGCGAGACGTCTCCTCATGCAAATGAAATATACGTCATGGGCGTCCTCCCGGATTTTCATCGCAGGGGCATCGGCTTGAAGCTTGTGGAATGGTGCGCTGAGGAGACACGTTCTGAAGGAAAAAAATTCCTCCTTGTGAAAACGCTCAGTTCTCAGCATCCCGATGCAAATTATGCCGGAACGCGAAAATTCTACCTCCGGGCCGGTTTCTTGGAACTGGAAGAACTGCCTGGTCTTTGGGGGAAGGAGAATCCTTGTTTGAACATGACAATGATCGTCTGATTTGCTTCAAGTAAAAAAATTGATGGGATACATGAAAATGGGATTCACAACCCCAGCCAAAAGATGAACGTGACAATCATTCCAAGGACAAAATAGAAAGGACTTCCTTCCTTTCTCATGGGAATGATTTCCCTGCTTACGATGTAGAGGATGAAGCCGAGTATGAATGAAAGGGCATAGGTCTCAAGGTTCCCCTGCCTTTCAAAAGCCACGGAAAGCAACGCTCCGGCAAAGGGGGCTGCGGTTATCAGGTAACGAAAATAATTGGGGATTTCCGAATCATGCAGGCGGTCTATGATGATGGAAGCTACGACAATGTTTATCACGACGGGAAAAAGGACCAGGAACCCCAGTTCAAATGCCATCTCGATGGTCGCCCCAATGAGAAAGCCAAGAAAGAACTGGTCAATGGTGAAACCCAGGACGTGAAGCCCTTTTATCTCCTTTAGTTGTGTTTTTCTGTCCGGGACTTTCTTGTAAACCAGTTTCTCGATGAGGTGGAATGAAGCAAAACCCGCCAGCATCAGTGGAAAAACCATTTCATTGTCAGCTGAATGGAGCACTTCAGGCAGATAAACGAGGAATATCAGTGAAATGAAAAGGCCTCCGCTCAAACTCATGAGATGAACATGCATCTTCTCCAATACCTCACTTATCTTGTGGCTTGAAAGATGAAGGATGCTAAGAAAAAGGCCAAAGGCGATGACAAGAAGGTCAAGAGAACTGATGGTCATTTTCATCTCAAAAACGCTGTGGGATAATAAATCCATCGAACGATGCGTACACTAAATAATGCCCTGGCACACCCCCAGATTATTCCAGGCGAAGAAGGGTATATATCCCAATGGTTGCATGCATGAGTAAACGGATGATTACCTCAACAAAAAGACCTGAATCATCCCTGAGAAAGCAAGCATGTGAGGAGGGAATGCTTATGAAAACAGAGGCGAGTCGAACATGAAATTCAAAACCTTGTCCCAGGAATACATTTCCCAATGTGCAGAAATGTTCGCTAAAAGATACAAAAAGGCACGGGATAGATGGCCCTGCATGCCTGCAATATACGAAAGTACATCACCCATCATTGAAAAAATGGAAAGGCTGCTGGAGGAAAATTCGGGCTTTGTCGCCATGGATAATCAGAAGGTCACGGGATACATGATGGGGTGGACCGGCATCGAGGATTTCAAAGGAACGTCAAAAGGCGCATACGTCCCAACATGGGGTCATTGCCTTGCGGAAGGGTTTGACAAAGAAGCATTTCATCAGCTTTACCGATGCTGTGCCCGAGAATGGTCCGGGAAAAAGAATTTCGCACATGCCATGACGTATTTCTCGGATGAAACATTGATGGAAAGTCTGCTTTTCCGCCTGGGTTTCGGGATGCTTGTGATGGATGGCTTGAGAGACCTTTCACCCGTGGAACATGATGCCAAGACAGAAATCGTTGTTCTACCTGCAGGGAATGAGCATCTGGAAGACTTGAGAAAAATGAATGAGGCGATACGACGGACACTTTCCGATTCCCCCATCTTTCTTCACGGTGGAGACGATGAGACTTTGACCAGCGACCTGATTGCCAAAAA
>CAZPOY010000102.1:0-5961 GCA_964588345.1 uncultured Thermoplasmata archaeon
TCACACCCGCATTTGTGTGCTTATTTGTGCTTATATTCCAAATGCAGCGCACTTAGGACTAGTCTTGCATTTGCATATTCGCGTCCTAAGTCACACCCGCATTTGTGTGCTTATTTGTGCTTATATTCCAAATGCGGCGCACTTCAGACTTTGCTGATATTCTTTTGTGGGCGTCTGAAGTCACACCCGCATTTGTGTGCTTATTTGTGCTTATATTCCAAATGCGGCGCACTTCAGACTTTGCTGATATTCTTTTGTGGGCGTCTGAAGTCACACCCGCATTTGTGTGCTTATTTGTGCTTATATTCCAAATGCAGCGCACTTAGGACTAGTCTTGCATTTGCATATTCGCGTCCTAAGTCACACCCGCATGAGTGAGTTTGCGAATGAATATATTCGCATCCATTCTGCGAATGGGTGAAGCATCCCTTGTTTTAAAGTTTTTCTAATCCCGCTTTCACTGAATTTCATTCGAAGGTCGTCTCAGGAACGGCGATTTTTCTTATTGATTTTTTCACATCGTTTATTTTCAACAACCAGAATATCAGCGGAATGATTACCAAGGGCGTTGCGAAGAATAATAAGAAAGCGCTCACAATAATGCCGTTTACGCTCGCCCCTGATTCCAAAGCCAACTTCGTTCCGCCCTCTTCATTTTCTTCAGCATGGAACTGAAACTCGTTCAGGAACGAATGGGCCGAGATTATGGTTGAATATTCTGCTACGTCCATGTCCTCTTCTTCAAACGCATCCTTCACAACCTTCTTCACTTCTTGAACGCCCTTTTCCGACACGTACCTGTCTTTGAACAGTCTGATTCCTTCCATGGTCAACTCATTTCAACCTCGTACAAAAAACTGTTGGAATCATTTCAAATCATGGAAAGAAAACTCACATTCAGCGACGATATCTAAATATGGTCGTTCCCATTTCAGCCCGATGCACGAACTTTCCGTTGCCGATTCTCTTGTCAGAACCGTACTTGCCGAATTAAAGGGGAAGGAATTCATCAGCGTCAAGGAAGTCATCGTTGAAGTGGGTGAATTCACCTTTGTCGGACTTGAACAATTGAAGTTCGCCTATAAGGTAATCACGGAAGGAACGCCCCTGGAAGGAAGCAGCATGACCATCATGGAGAAAAAAGGTGAGGTCGAATGCCGTTCGTGCAATTATTCAGGTCCGGTCAAGCGAATATCGGAAAAAGAGGAATGGCACTATTCTGCTCCCATCCTTTCCTGCCCCGAATGCGGAAAGACCGTTGCCATCGTAAAAGGCGAAGACGTCATCGTAAAAAACATCGTTCTGGAGGTGGAGGATTGAATCAAAAAGCGCTCATCGAAAAGCTGATTTCAAAAATCAAGGGATTGAATCTAGACATCACTGTCATGCACGTCTGCGGAACCCACCAAGAGAGCTTGATGAAAAGCGGCCTGATGGAACGTTTCGAAGATGCAGGGGTCAGGATAATTCAGGGTCCCGGCTGCCCCGTATGCGTTACAAGCCCTGGTGAAATCGAAGAGATTCTGGCCATAGCCCGGTCCGGCGTTCACGTATGCGCTTTCGGAGACATGATGAGGGTCCCCGGTCCCACCGGTTCGCTGAATTCGGTCAGAGCCGAGGGGTTCCGCGTCGACATTGTTTATTCCATCGAGGATGCCGTCAATTTTGCTCAATCAGAACCCGTGGTCTTCATGGGGATTGGCTTTGAAACGACTGCCCCATCATCGTCAGTAATCATCAAGAAAAGGCCAGAAAACTTTTCGGTCCTTTCATGCCATAGAATCATTCCGCCTGCGTTGAAATTCATCGCAGAATCGGGAGAAGTCAACATTCAGGGCCTAATAGAGCCAGGCCATGTTTCCGCCATCATCGGTACTGAGGTTTACGAGCCCATCAGCAAAAAATACGGCCTCCCTCAGGTCGTCGCGGGATTTGAACCCCTTGACCTTGTCACCGGCGTTTACATGCTCGCCAAGCAGGTAAGCGAGGGCAGGGCACAGGTGGAGAACCAATACACCCGGGTCGTGAAAAGGGAAGGCAATCCCACGGCAAGGAAGCTCATGAATGAAACCTTCACCGAGGTTTCGAAAAAGTGGAGAGGTTTTCCAGAAATACCTGGCTCCGTTCTTGAAATCCGGTCCGAATATTCGGAACACAATGCCCGAGAAATATATTCCGAAGTGCTTGACCCCCTCAAGGACAAGGAATTCGGAGAACCCGCCGGTTGCCTTTGCGGAGAGGTTCTTCGTGGCGTGGAATCACCGGAAAACTGTCCTCTGTTCGGAGGAAAATGCCGACCGGACCATCCCATAGGACCCTGCATGGTTTCCCGGGAGGGCAACTGCAACATCGCTTATCGCTTTGGTCAATGAACCATTTCTTTTGGATATTCAATTGATGTCCTTTCTTCGGAAAGCCATGCCAGCCAGGGCAAGGAAGAAAAGCGTCAAGACAATTATCACAAGCAGGGATTTCCATAGATCCGTCGTCATCATCCCCCGGGTGGACGCATTTTCGACCAGATTGGCCAAAAGGGACCGGAGGTAATATGACATGGTCAATTTGGAAAGATGGGTCGGGAGAAGGGAAATCGTGACCTCCCAGAAAAAGCCGACCAGAAGCCCAATGACAACGGGTCGCTTGAAAAGAACGCCAAGAAGAAGGAAGAATGCGCCGAAAAGGGCAACCGCAAGAACAGAGACAAAGACCGCTTCAGCCAGAGGAAGCAGGTATGAGAGGATGTCCGTTGGTGCGAGAATCAGCATGACGATGACGTAGAGGAGCGATAGGGACGCCGTGACCAATATGGCATTGACGATGAAGTAACCCAGGTATTTCACCAGGACCAAATAAAAGCGGGATACGGGCCTTGAAACAAGATACTTGGCCGTTCCATCATCAATTTCCGAATGGATTACCGGCACTGCGCTCACAAGCCCCAGAACAAGGAGGAGGAAACTGAGATAGAACGAAACCACCATCTCCGTAATGAATACGAAAGGCGTTCCGTGGTCCGCTGAAGAAAGTGCCCAGAACAATGACACCAACGGCGGAGCCAACATGAGGAGCAATATGAAGTATATCCTCTTCTCAAGATATTGTTGGCGTATGGACAGCGCAAGAAGCGCTCTGTATTTTCCGCTCTTATCTTTCATCATTTCACCAGGTAATCGAATACGGCCTCCAGGTTATCGTCGGGGCTTGAAAGGTGTGTGACGTGGAATTTTTCTTCGACCAGGACCCTTGGAAGACCATTGTAAAGTTCCTGAGGGACCGGTGTGGTGACATAGACGCCTTCCTTATCCAATCTCACGCTCTCAACGAAGTTCTCTACCACCAGGACTTTGGCCAGTCTTCTAGGTTCATCGGTCTTTATCAGCACGGTATGAGGATGTTCGTCTATCATGTCACGTATGCCGTGGATGTTGCCTTCGGCAAGGAGCCGGCCGTTATGAATGAGCATTATCTGGTCTGTCATACGCTCAATCTCATGCAGCACGTGGGAAGAGACAACCATGGACCGGCCTTGGGAACCAAGTTTCTCGATGAGGTTAATAATGGCCACCCTTCCAACCGGGTCCGTTCCCGAGAGGGGTTCGTCAAGTATCACAAGAGGAGGGTCTCCCACGATGGCCTGGGCGAACTTTATCCTTTGGCGCATCCCCTTGGAATAATGGCGTATCTTCCTATCAGCTGACTCTTCCATCTCCACGATGGAAAGCACCCTGCTCGTCTCTTTTTTTACGTCAGGAACGCCTTTCAGTCGGCAAGCAAGTTCGATGAAATCCCGGCCAGTGAAAAACGAATAGAAATTGTCACCCTCGGGGCAATAACCGACGTTTTCCAAAGCCAAGGCGTTGTTCCAGACCCTTTGGCCCATTACCGTGACCTTTCCTATGTCCTGCTTTATCTGCCCCGTGATTATCTTCATCATGGTGCTTTTGCCGGCACCGTTGGGGCCCAACAAGCCTGTGATTCCCTGGCCCATCTCAAGGGTAACCTCGTTGAGACCGATGACCTTGCCGTACCACTTGCTCACGTTTTCCAACTTTACCGGTTTGGACGTCATTCGCTGAACTCCACCCCCTTAATTCGCAGGTACATTGCTGTTATCAACAAAGCCGAGAGAGCGGTAATGAGCATCAGAGAATGGTACCAGGGATAATCAAAGGGGGCGGGCACGTTGAATAGATATGAGGACAATTGGTTGAGGTTCGCTTCCAAACTGACCATGTGGGTCCACGGCTTCCGTACGAATATGCCAATGATGCCCGAAAATATCGAAGAAATGAAGAACGTTCCGATGGCGGCGATGCTTGCAAGCCACTTTTTGTCCGTGACCGATGAGAAGAAAAGCACGACGGTACTATAGAAGAAAGCCGTAATGATGCCTTTGAGCAGTACGGAACCAAGTATCCATATGTGGCTGAAGAAGAAATCAAACGATACCGTGGACATCAGCAGAACGATGAAGAAGGTGACCGAATACACACCTACCGTGAATATGGAGACTACGAAAAACACGGACAGGAATTTTGCCAAGAGATAATCAACCCTCCTGATGGGCCTTGATAGCATCAGCGTTATGGCCTTGGTCCTCAGGTCCTCGGATATAACGGCTCCACCTGCGATGGCTGCCAGAAGGACCGTGAATACGTAATTGTTTCCACCCGATGTGAGCTCAAAGAAGCGGTTGTTGAAATAATCCGTCTTTTCCCCCATCTTCGTTTCCAGTTCAAAGAAGGTCGTGTTGAAAAGCATCTGGGAATCGTCATCTTCGTAGTATCCCGAAAAATAAAACTGGGCAATGGATGTCCTTGCAACGGTCCAATGGCTCGCCGATAGCGTGTGATTGAACACGACGGATTCTCCCGCGGGAATGACCATTTGGTCGATATCGTCCTTGTTCACAATCGGTTCTCCGTAGTAGTCATATTGGTCCAAACCGACGCCGTGGAAGACGAATACTTCGTAATTGGTTAGGACAAAATCCCTGGAATTTTTGTTGGTGACGGTGAATGAGAAATCCTTGGAGGAGCCAGCCGTAAGCGTCCATTGTTCCGAAGCGGTTATTTCGGGTGCTGATGGCAAATCCTCGTTTGAAGCTGTGACGCCCATGTTGACCATCCCGCCCATTTCATACGCTTCGAAAATCTCCACCATGACGGCGAAAAAAAAGGATTCTTCAGCATCAGACAAGTGTTCGACGTAAATGGAAACGGTCTCGGTTGCACCTTGGCCTACCTCCATTTCCGTTTGCAACGGAACCGCTGTCCAATTCTCGCTACGGTAATGAGGCATTACATCGATATGGCACTTTGCCTTGACATCGCCAATATTCTCCACTTCCACGTCCATGATGATGGTCCCGTTGCCATTGATGGTCGCCAGGGCTGGACCGCCGGGTCTTACGAGAAGTTCACTTATCGAACCTTCCATTTCAACGCCCGGTTGCGAAACCAGAAACATTGTATCAAAAACGGCGCCAACGAGGAATCCGAATATCTGCAGTCCCAGAACGACAAGTATGATGATGACCCAGACGGACCTGATGCGTCTTTTGAACTCCATCCCAGCCAGAGAAAGAAGGCGGTATGCCCTGCCTTTTCTGTCGGCAACGGCCCTTCGGTATTTCCTCTCATAGATGGGGGTCATTCCTCTCCCTCCCCCTTTCCAACGGAATCAAATTCCTTTCCCAGATATGAACTGCCTTCAGTGGCCTCCAGGGATTTCAAGAACACCTCTTCCAATGAGGCAACGCTTCCCGATGCCATCCTCAAGGAAAAGCCATGTTGGTAAGCCAGATTGATGATGGCGTCAACGGTCTCCTCCCCCTTTCTCTCGACCTCGATGATGCGTCCTTTTTCTTCCGCGGTAAATCCTGCTTTTTTGAGATGGGTTACGAATGAACCGGGGTCCTTGGAGACCTTGACGTCCACGGTCCTCTTCTTCTCCCTCATC